>NZ_KB911522.1:0-154629 GCF_000383535.1 Nocardia sp. 348MFTsu5.1
AGCACCTAAATTGGCACTAACAATCCATCGACACACTATCGAGTTCTCAAAGAACACACCCACAACCAACTTCGACACCCACACTGAGATGCCATCCTGGAAGGGATACATTTGTTGTCTTACCGCAAGCTGTCTCGTTTCCGAGGCAACTTTTCAAGCTTACCCGACTCACATCCGGCCCGCAACTCGCCGCATTTCGCGGTCCGTCACCACCCGCGCTGAAACACCCCACTCGAAAGCGGATCTGATTCATAACTTGGGCGGTCAACGTTGTTCCTTCAAGGAAAGAATCCCTGTCGGTGTTACCGGCCCCGGCGACTTGCTCTCCAGTGCCTCACTCGCTGACTCGACAAAAGTTACGGGACCACCACACCCACCGTCAAATCGCCTGGTCCGCAATCGATTCGAGATGCATCAGTGCAGGTCACGGCACTGCTGCGTTGGCAAAAACCCTGGGCCGGCGCCCCTTACCGGCGAAAGTTGTCATTGTGATGACCGCCACCGAGGCGATCGCTGCGCGTTGCATTGACAACACGTTTGGAGTCACCAAAGCCAAAGCCTGACCGGAAAGTGCTCTCCTACCCACCTTTTGGACAGTTACTCCAGAGCCCAGGTGGTCGTACCGTCAGGGAATGGCGATCGCAACGCTCAACTCCGGCCGATACGAATCGAATGGTGTTGCGGTGCAACGTCTTCTGCACGAGATTCCAGGACTGGCCGCGATCGACGTGAAAGCACATCGGACTGCCGGCCAGACCGTCCATCTGACCCACAGCTTCGGGCTCGAGTCGATCTCCGACGCGGCGATGGTTGCCGAACTGCTGAAGCTGGTGGAGTGCGGCGCCTTGTCCGGACAGGCCGACTTCGAATCCGCGGCGCTCGGTCTTGTGCTCACCTGCGCTGACGATCCGGCGCTGTGCTGGCAGGCGTTCTACGACAACTCCCTCGACGAGCTGGCGAGCGGCAGGTCGCCGTTTGCGTCCGTCCACCATCGAGCTCTGTCCCAACTCGCCGGGTCCAGTGTCCTGGAGGTGGGAAGTTGCTTCGGTTTCTTCGCACTACGTGCGGCACTCACCGGGTTCGACGTGCAGGCCTGCGACATCTCATCGGGCGCGGTGAAGCTCCTGCGCACCGCCGCCGGGCGCCTCGGCCTACAAGTGCAGGCGCGCGTCGGGGACGCACTCGCCCTCCCGTACCCCGATTCCTCGGTGGACACCGTGACGCTGATCCACCTGCTCGAACACCTTCCATCGCACGTTGACCAGGCGATTTCCGAGGCGCTACGAGTGGCTCGCAAACGGGTGGTCATCGCGGTGCCATACGAGGATGAGCCCAGCCCCCACTTCGGTCACCGTCACGTCGTCACGCCCCAGACACTTGTCGCCTGGGCGAGGCAGGCCGACCATGCCGGCGCGGAGATCTTCGAGGACAACGGCGGATGGCTGATCCTCGACGTACCACCGGCTCATGCCTCCTAGATCAGCTGCCTCCTAGATCAAACCCCGCTTGCTGGCCAGGTACACCGCCTCGGTGCGCTTGCTGACTCCCATCTTGCGGATGATGTTCCGGATGTGGAACTTCACCGTCGACGGCGAGATGTACAGCGTCTCGCCGATCTTCTTGTTGGCACTGCCATCCGCCAGAAGGCGAAGTACCTGCCGTTCGCGCTCGGTGAGTGTCTCGGGGTTCCCCTGACCGGTCACCGCCCGGAGCACCACCGCGGCGCTGCGTGGGTCGAAAGCGCTGTCACCTCGTGATACCGACTTGATCGCCCGCACCAGTTCGGTGGTGTCGATGTCTTTGACCACGTATCCCTTGGCGCCACTGCGGACCGCACGGACCACCAGTTCGTCGTCGAGGAAAGTGGTGAGAACCAGTGTCGCGATCGATGGGTGCAGTCTCGACAACTCGCTGATCAGGCGCAGTCCCTCATAGTCGGCGCCCGCGGTCAGCTTGAGGTCCACGACCACCACGTCGGGGGCACACACACCGACGCCTTCGAGTGCTTCCTCGACCGTATTGGCCTCTCCGACAACCGATATGGACTCCTCACGTTCGAGAAGGGATCGCATCCCCTCCCGGAGCAGCGCATGATCGTCCACCAGCATCGTCCGGATCGGTCCGGGACGCTCCCGACGGACGTGTTCGGCAGTACTCATCGCGTGTTCCCCTTGTGCTCGGTCGGGATCTCGACAACCACCCGGACGCCTCCCAGCCGAGAACGGAGGATCCGAAGATCACCGCCCAATTCCAGTGCGCGCGAGCGCATGTTGGCCAATCCATGGTGCCGTCCGGACAGATCACCGACGGTTGCTGCCCGCATCACCCGGCGCATGTGGTCGGGATCGCCGGTGCCGTCGTCGTCGACCGTGAGCCGGACATCATCCTCGCCGTACGTGAGCGCGACCTTGGCGTGTGCAGCCCGGGCATGGATCGCGGTGTTGAACAGCGCCTCTCCCGCGATGCGCAGGATGGCGTGCTGCAGTTCGTGGGAGAGATCGCGTTGATTTCCGACCACCCTCACGTCGGTGCTCAGGTCTGCAGGCATGTGCATCGAACACAGTTCTTCGAGGATTGCGGTCAGGTCTCCCGTGCCGGCGGACGGCGTGTGGTTGAGCGTGTAGATGACCGATCGCACCTGTTCCACCGCGTCTCTGGTCAGCTTGCCGGCCACCTCTAGGCGCTGCGCGGTCTCCGGTTCGGCGTCGATGCGACAGACCTCGATCTGCACACCGGCCGACAACACCGACTGCGCCACCGAGTCGTGCAACTCGCGAGCGATCCGGGCCCGCTCGGTGTTGAGCACTTCCTGGCGCATCGCGGCGGACAGTTCCCGCTGCGTCTGTTCGAGTTCATGATTGCGTTCGGCCAGGTGTGTCGCGTGGCGCTGGCTCTCCTCGTACGCGCGCTCGACCTGGACCAGCAGCGCCTTGCTCTCTTCGAACAATGCCGCGTTCAGCAACGCAACGGTCGCCTGGCCGGCCAGGATCCTCAGCACCACGACGTCCGTCGGATCTATCCCCTGCGTGAGGGGGACCCAGGCGGAGAGTCCCCCGACGACCTCACCGTTGAGCTCCACCGGGACGTGGACGTGATGGTCCTCGATGACCGGCCGGCCCAGGCTCGCCACCTGACCACGCAGAATGTCGTTGAGGCGGTTGAGGACGACGTCGGGCAGACCGCCCGGTTCGATCGCGGCGTCCACGCCTTCGAATGCATAGACCACGCCCGCAGCATCCATCATCAGATGCCGGGGTCCTGTCCGTTCCAGCCGACCGTCGGTGAGCGCAAACAGCACCCATTCGGCGCCGAGGTGTTCCCGGGCGGCATCGACCACCGCGATCACCAGGGCCTCGGGCCCCGCTGCGGTCTGCACCAATGCTCGGGAAATCCGTTCCAGGGCACCGACAACACGTGTGAGCCGCTGCTCTACGCCACGAAACTGGGCGTAATGCGTCTTCTTGACCGACCGGAGCCCGACGAGTGTTTCGAGGTTGTCGGCCTTGCCCTCGGGAGTCACAGCGCGTCCAGATAGAGACCGGCGACCGTGTCCTGGTCCGGTTGGCGCGGATTGGTGGTCATACAGGAATCGGCCAGCGCATGTACGGACAACGTGGTGACATCGGACTTCTGCACACCCAGCGGCGTCAGGCTGCTGGGCATACCGATCCGGGCCGCGAATTTCGCGACCTCATCGGCCAGGCGGTCGGCGACCGTCATCGGCGACCCATCCGTCGCAATCCCGATCGCACCGGCCAGATCTACGAATCCGTCGGCACACACATGGGCGTTGTACCGGATGACATGGGGCAACAGCACTGAATTGATCGCGCCGTGTGGGGCGTCGCAACGGCCGCCGACGGGATGACTCATCGCGTGCGCGGCCCCGAGGATCGCATTGGTGAACGCCATCCCGGCCTCGAGCGACGCGTACGCCATCGCCACTGATGCCTGCGGATCCGACGGCTCGTCGACAAGCCTTTCCAGATTGCGCCAGGTTGTCGAAATAGATTGCAGTGCAAGGTTATCAGTCATGCGGCTACGTGCAATCGAGACGTACGCCTCGATGCAGTGCGTCAACACGTCCATCCCGCACTGTGCGGTGACATCTGACGGAACGGTGGCGAGTACCCGGGGATCGACCACTGTCACATCCGGGACCAGCCCGCGTCCGATGATCGTGATCTTGGTGGCGCGCGCCGGATCGTTGACGATGCAGAACTGCGATACGTCGGATCCACTGCCTGCGGTCGTCGGGATCGCGACCACCGGCGGCAACGGCTTGCTCGCTCGATCGATGCCCTCGTATTCGAGGATGTGCCCGCCGTTGGAGGCAATGATCGCAACGCCTTTGGCGGCATCGATCACCGAGCCACCACCGAGCGCGATGATCCCGTCGCAACCGGCGTGTGTGTACGTTTCGAACGCCGCGGTGATCTCGCCGGCGCGAGGATTGGGTGATACGCCGGTGAAGTGTTTCGCATGCAGTCCCACGGCCGCGATCCGGGTGATCAACTCGTCGAACCAGGCGGTCGCGGCAACCCTGGCGTCGGACACCAACAGGGGACGGCGCATCCCGAGCCGCGAGGCCGCCAGCGCGGCCTCGGCGAGTGCACCTTCACCGATGATCATCTCGGGTGCGTGGAACTTGACCACCCGAGGCGACGGACTACTGCGCGTCATCTTCCATTCCTACTCCGGCCCCGCCCCGTCGCACGCCGCGATTCCGACCCAGGTCCAACCCTAGTGAAGTGCCCGGCCACCCGGACTGTTTCGCACGCCTCGCTGCAAACCTTCCCGCCGGCACCTGTCACGACAGCGCGTTCCCGACCTCATCGGCGCGCTCGATCAGTTCGGCGGCATCACGTGCCGACACCACGGCGTCGCAGTGGGCCGAGTAGTCGGTCATCCCACATCCCGCCTGATTCCAGTAGCGCGGTGGCTCCGGTGTGACCCAGGCCAGACGATGGGTGCGACGGCGCAGCTCGCCCAGCAGCTCGGGCCGGGCCGGGAATCCGTTGCTGCGGGCGTCTCCGACGAACAGCACGCTCGTCCGCCGGTCCAGTAGGCCACCGTGAGTGGTCAGCAACCTCTCCAGCACCTGCCCGTAGTCGCTGGTGGCGGCCAGGTCGAGTCCCGGCGCCGACAACACCCGCGTCAGCGCATCGTCGCCATGACCGACGAGCAGAGGAGTGGTCACGTCCACCGGATCGTCGACAAACGCCAACACGGTGCAGCGATCGGCGATCTCGTGCATCGACTGGGCCATCCGCAGGATGAAACCGGCGACCGGTCGTACCGACAGGGACACATCCGCGACGATGAGCAACCTGATCCGTCCCGGGACCCGGGTGCGGCGGTACAGATGTACCGGGTCACCGTCGGTCTTCAGCGCCGCCCGCAGTGTGTGCCGGATCGCGAGTCGTCCGCTCCCCTGTTGCCGGGCCCGGGTACGCGGGGCACCCCGCATCCGGCGCACGATCCGGTGACAGGCCTGATCGATGTCGGCGCGGGACACCGCCGCGGTCTCGGTGGACGCCCCCGCCGCCCCGGTGACGTTCGCCGGTGGCGTCCAGGCGGCCACAAAGGCCTCGATGGCGGCGAGCAGATGATCGAGCTGGGCGCTGCCGAGATCGTCGCCGGTGGCCCGGCCGTACACCCGACGGGCGTCGTAGTTGTCGAGGCCGGCCAGTACCGCAGCGGCATCGGCGACGGTGAGAACACCGGACCGGACCCGCATCGGCGAGGATGCCATGTCCCCGACGTCTGCGGCGCCGGCGTTGTCGACTTCGATCGTGTAGGTGATTCCGCCGGACACCGAGTCCGAATCAGGGTCCACGGCAAGGGATTCCGCGCCGGACGAAACGGTGAAGTCATTCTCTTCGCGGTGCGCGGAATCGCCGTGCCGCTGCTCGGCTTCCGGATCGTCGTCGAAGAGATCGCCGATCTCCTCGGTGTGTTCGTCGGCACCGATCATCCGGGAGGCACCTTCGAACTCCTCGTCCCACCCGAATTCCTCCGGCAGACCACCGGGCGTACCGCGGACCTTCGGCAACGAGTCCGCGTCGGCGGTGGCGGGCGGTCCATCGACGAACAACGCCTGGAAGACCGCCTCGAAAGCCTCGACCTCATAGCCGTACTTGACGGTCACCGACTTCAGCGCCGGACGCAGTGTCGACAGCTCGCTGCCATAGATCGCAAGCACCCGGCGCACTTCGATCGTCTCGGCGGGCGACACCCGGACCCCACACCGGCGCAACATCCGGCTGAATGCGCCGGCCACCACATCGAGCACCGGGTCGCGACGGGCCGGTTCGCGAGACATGGTGCCGCGGTGCATGATCCGCTACCTCCTGCTCGCCGACCGGGCCCGGCCGGCACCGAATGCCGCCGCGGTCACCGAGGCCCCCGGACTGCTGCCGTCCGCGGCGATCTCGGTGGTACCCCGGGACTTGTCCGGCTGCTCTTCCCGGCCGAGATTCTCCAGTGCGGTGTCGACATCGGCACCGAACTTGACCAGGAGCGACAACAAGGCCCGGGTCCGGTCAGGTGAGTCGACACCCAGGAATGAGGTGGCCCGCGCCGCATCGATGACCTCGGCGATCGACGGGCTCTTGCGCAGCGCCATCGCCCGCAACCGGCCGGCCAGCGCCACCACATCGGCGATCGCGGACTCCTCGATCTCCGGGGCTCGCGTGGCGATGATCTCGCGTTCGGTGGCCGCATCGGGATAGTCCACCGCGTAATGGATACAACGCCGCTTGAGCGCCGCGGACAGCTCTCGAGTGTCGTTGGACGTCAGGATGATCCACGGCTCCGAGCGTGCCGTGAAACTTCCCAACTCGGGGATGCTGACCTGTCGTTCGGCGAGCACCTCCAGCATCACCGCCTCCATCGCCTCGTCGGTGCGGTCGATCTCGTCGATCAACAGCACCACCGGTTCAGGCGACAGAATTGCCGCCAGCAGCGGCCTGGCCACCAGGAAATCCTCGGTGAAAACACCGACGTCCTTGCGGGCCAGGGCCGCCGAGGCGGACGCCAGATCCTCGTACTCGGCGAGTTCCGCGGTGATCCGATCGCGGAGCATCTGGACATGAAGAAGTTGGCGGGCGTAATCCCACTCGTACAGTGCCCGGGCATCATCGAGGCCCTCGTAGCACTGCAAGCGGATCAGCCGACGTCCTGATGCCGCTGCCAGGGCTTTGGCGAGTTCGGTTTTACCCACGCCCGCCGGCCCTTCCAACAGCAACGGTCGTTCCAGTGCGGTCGCGAGGTGCGTCACCACCGACAGGTCGCGGTCGATGACGTAATCCACCTCCCGGAGTGCGGCGGCCAACGCCGCCGGACTGTCGAACCCCACCGAATCGAATTCCACAGAACCCGAACCACTTTCGCTTGCATTGGAATGAGCTACTTCCGCCAACTCGGTCATGCTGTCCTTCCCTGCCGTATGCCTCGCCCGCGTCTACCGGATGTCAGTACGTACCGGTGAACGCGTGGGTGACCAACGGGATCAACGAGTTGACGGTGGACTCACGCGGGTTGCCCGGTGTACACCAGTCCCCCATCATGTGTTCGGCGACCGCCTGGATCTGCTTGTCCGAGGTGTCCATCTTCTCGCCGCGGCCCTCGTACTTGCCCGTGTTCATCCGGTTCTTGTCGTAGGTGTTCGTCCGCAAGGCACCGAAGTTGTCGGGGATACCGAGGTCCTTCGACAACCGGATCGCCTCTTCGACCGCGGCGTCTGCCGCCTGAACGGTGGTCATCTTCGAGGTGTCGACACCCATCAGGGCCGCGATCTCGGCATAGCGCTCGAAACGGGCCGGCAGGTTGTACTCCCAGACACGTGGCAATGCGATGGCGTTGTTCAGACCGTGATGGCTGTCGTAGAACGCGCTGACCGCATGCGACACCGAGTGGACCAGACCCAGACCACCCGAGTTGAATGCCTGTGCCGCAATGTATTGCGCGTGCATCATGCCGGTGCGGGCTTCGAGGTTACGCGGGTCGTAGACCGCGGTCCGCAGGTGCTTGGTGATCAGTTCGATCGAATATTTGGCGTTACCCAGTGATGGTGCGAAGTCCAGCCGCGACACATAGGGCTCGCTGGCGTGCGCCAGGACATCGAACCCACAGAACGCGGTGAAATGCTCGGGGCACGAGTAGTACAGCAGCGGATCGTCCATCGCCAGGTCGACGAGGCAGGTGTCATCGAAAGCCACCCACTTGTGGGGATTGTTCATGTCGGAGGTGTCGGTGATCACGTACGCCCAAGACGTCTCCGAGCCGGTTCCGGCCGTGGTCGACACCGCGATGTGCTTCGGGTTCTCCTTGTTGGTCGCCTTCGAGAATCCCTCGAACTCATTGATGTTGCGCCCGTCGTGGGCGATCACCATTCGGGCACCCTTGGCCGCGTCATGGCTCGAGCCACCACCGACCGAGATGATGCCGTCGCACTTCTCCGACTGGTACAGCGCGGCGGCGTCCATGCAGTTGTAGTCCTTGGGGTTGGACTCCACCTGGTCGAAGAGCACCACGTCGACGCCCTGGTACTCGATCTTGCCGATCAATTCATCGATGATCCCCGAACCGCGCAGGCCCGTGGTCATGAGCAGGACCCGGGACATCCCGAGATCCTTCGCCTCGACACCGATCATGTCGTGGGCGCCGACGCCCAGTTTGGCTTTGGGGAAAGGATGGAACTCCTTGATGGGGAAATCCCAGATCTGGTTGAGCTCGATGGCCATGGCCTGACTCTCCTTGTTCGAGGGCAAAAACTGTTGCCCCACAAGGATGTTGCCCAGATCACAGTCAGGACAAGGTCACCTGTCCGTGCCCCGGCAAACAACGTCCGGACCGCCAGCTACCGCACCTGCCCAAAGGGTCAGGTGCCCGCGCGGGTCAGTACCCCGGCTTCGAATCCATCGTCACGCGGACGATCTCGCCGCCGAGGCTGCGCATGATCTCCACAAAATCGGGATAGCCACGATCGATGTGCGAGACGTCGTGGACCTCGGTCACGCCGTCGGCCACCAGACCGGCGAGTACCAGCCCGGCCCCGGCGCGGATGTCCGAACTCCAGACCGGCGCGCTCGAGAGCTGTTCGATACCCCGGATGACCGCGTGATGGCCATCGGTCCGCGCGTCGGCGCCGAGCCGCACCATCTCCTCGACAAAGCGGAATCGCGCCTCGAAGACGTTTTCGGTGATGACCGACATGCCATCGCTGATGGCCGCCAAACCGATGGCCATCGGCTGGAGATCGGTCGGGAACCCCGGAAACGGCAGTGTCGAGTAGTTGACCGCCTTCGGCCGGTCGTCCTGGACGACACGGAACCCGTCGTCGAACTGGGTGACCTTCGCCCCGGCCCCCACCAGTTTGGACAGCACCAGCTGCAGGTGCCTCGGATCGACGCCACGCACCGTGATGTCGCCGCGGGTCATGACCGCTGCGATCGCCCAGGTGGCGCCGACAATCCGGTCGCCGATCACCCGGTGGGTCACCGGCATCAGCCGCTCGACGCCCTCGACCGTCAGAGTCGAGGTGCCTTCGCCACTGATCTTGGCGCCCATCTGCTGCAACATCACGCACAGATCGACGATCTCCGGCTCGCGGGCCGCGTTGTCGATGGTTGTCACACCCTCGGCAAGCACCGCCGCCATCAGGATGTTCTCGGTGGCGCCGACCGACGGGAACTCGAGACTGATCGGAGCACCGATCAGCTTGTCCGCCTCGGCGACCACGCATCCGTGTTCGATCACACTGTGAGCGCCCAGCAGTCGTAGGCCGGCCTGGTGCATGTCCAGCGGCCGTGAACCGATCGCGTCTCCACCGGGTAGTGCGACAACGGCGCGGCGGCAACGCGCCACCAGTGGTCCGAGCACGCAGACCGAGGCCCGGAACTGCTTCACCGCATCGAAGTCGGCGTGGAACTTGGGTTCTGCCGGCGTATCGATCACCACGGTGTCGCCGTCATGGCTGACAACAGCACCCAGACCTCGCAAGACCTCGGCCATCAACGGAACGTCGAGGATCTGCGGGCAATTGGTGATGGTCGTCCTGCCCTCTGCGAGCAACGCCGCAGCCATCAACTTCAGAACGCTGTTCTTGGCGCCCACGACTTCGACCTCACCGGTCAGTCGTGCGCCCCCGGTCACCAGAAAACGATCATCAACCACGGATGTAGCCTAGGCGACCGGCCACGGACCGCAGGCGACGGCCCGCCATAGTCATCATCGGTTCTCGGCGACGAGCTTCAGGGAGGCCAAACCCTTCTCGAAATCCCGGCCCACCAGCTTGTCCGTGGAAACGATCTTCGCGAATAGCTTTGCCAGCCCGGTATTTTCACCGGTCATGGTCCACCGAACCTCGGTTCCCGCCGCCGCCGGAACCTCTGTGAGCGTGAACACCGCCCGATTGGAAGCCTTGAACGGCTTGAGGAAATCCAGCTGCACCGACACCGAATCGGGCACAGCCAGATCCGTCACGATCATCGACCCCTGGCCCGCCTTACGGTTCCCCTTCCAGGCATAGGTGCTGCCCACCGCTCCCGTCGGGCCGCCATACGTCCGTTCCAGCGCAGGATCCAAACCCTCCCAGGGTGACCAGAGCTTCCACTGATGAAAATCCACGATGAACGGGAAAATCGCCTCGGCCGGAGCCGCGATCGTGATGGAACGTTCGATGGAGAATGCCTGTGGCGCCAACGGTGTCTCCCGCAGTTGTGGTCGCGGCCCTGACCGGACTGGGCCATTACCACTGCGAGGATACCGGGTAGGTTTGCTGTCATGGCTGTTCATCTGACCCGCATCTACACCCGTACCGGCGACGCGGGAACCACTGGACTCAGCGACTTTTCGCGCGTATCCAAGAATGACCCCCGAGTGCTGGCATATGCGGACTGCGACGAGGCCAACGCCGCCATCGGCGTTGCGCTGGCGATGGGCAATCCGTCCGCAGAGATCGCCGACGTCCTGCGGCGCGTGCAGAATGACCTCTTCGATGCCGGTGCCGATCTCTCGACCCCGGTCGTCGACGACCCGAAGTATCCGCCGCTGCGCATTCTGCAGAGCTACATCGACGACCTCGAGGTCTGGTGTGATCACTACACCGACCAGCTCGAACCGCTCAATTCGTTCATCCTGCCCGGCGGCAGCCCACTGAGTGCTTATCTACACGTTGCTCGCACGGTCACCCGCCGTGCGGAACGAACGGCGTGGGCGGCCATCGAAGCATTCCCGGACGACACCAGTCCACTGCCGGCGCAGTACCTGAACCGGCTGTCCGATCTGCTGTTCATCCTCTCCAGAATCGCCAACCCGGGCGGCGACATCCTGTGGCAGCCGGGCGAGCAGCGCACGCGGGCCCAGTCGGACCAGTCGGCTGCCGACAACAGCACAGCCGACAACGATCAGGCTGCAGCGCAAAAAGATTGATCAGTCGTCGCGGTAGCGGCGTTGTGCCCGCTGAGACGGCCGCGATTCGAGCCACGACTGAAATGCGGTCACACCGCCGCTGTCGAGGGCGAGTTCGAACTCCCCATCCCGGTCGGCCAGCTCGAGGATCACGATGCTGTCGTCGAGGAAGTCCGCTTCGCATGCGGTCGGTGACCGACGGCCGCTGACCGTCACCACCTGACGCAGTACCAGCCGCTGAGGCCCGGGCAGGACCCTGCGTAGGCGGAAGTATTCGAGGGCGTTGTCGTCGTACCGGACCACGCCGTGTCGCCAGGCCCGACCGTCGTCTGCGGGCAATTCACGCAGCAGCGCCGAGGTTCCCGAACCACGCAGTTCGTTGATCCGGTAGAGCATGTACAGCGCAAACGCGACGACGAGCACGATCACCGTCAGGGCAATGAGACTCCAGTCCACAGCTGACACCTCCTTTGGCCCCCGGTGAATATGCAACGATCCCCGCAAACTTGTCTTAAGTTTGCGGGGACCGGAGAAAGTCTGGCCATTCGAATGGTACCTGCGCTAGAGGAAGCCATTCGATCAGCACCCTATTTGACTTGTTGCAGTACGTCCACGGCGCGAAGACGCGATTCCGCACGCAAGAACTCGACACTACCCTTTTCGGCAGATTCGAGCACCGAACGCTCGGCGGCCTCGTCGACATCGCCGGCCCACTCGGCGGCCTCGGCGAGGATCGTGACGACCTCACCGGTCACCGAGATGAAACCACCCTGAACAGCTGCCACGAGGCGCTTGCCACCGACCTCGTCGATCGCGACATATCCGCCCGGTGCCAACTGACCCAGCGTGGGCTCGTGATGGGCCAACAGACCAATTGCGCCCTCGGTGGTCTGAGCCACCACAAACGTTGCTTCGCCGGAGTAGATACGCGACTCAACCGCGACCAACTCGACTTGAAATGGTGTGTCAGGCATCGAGTGATGTCACTTTCCGGAGATCTTCTTGGCAGCGGCCTCGACGTCGTCGAGTCCACCGCAGCTGTTGAACGCCTGCTCGGGAAGATGATCGTATTCGCCCTTGGCGACCTTGTCGAAAGCCTCGATCGTGTCGGCCAGCGGCACAACCGAACCCGTCTGGCCGGTGAACTTCTCGGCAACGATGAAGTTCTGGCCGAGGAACTTCTGGATCCGACGTGCGCGCTGCACGGTGATCTTGTCTTCCTCGGAGAGCTCGTCCATACCGAGAATCGCGATGATGTCCTGAAGTTCCTTGTACTTCTGCAGGATTCGCTTGACCTCGTTGGCGACGCGGAAGTGCTCGTCACCGACGATCGAGGCCTCGAGGATGCGCGAGGTCGACGTCAGCGGGTCCACGGCCGGGTAGATACCGAGCTGTGAAATCGGGCGCGAGAGCTCCGTGGTGGCATCCAGGTGGGCGAACGTGGTCGCCGGCGCCGGGTCGGTGTAGTCGTCGGCGGGCACGTAGATGGCCTGCAGCGAGGTGATCGAGTTACCACGCGTCGAGGTGATGCGCTCCTGGAGCTCACCCATCTCGTCGGCCAGGGTCGGCTGGTAACCAACGGCAGACGGCATACGGCCGAGCAGCGTGGAGACCTCGGAACCGGCCTGCGTGAAACGGAAGATGTTGTCGATGAACAGCAGCACGTCCTGACGCTTGACGTCACGGAAGTACTCCGCCATCGTCAGCGCGGACAGAGCGACGCGCATACGCGTGCCCGGCGGCTCATCCATCTGGCCGAACACCAACGCGGTGTCCTGAAGAACACCCATCTCCTCCATTTCGAGGTGGAGGTCGGTGCCCTCACGAGTACGCTCACCGACGCCCGCGAACACCGAGGTGCCGGAGAACTCGCGAGCGATACGGGTGATCATCTCCTGGATCAGAACGGTCTTGCCGACACCGGCACCACCGAACAGACCGATCTTGCCGCCCTTGACGTACGGGGTCAGCAGGTCGATGACCTTGATACCGGTCTCGAGGATCTCGGTCTTGCCCTCGAGCTGATCGAAGGCCGGGGGCTTCCGGTGGATGCCCCACTGCTCGCCGTCGCGACCGGTGCCCGGTGCGTCGAGGCAATCGCCGAGTGCGTTGAACACGTGGCCCTTGACGACGTCACCAACGGGAACCGAGATCGGCTTGTCGGTGTCGGTCACCTCGGTGCCGCGGGTCAGACCGTCGGTCGGCTGCATCGAGATGGTGCGGACCAGGTTGTCGCCGAGGTGCTGGGCAACTTCGAGCGTCAAGGTCTTGGCAACCGACTTCAGCGCGATATCGGCGTGGAGTGCGTTGAACAGGGGCGGGATGGCGCCGCGCGGGAACTCCACGTCGACGACCGGACCGATGACACGCACGACGCGGCCAGTCAGCCCAGCGGAACCCGTCCGGGAAGTTTGGGTTTCAGTTGTGGTCATGATGTCTCTTCCTCTGTGACGATGGCATTGGCATGTTTCGCGAACTGCGATCGGGCCGGCCGGATGCCTGAAAACTGTCGAGTCCGGTTACGCAAGGGCATCCACACCACCGACGATCTCGCTGATCTCTTGGGTGATCTTTGCCTGGCGGAGCTGGTTGGCCTCGCGGGACAAGGTGGTGACCAATTCTTCGGCGTTGTCGGTGGCCGCTTTCATCGCGGTCCGGCGGGCTGCCGATTCAGACGCAGCCGAGTCGAGAAGCGCCGAGAACACCCGGGTTGCAACGTATTTCGGCAGCAATGCCGTCAGTAACGTTTCTGCGCTCGGCTCGAATTCGTAGTTCCGGGCTAACCCGGTGCTCTCCCCGGACTCGTCTTCGGTGACGACCAACGGTGCGACCCGACGAACGACCGGTGTCTGCGTCAGCATGCTCACGAAACGCGTGTACACAAGATGCAGCTCGTCCACGCCCTCGATCTCCCCGCCGTCAGGCGAGTCGATCGTCGTGCCGGATCCGGCCATGAAGAGGTCGATCAGGTGCTCTGTGGACGCCCTCGCATCGGCGTAGGCCGGCTGCTGTGAGAACCCGGTCCAGCTACCTGCGAGCGGCATCTTCCGGAACGTGAAGTACGTGGTGCCCTTCTGCCCGGTGACGAAGAGGACAACATCCTTGCCCTCGTCGGTCAGCAACTCGATCAGCTGGCGAGCTTCGCGCAGCACGTTCGAGTTGTAGCCGCCGCACATGCCGCGATCGCTGGTGACGATCAACACCGCAGCACGTTTCGGCTCAGCACGTTCCGTCAGCAACGGATGCGTGAGCGAGGTGGCGCTCGAAGCCAACTCAGAGAGGACCGCAGTGATCTCCTGTGAGTACGGCTTCGAGGCCTTCACTCGTGCCTGAGCCTTGGTGATGCGCGAAGTCGCGATCAGCTCCTGTGCCTTCGTGATCTTCTTGGTCGATTGCACAGACCGGATGCGCGAACGTAGCTCGCGAATGCTAGCCATCTACTGTCACAGCCCTTCCCGGCCCGTCAAACCTTTGCCAATCATCAAAACCGATTCCCTAGGACTTGCGAACTTTGACGGTCTCGTCCTCGACCTTGTCTGCCGAGAGAGCGGACGCTGCTGCTTCGTTCACGACCTGAGACTTCTCGTCGGCCCAGAAGGTCTCCTTGAACGAGTCGGCTGCCTTCACGAGAGCGTGAGCAGCTTCGTCGGTGAGGGCCTTGCCGCCTGCGATGGTCTCGTAGACGCCGGATGCCGAGCGATGCAGCTCGTTGATCAGTTCGGCCTCGTAGCGACGAACTTCGTCGACGTCGACCGAGTCGAAGTGGCCTTCGCCGGCGAGGTAGATCGAGACGATCTGATCCTCGACTGCGACGGGCGAGAACTGATCCTGCTTGAGCAGCTCCACCCAGCGGGCACCACGATCGAGCTGAGCCTTCGAGGCGTCGTCCAGGTCCGAGGCGAAGGCCGAGAAGGCTTCCAGCTCACGGAACTGTGCGAGCTCCAGACGCAGCGAACCCGAGACCTTCTTGAGGCCCTTGGTCTGTGCGGCGCCACCAACACGGGAGACGGACGTACCGACGTTGATCGCCGGGCGAACACCCTTGTTGAAGAGGTCGGACTCGAGGAAGACCTGGCCGTCGGTGATCGAGATGACGTTGGTCGGGATGAACGCCGAGACGTCGTTGGCCTTGGTCTCGATGATCGGCAGACCGGTCATCGATCCACCACCCATTGCGTCCGACAACTTGGCGCAACGCTCCAGCAGACGCGAGTGCAAGTAGAAGACGTCACCGGGGTAGGCCTCGCGGCCCGGCGGACGACGCAGCAGCAGCGAGATGGCGCGGTAGGCCTCGGCCTGCTTCGACAGATCGTCGAACACGATGAGGACGTGCTTGCCCTCGTACATCCAGTGCTGACCGATGGCCGAGCCGGTGTACGGAGCGAGCCACTTGAAGCCGGCCGAATCGGAGGCGGGAGCAGCCACGATGGTGGTGTACTCCATGGCGCCCGACTCTTCGAGAGCAGTCTTGACGCCCGCGATGGTCGAACCCTTCTGGCCGATTGCCACATAGATGCAGCGAACCTGCTTGTCGGGGTTACCGGTCTCCCAGTTGGCCTTCTGGTTCATGATCGCGTCGATGCAGACCGCGGTCTTGCCGGTCTTGCGGTCGCCGATGATCAGCTGACGCTGTCCACGACCGATGGCGGTCATGGCGTCGATGGCCTTGATACCGGTTGCCAGCGACTCCTCGACGGGCTGGCGCTCGAGCACCGAAGCCGCCTGGAGTTCGAGGACGCGGTTCTCCGAGGAGACGATGTCTCCGCGGCCGTCGATCGGCTTACCGAGCGGGTCGATAACGCGACCGAGGAAGTTGTCGCCGACGGGAACCGACAGCACGTCTCCGGTACGGCGGACTTCCTGGCCTTCCTCGAGAGTGTTGTAGTCACCGAGGATGACTGCACCGATCTCGGATTCGTCAAGGTTCAGTGCGACGCCGAGGACGCCGCCGGGGAACTCGAGGAGCTCGTTCGACATCGCGGACGGCAGTCCGCTGATGTGTGCGATTCCGTCACTGGTGTCAGTGACATACCCGACCTCGTCGCGTGCAACTTCCGTTGAGAAATTCGAGGTGTAGGTTTCAATCGCACTTCGGATCTCATCGGAGGTGATCGTCAACTCCGCCATATTCTTGCCCTGCTCTTCCTGCGTGGTCGTGAGTTTTGTGGAATCGGTGTGGTGCGCATCGGCTCGGGCGGAATCGTCAGCCCAGCGACTTGCGGATCGTGGCCAGTCGTCCGGCGCCGGAGCCGTCGATGACCTCGTCGCCGATCTTGATGACCATGCCCGAGAGCAGGTCCTCGTCGACAACAACGTGAGTGACGATCGGCTGGTTGTAAATACGCGTCAGCGTGGCCGTCAGGGCCTCGACCTGCGAACCCGTCAAATCGACGGACGCCCGGACCTTCGCGACCAGACGGTCCCGCTGGCCGGCGGCCAGGTTCGACAAAGCGTCGAATACATCGGCCGGTTTCTCGTCGGACAACCGGCCGATGGCCTGTACGGCCAGCGCTTCGGTGACCGTTGACACCTTGCCGGTGGTCAGCGATGCCAGCAATTCCTGGCGTGCCTTTGCCGACCGCGATTTATCCGCGAGGGCAACCTCGAGGTTCGGGTTGGAGGCGACCTTGCGGCCGAGCAAGAAGAGTTCTTCCTCGACCGTGTCGAGCGCGCCGGTTTCGGACGCCGACTTGAGGTAGGACTCGCGTCCGAGGAGTTCGAGCCCGCTGAGCAGATCAGAGTTGTTCGACCAGTCACGGCCGACCGCCTCCACCACCACCGCAAGTGAGCCGGCTCCGATCTGGCTGCCGAACAACTGGCGTGCCAGGCCCTGCCGGACGTCCACCGGTGCGGAGACGTCGCCGAACGCGGTACGCAACGATCGCTCGCTGTCGAGGAACCCGACAACCGCGAACAGATCAGAACCGATCTGCTCCGCGGCCGTGGCGGCATCGCCGCCTGCAGCTGAAATCGTCTCGGCCAGGGTTGCCCGGGTACCACTCAAAGCTTCGCGGCTGGCTGCGTACATTGGCTTCACTTCCTCTGCGCAGAAGTAGCGTCGAGATCAGCCAGGAACCGGTCGACGGTCTGGCCTCGCTTGACACTGTCTTCGAGGTGCTCGCCGACGATCTTCTCCGCCAGGTCAACGGCGGTGCGACCGAGGTCGGCACGAAGTTCGGCGACGATCTGATCGCGTTCGGCCCTCAGTTGCGAGCGGCCGGCGGCGACGATGCGCGCGCTCTCCGCTTCACCCTGGGTGCGAAGCTCGGCGATGATCTCTTGCCCGCGGAGCCGTGCGTCCTCACGAATCTGAGCCGCGACTGCGCGGGTTTCGAGCAGCTGCTCTTCACGCTGCTTGAGCAGGGCATCGGCTTCTAGTTGTGCATCAGAGGCCCGCTTGAGCCCACCGACGATACCGTCGGTGCGCTCGGCGAGAACTTCCTGAGCACGTGGAAGAACGAACTTCCAGAAGACGAGTCCCACAATCGCCAGGGCCACGATGGACCAGACGATGTCGTAGGTCGCAGGCAGGAGAGGATTATGAGATTCCTCTTCTGCGGCGAGAATCAAGGAGTTGGCACTCATCGGATCAGAAGATGAAGCCGGCAACCAAGCCGATCAAGGCCAGCGCTTCGGTGAATGCGATACCGAGGAACATCGTGGTACGCAGCTGTCCGGCGAGCTCCGGCTGACGCGCGGTACCCTCGATGGTCTTGCCGACAACGATACCGATACCGATACCGGGGCCGATCGCAGCAAGGCCGTATCCGATGGCGCCGAAGTTGAGCTCGCTGATCGAACCGCTTACTTCTGCGAGGTTGCTCATGGTGTTGGGTCCCTTTCTTCATGATCCGCTGGGCGAGGTTTAGCCGCAGCGGCCAGTTTGTTGGTCGAGATGTTTCTGGGGGTAAAACTTCGGTCAGTGATCCGCGGCGTGGTCGGCCAGGTCGATGTAGACGGCCGTCAGCAAGCAGAAGATGTAGGCCTGCAACACGATCACCAGCAGTTCGAAGAAAGTGAATGCGATGCCGCCGAGCAGTGCCGGGAAGCCGAAGATCCAGGTCCAGGCGTCCGTGGTGAAGAAGAAGTACTGGGTGGCGCTGAAGAACAGTACCAACAGGATGTGGCCGGCAAGCATGTTGGCCATCAGACGGACGGTCAGCGTGAACGGCCGCAAGATGAAGGTGGAGAGGAACTCGATCGGTATCAGCAACAAGTGCAGGGCAACCGGGACATCGGGGACGATGATGCTCGACTTGACGTAACCGAAGAAGCCGTACTTCTTGATGCCGACGTAGTTGAAGGTGATGTACGACAGGGCCGCCAGGACGATCGGCATACCGATCAGACCGTTGGACGAGATGTTCAGGAACGGGATGACGCCGGTCATGTTCGTGAACAGCACCGTGAAGAAGATCGTCACGAGAACCGGGAGGAAACGCTTCCCGTTCTCTTTCCCGAGGACACTCTCTGCGATCTGGATACGGACGAAGTCCAGTGCCAGCTCGCCGACATTCTGCAGACCCCGTGGAACCAGCTTCGGGCTGCGGAAGGCCAGCGCGAAGAAGACTGCACAGACCACAGCCATCAACACGCGGATCAGCATCAGACGATCGACTTCGAAGATCGTTCCTTCGAAAAGGACTGCATCAGGGTAAAAGTCGGACAGCGAAGGCGGGTGGTAACCCCCATCGCCTGCCGCGAGGTTCAAGACGCTCAGCACTCTCTCCCGTGCTCTGGCCGCAGGTCAGCATGCCTGCAGTTCGACCGGACATAATTCAGATCAAGCAAAAGTTCTTTACAGACTTCGTGCCGTACACGGCCCCTGGGTTTCCCAGGGCTGAAGTCGCATCTTCTGCGCCTTCTCGCGTGGCACGGCAGTTCGATCACCGGGCTGGTCAAGTCCGGTTCTCTTCCGCGCGCCAACGATAGCAACCGGCTGACAACCGTCATAGTGCGGGTATCTACCAGAGGCCATTACTACCCTGTGTAGTATGTCCGGATTCTAACTCTCTTCGTCCGGGTTGTCATCATCAGCGGTGTCGACGTAGGGAATCTTGGTGGTCATGATCGCGTAGGTCTCGCACCCGAGCACGATGACCATGGCAAACAGAGCCGTCACACCCAGCGCGACGTGATTGAGCGATTCGACGTTCCTCAACGCCGCCAGTGCCAACATCGCCAGCAACAGTTTCAGCAGCCAGGTGCCCATCAGGATCGCGCCCCCGGTCGTCGGCGACGCATCGGCCGTCAGAACCACCACGACCACCGTGAACAGGATGAATCCGCCACCGAACGCTGCACCCACCAGCGCGCCCCAGAAGCCTTCGCTGCCGTCGATCAAACCCCAGACGATCGTGCTGACCACGGTCAGCACCACCAGGCTCAGCGCGCCGTAGCGGATCGCCTTCTGCAGTGGGGTGATCGGTTTGGCGTTGTTCGGGGTGGTCAGTGCTGGATCAGAAGCTTCGCTCACCCTTCCAGGGTAAGGGGCGCTCAGGAAGCGCTGATACCGACACCGGTTCGGTGGCGGTTGCGCAGCCGGGGAACGATCGTCGCGAGCATCGCGATGATCAGGCCTCCACCCAATACCGGCAGCACCACCGATGCCGAGAACAGAGTGCTGGCGGCCGCACTGAATGCCAGGACACCGACCCACAGGTAGATGACCAGGACCACGCGACGATGGGAATGGCCGAGCTCGAGAAGCCGGTGATGCAGATGCATCTTGTCCGGTGTGTAGAAGCCGACGCCGGCGCGCGTACGCCGGATCACCGCCAGCAACATGTCGAGCATCGGGATGAACATGACCGCCGCCACCAGGATGATCGGTGAGAGCAGCGTGAAAACGTCTGCCGGACCGTAAGCATTGATCGCGATACGTCCGGAGGCGCTGGTAGAGGCCGCAGCGAGCATCAGGCCGATGAGCATCGAACCGGAATCCCCCATGAAGATGCGGGCCGGCTGGAAGTTGTGTGGGAGGAAGCCGAGGCAGGCGCCGGCAAGAATCGCCGCGATGAGGGCAGGCGGGTAATAACTGACATCGCCGCCCTGATCGTGGAGAAGTCCCAGCGAGAAGGCACAGATCGCCAGTGCCGCGATCAGCGCGAGGCCCGCGGCCAGTCCGTCGAGACCGTCGACGAAATTCATCGCGTTGACCGTTGCGACGGTGACCGCGATGGTGAGCAGGCCCGATTGCAGCGGGTCGAGGATGACGGTCCCGATATCCCCGAACGGGACCGCGACGACTGTCCAGCTCAGACCCATGAGCACCAGAACACCGGCAGCGGTGAGCTGACCGACGAATTTGGTGAGCGCGTCGATACCCCACCTGTCGTCGATGATGCCGACCAGCACGATGACCCCGCCGGCAACCACCACGGCGTTCATGTCGTCGGTGTAGTCGAAACCCCGGGTCAGTGCCGGCAGTTCGCCGGCCAGGATCATGCCTGCCAGCACGCCGATATACATGCCGACGCCACCCAGACGTGGGGTCGGAATCGCGTGGACGTCGCGGTTACGAGGCACCGCGACTGCGCCGGTCCGGGTGGCGACGACGCGCACCAGGCCGGTGATCAGGTAAGTGATGAGTGCTGCACACAAGCCGACCAGCATCAACTCACGCAGCGGTACACCGGCACCGCTGCTGGTGAGACCGGACTGGGCGGCGATCAACACACCGTTGCCCTCACTCACCGACGTCGAATAGGCCACGGGCACAAACGATACTGGTGACAGACATTCGGGTCAGACCCGCAGACTCTCGACGTCGGTGCCGATGACCTCGGCGATCTCCTCGGAGCTGATCGCACCTTCGCGCAGGATCTTGGGGGTGACATCGGTCAGGTCGACGATCGTCGACGGCACGGCTTTCGCCGCTGGTCCGCCGTCGAGGTAGACCGCGACGGACTCCCCCAGCTGCTCGCGGGCCTGCTCTGCGGTCGTGGCCGGTGGCCGGCCGGAGATGTTCGCACTCGACACCGCCATCGGGCCCACCTCGCGCAACACCTCGATCGCCACCGGGTGGAGCGGCATCCGCAGCATCACGGTGCCCCTGGTGTCACCAAGATCCCAGGCCAGCGACGGGGCCTGGTGCACGACCAGACTCAAACCGCCGGGCCAGAACGCCCGGGTCAGCTCGCGCGCCGTCGGTGACACCGAGAGGACCAGCCCGTCGATGGTCGTCCACGACCCCACCAGGACCGGCACCGGCATGTCACGGCCTCGGCCCTTCGCGGCCAGCAGGCTGTTGACCGCCTCGGAATCAAAAGCGTCGCAACCGATCCCATAAAGGGTGTCGGTAGGCATGACGATCAGGCGGCCACCCTTGGCAGCGCCGACCGCGGCGCGCAGGCCGGCGGACCGCGCTCCGGGATTACTGCAATCGAACGTAGTGCTCACGGCGTCCATCCTTGCACGTTGCCCGAGGCCGATCAGCGACGCGTGGCGGTGACAAACCGCGCGCGGTCGGCGAGATCGTGGTTCTGGGTGATCGAACCGAAGCGCCCGTCGGTCTCGAGCGCGTCCATCACGAGGTTGCCGGTGGTGTCGTCGTGTTCCATCCCGACCGCACAGCCGGGGCGCAGAATGCGGGCGACGACCGAGATCATCGGTGTGATCACGCTCATCCCGTCGGCACCACCGAACAACGCAGTCGCCGGGTCGTAGTCGGCCACCTCGACCGGGAGCTCTGCCCCCACCGGGATATACGGCGGATTCGACACCACGAGATCGGCATGGACCTCCGGCAAGATGTTCGGATCGGCCGCGTCGCCGAGGTGCACGGTGACCCGGTCCCCAACCTCGGCCGGCATCCGAGACAGGTTGTGGCACAGCCATTTGTATGCAGCGTCGTCGATTTCGACGGCATGCACCTCGGCGCCGGAATGGCCGACGGCCAGTGCCAGCGCCAATGCACCGCTACCGCTGCACAGATCGACCACCACCGGGTGCGACATCTTCTCAATCTGCTCCAGGGCCCACGCGTAGAGCAGTTCCGTCTCCATCCGTGGGATGAAGACCCCGGGACCGACCTCGAGTTCGATCGGTCCGAAAGCAACGTGGCCGACGATGTGCTGAAGGGGTTCACGCCGTGCACGTCGATCGACGAGTTCGCGATAGCGATTTGCCTCGGCGTCCGACAGCTCGTCGACCACGATCAGCTCACCGACCGACCGGCCGAGTACAAACGCGAGCAGCAGGCCCGCATCGACCTGCGCGTTGGGTACTCCGGCCGCGGACAGTTGCGCGGCAGCAGCCCGGCGAACTTGCTTGGCGCTCACTCCGCCTCGAGGCGGGCCTGACGATCCGCAGCGCTGAGCGCGTCGAGGAGCGCATCCATGTCGCCGGCCAGCACCGCATCGAGATTCTGCGCCTTGTAGCCGATGCGATGGTCGGTCACGCGGTTCTCCGGGTAGTTGTAGGTGCGAATCCGCTCGGAACGGTCGACCGTACGGATCTGAGCTGCCCGGCCCTGCGATGCCTCGGCGTTGGCGGCCTCTTCCGCGACGACTTGCAACCGGGCCGCGAGGACCTGCATGGCACGTGCCTTGTTCTGCAACTGTGAGCGTTCGTTCTGGCAGGTCACCACGATCCCGGTGGGCAGATGGGTGAGCCGGACCGCGGAGTCGGTGGTGTTGACACCCTGTCCGCCCTTGCCGGAGCTGCGATAGACGTCGACTCGGAGATCGTTTTCGTCGATCTGAACCTGTTCGACCTCGTCCGGTTCGGGGAAGATCAGGACACCTGCCGCCGAGGTGTGGATGCGACCTTGCGATTCGGTGACCGGAACGCGCTGCACGCGGTGGACTCCGCCTTCGAACTTCAACCGGGCCCACACGCCGTCGAGTCCCTCACCCTTGGACTTGATGGAGATGGTGGCATCTTTGTATCCGCCCAGGTCGGATTCCGTCATACCCAGCGTCTGGGCCTTCCAGCCTTGGCGCTCACAGTATTTGAGATACATCCGCGCGAGATCGGAGGCGAACAGCGCCGATTCCTCACCACCGGCACCGGATTTGATCTCCAGCACCACGTCGTCGGCGTCATGCGGATCGCGGGGCGACAGCAGATCGGTCAGTGCCTCATCGAGGGTGGCGACGGTCTCCTCGAGCTCCGGGATCTCGGCGGCAAACGCACTGTCGTCGGCTGCGAGCTCGCGCGCCGCTTCCAAATCGTCCTGTGCTGCCTGAAGTTTCGTGTACGTCGCCATGATCGGGGCGAGTTCGGCGAACCGCTTGCCCACCCGCCGCGCGGCAGTCGGATCGTTGTGCAACGAGGGATCGGACATCTGGCTCTGCAAGCCGGCATGCTCGGCAAGGATGTCGTCGATCGCGGATGGATCGGAAGTACTCATGACTTGATTCCTTGACGATGTGGCTGCGACGAAATGGCTGCGGAGCCGTGACGGGGTGGCCGGGATGGGCGCAGGGGAAAGAAAAAACCGGCGCCTGACCCGCCACAGGGCAGAGTCAGACGCCGGTTGTACAAGCTAGTTGTCTGCTGCGTCTTTCTTTGCAGCGGCCCGCTTGCCGTAACGCTTCTCGAAGCGCGCAACACGGCCGCCGGTGTCGAGAATCTTCTGCTTGCCCGTGTAGAACGGGTGGCACTGCGAGCAGACCTCGACGTTGATCCGACCCGACGCCTGGGTGGAGTGGGTCTGGAAAGTGTTCCCGCAGCCGCAGACCACAGTGGTCTCGACGTAGTCGGGGTGGATTCCCTGCTTCATTCTGGTGTCCCTTTCATGGTCGCCGGGTCACCTTCGCGGATCGAAGGTGTGAACCGGAACCGGACTCGACCGCTCAGTATGCCAGAACAGCCTCCCGACCTGCGAATCGCCTTCGCGCGATCGAGCTGACGGCCTGCATTGCGGCACGGTTATGTCAACAACGATGTGCCCCGGATATTCCAGCAGACCGGGTTACCGCCGCCCTCACGATCCCCCACCGTCCGAGCCCGGACCAGAGACGGTCGCCGAGTTCTGACATCTGACAGGATGGTGCCGCAGCAGATCCATCGCGGATCGGGGCCGAGCAGACAGGTGACAACGTGAAACCAGCGGTACTACTCGCGGCGACCGGATTATTGCTGGTCATCGGCCTCAGTGGTTGCACGTCGGACCAGTCGGGTGACCCCGTCGCCGCCGGCGGCAGTGGTTCCGGCGGCAGTACAACCCAGGATTTCATTCCCAGCCGCTCCAATCCTGACCCGACCGATCAGATCGATGGCGTGCTGAAGGTCTACTACCCCTCAGCCGAACACGTCCCGGGCACCCAGAAGGTTGCATACACGTACGAGCCGCCGATCGGCGGTCGTCACGACTCCGTCTGGGCAACATGCACCGGCATGGTGTACCCCATCGCCATCCGGACCGAAAACGCCGTCCACTCCCTCGAACACGGCGCTGTGTGGGTCACATACAAACCCGACGACCTCGACGCGGACCAGATCAGCGAACTCGAGCAGCGGGTCGATGGCCTCAACTACATGCTCATGTCGCCGTATCCGGGTCTCGACCAACCGATCTCATTGCAGTCGTGGGGGCACCAGCTGACGGTCTCGGACGTCGACGACCCGCGGATCGACCAGTTCATCACCGCCACCAGGCAGAACACGCAGGCCGGTGTATACGACGAAAATCCCACGGCGACCGGCTATCCCGAACCCGGCGCCACCTGCGCGACGGTGCCGGGGCGCTTCGACCCGACCGATCCCCCACCCTTCGAGCCGGGACCGGGCACCGTACCCGAGAGCTGACCCCGCGCAGCCGGCAGACGACGAACAAACCCACCTCCTCCAGCCGTTACCACACGTTGCAGACGTGTGGATATGGCTGAAAGAGGTGGGTTTGTTGTTGGTGCTGGGGACGATTCAGTCGTCCTTCATGTTCCCCGGTGCGGTCTTCTGCACCTGCATCAGGAACTCCATGTTGTTCTTGGTCTTCTTCAACTGGCTGACCAACAGATCGATGGCCTGCTGCGAGTCCAGTCCGGAAAGCACACGGCGCAGCTTGTGCACGATGGAGAACTCCTCCGGCGACAGCAGCAACTCGTCCTTACGGGTACTGGACAGATTGACGTCCACCGCCGGGAACACGCGACGCTCCGAGATCTTGCGATCCAGTTTGAGCTCCGCGTTACCGGTGCCCTTGAACTCCTCGAAAATGACGGTGTCACCGGTGGATCCGGTCTCGACCAGGGCCGAGGCGATGATCGTCAGTGATCCACCGTTTTCGATGTTCCGGGCCGCACCGAGGAAGCGCTTCGGCGGGTAGAGCGCCGTGGAATCGACACCACCGGACAGGATTCGGCCAGAGGCCGGTGACGCGTTGTTGTAGGCACGACCCAGGCGGGTGATCGAATCAAGCAGGACGACAACGTCTTTGCCGTCTTCGACGAGACGCTTGGCCCGCTCGATGGCGAGCTCGGCGACCGACGTGTGATCTGACGGCGGCCGGTCGAAGGTGGAGGCGATGACCTCACCCTTGACCGAACGCTGCATGTCGGTGACCTCTTCAGGCCGCTCGTCGACCAGGACAACCATGAGGTAGCACTCGGGGTTGTTGATCGAGATCGCGTTGGCGATGTTCTGCAGGATCGTGGTCTTACCCGCCTTGGGCGGTGAGACGATCAGCGCGCGCTGGCCCTTGCCGATGGGCATGACCAGGTCGATGACGCGGGTCGAGATCCGCTCGCTCGTGGTTTCCAGACGCAGTCGCTGGTTCGGGTACAGCGGAGTCAGCTTGTTGAATTCCGGTCGCCGCTTGGCGGTTTCGACGTCGGCACCGTTCACCGAATCGAGGCGGACGAGCGGATTGAACTTCTGACGCTGGTTGGACTGGTCGCCTTCACGGGCCACCTTGACCGCACCGGTGATCGCGTCACCGCGACGCAGACCGTTCTTGCGGATCAGGTTCATCGACACGTAAACGTCGTTCTGGCCTGCGAGGTAACCGGAAGTGCGGACGAAGGCGTAGTTGTCGAGGACGTCGAGAATGCCCGCGACCGGCTGCAACACATCGTCGTCGGAGATCTGCGGTTCGCCACCACCGGCTGGGCCGTCGGTGCGATCGCGTCCACGGCGACGCTCACGGAAGCGGCGACCGCGACGACCGCGGCCGTCTCCGTCGTCGTCGGGACCGTTGTCGCGGTTGTTGTCGCGGTTGTTGTTGCGCGGCCCGCTGCCCTGACCATCGGAATTGCGGTTGTCCGCGTTGCGATTGTCACGGTTGTCGACGCGAGTGTCGGAACCACGGTTGTCACCGCGGTTGTCGGCGCCCCGATTGTCGCGGTTCTGGCCGCCCTCGCGATTCTGGCCGCCGGATGCTCCGTCGCGCCCGCCCTGGTTGTCGCGGGCGGTGTTCTGGCCGTCACGGTTCTGCTGCCCGTCACGTCCACGACGACGCTGACGACGCTGGTCAGAGCCATCGCCGGAGTCACTGTCGTCGCCTGAATCGGCGTTTTCGGTGGTGACTGCGGCATTCGAGCCGGCGTCATCGGCAGGCGCGTCGGTCCTGTCGGCAGGCGCACCACGGCGCCGCTCACGACGACCGGACTCGGCCGGAGCCGATTCAGCAGTGGCGTCGGCGGCCGGGGCCTGCTTGGTTTCGGCGCCCCTGGCCTCGGCGACCTGGTCGGCCTTCGCCGGGGCGGGCTGTTCGGTCGGGGCGCTCGTCGGCGCCGCAACATCGGCCTTGACCTCGGCCTTCTCGGCCGGAGCGCGGGTGGCCGCAGCTTTGGTCTTGGCGGGCGCAGCAGCAGCAGAACCGCTCTGACGCTCCTTGATGGCAGCGATCAGGTCGCTCTTTCGCATACCTGATGTGCCTTTGATCCCGAGCTCGCCGGCGAGGCCGCGCAGCTCGGTGAGAACCATCCCCGACAGTCCGGTGCCACGACGACGTTCGGCTTTGGGAGTATCGACTCCGCCGAGGTCAAGCGTGTTTTCCGCACCCGATGCGTTGATGAGGTCCGTATCCGTCAACGGATATCCTTTCCTTCCCCCGCCGGTAGATTCGCGAGGGCCAGTTTCTCGCACCCGGAGACCAGGTGAGAGGTGCCGCTATTTTGAGCGGTCTATCAGGCTTTGTGTCGTGTGCCGCACTTCAATTTCACGGACTGACGTCCGCGGGCTGTGACCGTTGAATTTCACAATTTCGTGAGAAGCGCGCGTGGTGAAACTTTCGCGGCGGGACGGGTACATGCTAACCACGATCAACGATATGAGCAACACTTTGCACTGACGGCGTGTTCCCTGAGGGTGGACGGGCCAGATGGCCCGACCCTTCCTCAGTGTACGACTACTCCCGGCGCGATCTCTACCTCGCCCAGCGCGAATCCCAGTTCTGCTGCCATCTCCTGGGATCCGGCGGGCAACGGCGATGCCGTCAGCGCGAGGACGGTCGGCCCGGCACCGGACACGGTGGCCGGAACATCCCGGTCCCGTAGCCACCGAACCAATTCCGCGGTGGCCGGCATGACCGGAGCGCGGTACTCCTGGTGCAGACGATCCTCCGTCGCCGCGAACAGGAGACCGGGATCGGTGGTGAGCGCCACAACCGCCAGGGCCGCACGGCTCACGTTGAACACCGCGTCGCCGCGCGCGACCGCATCCGGCAGCAGCCCGCGGGTGAGTGCGGTCGACGACTCGACCTGCGGAATCATCACAAACGCGCGGATCGACGGATGGAGGTCGAGTTTGCTGGCGAAATAGCGCGCCTCGTGCGGCGCGTCGGTCTCCAGTGCCGGATGCATGTGTCCGCCCGCAACGTCCGACCACGACACGACAGCCGAGCCGAGCACACTCGCCGACGCGTTGTCCGGGTGCCCTTCGAACTCCGAGGCGAGCTGAACCAGCATGTCGGTCGACAGCGGGGTGCCGACACCCGCTGCGCGAACCAGTCCCGCCGCCGCCGCCAGTCCCCCGACCACTGCAGATGCCGACGATCCCAGACCCCTGGAGTGCGGAATGCTGTTCCGGCACTCGACATCAAGCCCCGGGACCGTCACTCCGGCCGCCGCGAGACCGCGATTGATCGCCCGGACCACGAGATGGGTCGCGTCGAGGGGAACCCCTTGGGCGCCTTCCCCGCTCACGCTGATCCGCAGTCCGGGTCCGGCGACGGTCACCGAGACATCGTCGTAGATGCCCAGTGCGATACCGAGGGTGTCGAAGCCGGGTCCGAGATTGGCACTCGACGCCGGAACGCGAGCGCTTACCTGCAGACCGGCCGGCAGAACAAAATTCATACCGCGCGCTTCAACTTGCCAACGCGTTCGGAACAACGTGTGCGAAGGTGCCCATCAGCTCAACCCCAGCGCCCTGGCAACCGCAACCGGGTCCACCGGGATCGCTTCGACCGGCGGAATGCCCGCCAGCGCGGTGTCAGGGTCCTTCAAGCCATTGCCCGTGACAGTGCAGACCACCAGTTCACCGGCCGAGATCCAGCCGTCGGCGCGAGCCGCCAGCAGACCGGCCACACTCGCCGCCGAAGCCGGCTCCACGAAAACGCCCTCGCGTCCGGCGATCAACCGGTAGGCCTCGAGCAGTTTCTCGTCGGTCGCCGCCCGGAACTGACCGCCCGACTCCTCCTTTGCCGCCACGGCCTGGTTCCAGCTGGCCGGAGATCCGATGCGGATCGCGGTGGCGATGGTCTCGGGATTCTTGACCGGGGCGCCGTTCACGAGCGGCGCAGCACCGGCCGCCTGGACACCGAGCATCCGCGGCAACGAATCGACGACACCGTCGCGGTGGTATTCGGTGTAGCCCTTCCAATATGCGGTGATGTTTCCGGCGTTTCCGACCGGCAGGGCATGCACATCGGGAGCTCGGCCGAGCACGTCCATGATCTCGAAGGCTGCAGTTTTCTGGCCCTCGATGCGGGCCGGGTTGACCGAGTTCACCAGCTCGATCTCCGGGAACTCAGCGGTCGCCTTACGCGCGAGTTCGAGACAGTCGTCGAAATTGCCCTGCACCTGAATGATTTTCGCGCCGTGCATGATTGCCTGGGCGAGCTTGCCCATGGCGATCTTGCCCTCGGGGATCAGAACCGCGCAGGTGATGCCGGCGCGCGTCGCGTAGGCGGCGGCGGACGCCGAGGTGTTGCCGGTCGACGCACACAGGACGGCGGTCTTGCCGTTGTTGACGGCATTGCTGACCGCCATCGTCATCCCACGGTCCTTGAACGAACCGGTCGGGTTGAGGCCTTCGACCTTGAGATAGACCTCGCAGCCGGTGATCTCGGACAGATGCGGGGCGCTGATCAGCGGGGTGCCGCCTTCGAGGAGGGTGACAACCTTCCAGTCGTCGCCCACCGGGAGCCGGTCCCGGTAGGCCTCGATCAGGCCGGGCCATGCACTGTGCACGGCTGCTGACTCACTCATTGGTTCCCTCCAGTCGCAAAACACTCGAAACACTCAACACCGAATCCAATTTCTCCAGCGCCGCAACGGTTTCCGACAACGCGGCATCCGGTGCACGATGCGTGACAACCACCAGCCGGGCATCTTCACCGGCGCCTTCCTGGCGGACCGTGGAGATACTGATGTTGCGCGAGCTGAACTCACCGGCAACCGTCGACAACACCCCGGGCTTGTCGGCAACCCGCATCGACACGTAGTAGCGCGTCCGGACGTCGCCCATCGGTGCGATCGGCAACGACGCATAGGTCGATTCCAATGGCCCACGGCCACCGTGAACCTTGTTACGCGCCGCCATCACCAGGTCTCCCAACACTGCGGAGGCGGTCGGTGCGCCACCGGCTCCCTGCCCGTAGAACATGAGCCGACCGGCGTTCTCGGCCTCGACGACCACCGCGTTGAAGGCACCGTTGACCGCGGCGAGCGGATGCTCCAGCGGCACCAGCGCGGGATAGACGCGGGCCGAAATCCGTTGCGTACCATCCTCGGCGACGATGCGCTCGCAGATGGACAGCAACTTGACCGTGCAGTCGAGCGCTTTCGCCGACGCGAGGTCGTGCGCGGTGATGTTCGAGATGCCCTCGCGGTAGACGTTCAGCGCGGTCACCCGCGAGTGAAACGCGATCGATGCGAGGATCGCGGCCTTGGCCGCGGCGTCGTATCCTTCGACGTCGGCTGTCGGATCGGCTTCGGCGTATCCGAGCCGGCCGGCCTCGGCCAGCGTCTCGTTGTAGTCGCTGCCGTCCGCGTCCATCGCCGAGAGGATGAAGTTGGTGGTGCCGTTGACGATTCCCGCCACCTTGGTCACCGTATCGCCGGCCAGCGACTGCATCAGCGGCCGGATCACGGGGATCGCTCCGGCCACGGCCGCCTCGAAGTAGAGGTCGACCTTGGCGGTCGCGGCGGCCGTCGCGAGCTCACCGGTGTAGTCGGCAAGGAGCGCCTTGTTGGCGGTCACCACCGACTTACCGCTCTGCAATGCCTCGCGAATGAGCATGCGCGGCGGGTCGATTCCGCCCATCAGTTCGACAACGATGTCGACGTCCTCGCGGGCGACGAGGTCTTCTGGCTTGTCGGTGAGCAGCGCCGGATCGATACCACGCGGTTTACCGAGGTCGCGGACCGCAACGCCACGAATCTCCATCGGCGCACCGACGCGGGCCGTCAGATCTGCGGCATTGTCGGTGAGGATGCGTACCACCTCGGTACCGACGTTGCCCATTCCGAGTATCGCGACACCAATGGCGCGCGTGCTGTTCTCCGTCATTCGTTCACCTCCAAGCTCAACAAATCCTCAACGGTCTCGCGCCGCAGCATCACCCGCGAGGCACCGCCCTTCACCGCGACCACTGCCGGTCGCGTCACCATGTTGTACCGACTCGACATCGTGTAGCAGTACGCACCGGTGGCGCCGACCATCAGAATGTCTCCGGGTGCGACGTCTCCGGGCAGCCAGCAATCCTTGACGACGATGTCGCCGCTCTCGCAGTGCTTTCCGACGACCCGGCTCACCACCGCATCGGCGGACGACACCCGCGAGGCCAGGCGCACATCGTATTCCGCCTGGTACAGAGCGGTCCGGATGTTGTCGCTCATGCCACCGTCGACCGACACGTAGCGCCGTTGCGCCCCGCCTGCCGCGAGCTGCACGTCCTTGACGGTGCCGACGGTGTAGAGCGTGACACCGGCCGGACCCGCGATCGCACGGCCCGGTTCGACAGCGATCGTCGGCGTGGGCAGCCCGAGTGCAGCCGACTCCCGCTCGACGATGATCGCAAGCTTGTCGGCAACTTCCTGAACAGGCGGTGGATCATCCGACGGGAGGTAGGAAATACCAAGTCCGCCACCGAGATCCAGAATCGACAGTTGCGCGGTCTTCTCGACGCCGAATTCGCCGACAACCTCCTTGAGGAGGCCGAGCACCCGATGCGCCGCCAATTCGAACCCATCGACCTCGAATATCTGTGAACCGATGTGGCTGTGCAGACCGACCAGCCGGAGGTTGTCCGTGGCGAAGACCCGTCGGACCGCATCCATCGCCATCCCGCCGGCCAGGGAGAACCCGAACTTCTGGTCCTCGTGGGCGGTGGAGATGAACTCGTGCGTGTGCGCCTCGACACCGACGGTGATCCGGATGAGAACGTCCTGGACCACCCCGAGCCGGCCGGCGATCTCGTCGAGTCGCTCGATCTCGATCATCGAGTCGAGAACCACGTGCTCGACGCCCGACGATGCGGCCAACTCGAGTTCCGGAATCGACTTGTTGTTGCCGTGCAACGCAATCCGATTGGCCGGGAACCCCGCGCGTAGAGCCACGGTCAGCTCCCCTGACGAACACACGTCCAGGGACAGCCCCTCGGACTGCACCCAGCGGGCGATTTCCGACGACAGAAATGCCTTGGACGCGTAGTGCACGTGTTCTGCGGAACCGAAAGCCTTTGCCATCTCGGCGCAACGGGCGCGGAAGTCGTCCTCGTTGATGACGAACAGAGGCGTGTCGTACTTCTCCGCCAACTCGGTGACCGGAATGCCGCCGATCCGCGCGACGTCGTTGCTGTCGCGGTCGGTGCCCTGCGGATAGACATGAGCCGGCAACTGTGCCAGATCGGCTGCGCTGTTGGGCCTTTCGGCGAGACGAGGTGCTGCCAGCACCTCCGCGTGGCGAGGGCCGGCGGGGTGTGCGTTCACATTCGCTCCGGTGCGCTGACGCCGACCATCGCCAAACCGTTGGCGACGACCTGCTTGGTGGCGCCGCACAGTGCCAGCCGTGCGGCGTGGATATCGGTCGGTTCCTCGTCGCCCTGGGGCAGCACGCGGCACCGATCGTAGAACTTGTGATACGTGCTGGCGAGCGATTCGAGATAGCGACAGATGCGGTGTGGCTCACGCAATTCCGCGGCCGTGGAGACCACCGCCGGGAAGTCACCGAGCGTGCGGATCAGGTCGCCTTCGGCCGGATCGATCAGCAACTCGAGGTGGTCTGTAGAGGCCACCAGCCCCAGCGTCTCGGCGTTGCGGCCGATCGCGCTGAGCCGGGCGTGTGCGTATTGCACGTAGTAGACCGGGTTTTCGTTCGACTGGCTGACCAGCAGATCCAGGTCGATGTCGATGTTGACGTCGACCGACGAACGGATCAGCGAGTAACGGGCGGCGTCCACGCCCACCGCCTCGACGAGATCGTCGAGCGTGATCACGGTTCCGGCGCGCTTGCTCATCCGGACCGGTTGGCCGTCCTTGACCAGATTCACCATCTGGCCGATCAGGACCTCGAGCCGATCCGGGTCGTCGCCGAGGGCGGCCGCGGCCGCCTTCAGGCGCACCACGTAGCCGTGGTGATCGGCGCCGAGCATGTAGATGCAGAGGTCGAAGCCACGATCGCGCTTGTCCTTGAAATACGCGATATCGCCGGCGATGTAGGCGGCTTCGCCGTCACTCTTGATAACAACCCGGTCTTTGTCATCACCGAACGCGGTGGATCGCAGCCACCAGGCGCCATCGTTCTCGTACAGGTTGCCGTTCGCCTTGAGCTCGACGATCGCCTTGTCGACCTGTCCGGAGTCGAACATCTTGTTCTCGTGCGTGTAGACGTCGAAGTCGACGCCGAACTCGTGAAGGTTCTGCTTGATCTGCGTGAACATCAGGTCCACGCCGTGGGCGCGGAAGGTTTCGAGCCGATCGGCCTCGGGGCGGGCCAGTGCATCGGGCACCTCGGCGACGATCTGCGACGCGATGTCGTTGATGTACGCGCCGGCGTAGCCGTCTTCGGGTGCCGGCTCGCCCAGGGCGGCGGCCAGGAGCGACCGCGCGAAGCGGTCGATCTGGGCACCGTGGTCGTTGAAGTAATACTCGCGGGTCACCGCGGCACCCGCGGCCGACAACACCCGTCCCAGGGCGTCACCGACGGCAGCCCAGCGAGTACCTCCGAGATGGATGGGACCGGTGGGGTTGGCCGAGACGAACTCGAGGTTCACCTTCAGGCCGTCGTAGATCGTGCCGGTGCCGTAGGACTCGCCACCGGTCAGCACGTTCGCGACAACCGCGTTCTGTGCGTCCGCGGCGAGGCGGATGTTCACGAATCCGGGCCCGGCGATGTCCGCGGTGGCGATCCCGTCACGCGAGATCAGTTCAGTGGCCAGCCATCCGGCCAGCTCGCGGGGATTTGCTCCGACCTTCTTGCCGAGTTGGAGTGCAATATTGGTGGCGTAATCGCCATGTTCGGGATTTCGTGGGCGTTCCACGACAACAGAGTCCGGCAGCGCGGACACATCGAGTCCGTGGTCGGTGAGCACTGTGGAGGTGGCGGCATGCAGGAGTACCGCGAGGTCGGCGGGGGTCACGATGCACCATCCTATTGGCCGACCGATCGTCAAAGACAATCGCATTGACTTGGCACCCGTCACCGCGGGAGCACGCCGCAGGTTTTGTCAACACTCGGCGAGGCCAAGGTGCCCACGTAGACTCTCATATCGCCGACGAACAAGCCGGCAGTGCGACGTTCGCTCTCCATAGAATTGCACCGAAAGAGATCCATGGCTGACGCCAAGAACAAAGGCAACATCCCGAAGAGGCCCGCGGGCTCCGGGAAGAAGAAAAAAGCTGGTCAGATACCGGTTGTCAAAGCCGGCGGTGGACGGCAGATCCCATGGGGCACCATCGGTGGAATCGCGGTGATCGTGCTCATCATCGCCGGTCTCGCCATCTATCTGGTGCCCAAGTACGAGGACAAACAAGAGGTGGCGAAGTACACGCCGTCGTCCTCGAACCCGGATCCGTCGGACAAGATCGAGGGCGTCACCAAGGTCTATTACCCGGCGGGCCAGCACGTCGAACCGACCCAACGGGTCGCCTACGACCAGTCGCCGCCGTTCGGTGGACCACATGACGCGGTGTGGGCCACGTGTACCGGCATCGTCTATCCGGGCGAGTTGCGCACCGAAAATGCGGTGCACTCGCTCGAGCACGGCGCGGTCTGGATCGCCTACAACCCCACGACCATCGCCCCGGGAGACCTCGACACACTGAAGTCAAAGGTCGAGGGCAAGCAGTACATGCTGCTCTCGCCGTATCCGTCGCTGGACCGGCCGATCTCGCTGCAATCGTGGGGCCACCAGCTGAAAGTCGACTCGGCGGGTGACAAGCGCGTCAACCAGTTCATCGAGGCGCTCCGCCAGAACGGCAACACCGGCGTCTATCCGGATCACCCCGAGGCCACCGCGTATCCCGAGGTCGGCGCGCAGTGTGCGGCGATACCCGGATCATTCGATCCGAGCAACCCGCCTCCGGCCGATGTCGGTGACCTTCCCGCAGACGCCGTCCAGATGGATGGCACCGGCGCCACGGAGGCCACCAATGAGGCCGGCATGGTTCCGACCCAGCCGGTCCCGGCAGGCTGATGACGAAATCGGACGACACTCCTGACGGTGCATCCGATCGGGACCAACCTGACCTGGGTGAAACAGATCGGGACGAATCTGATCGGGACAAAACCGCCCAGGACGAGCCGGAACAGGACGAAGCCCCCCGGGGTGAAACAGATCAGGACGAATCCGAACGCGATGACTCTGATCAGGTAGAAATCCCTCAGGACAAGACCGATCAGGACGAATCTGACCGCAACGAATCTGGTCAGGACGAGACGGTTAAGGACCACACCGGCCGCGCAGATCCCACTCGGGTCGATTCCGCCAACGACGCGGCTGATCGGGACGCGCCGCGCGGCCGCCGGAGCCAGCAGACCGCTGTGCTCGTCCTCGGCGCGATCGCAGTGCTGCTGATCGGCGTCGTGGTCGGGTTGCTTCTCCGCATGACGTTCGACGGTGACGACGACGGCAACAAACCTGCGGCGGATTCGGCGGCAGTCGGGTTCTCGCAGGACATGATCCGGCATCACCAGCAGGCCGTCGAGATGGCCACGCTGGAGCTGTACGGCGGCAGCGACCCGCAGGTCCGAAGCCTGGCCTACGACATCTTGACGTCTCAGGTCAACCAGATCGGGCAAATGCAGTCCTGGCTGGCCCGGTGGGACTACCCGATCGATAATCCGGGTGAACCGATGGCGTGGATGACCGACCACGGCTCCGGGCACCACCACGATGGTTCGGACCACGCGGGATCGACCGAACCCAGCATGGACATGGACATGTCGGCGTCCGGTGTTCCGATGCCGGGGATGGCGACCACCGAGGAGATGAACCAGCTGCGCAGCCTGCAGGGCAGCGAGCTCGACCTCTACTTCCTGCAGCTGATGTTGCGCCATCACCAGGGCGGCATCGAGATGATGGAGTACGCAGTCGAGCCCGATCACGTCAGCGAGGACTATGTCCGCAACCTGGCCCAGCAGATGATCAATGTCCAGGAATCCGAATCGGAGACCATGACCAAGATGCTCGAAAGTCGCGGCGCTGCACCGCTTCCGATGAACTGATCATCTTTTCACACAAAAGCCCCTGTCCGACATCGGACAGGGGCTTTTGTTGACTCAGGGCCTTTGTAGTCTCAGGGGCCTTGCCAACTCGCGGCGATCAGCGGACTTGCCGGCGCGGCGGTACCGGGACGCTGCGGCCGTGGATCTTCTCGTAGGCCGCGCGGTTGGCATCGTGCTTCCGCACCCGCTCGGGACTCTCGAGATCGGCGGGTAGGCCATGGAGTTCGAGGCGGTGTTCACGATTGGGCTGCATGTAGGCACCGCAGTAGAACAGCGCCAGGATGAGGCCGAGGAGAATCATCGCGAGCCGCAGGTAGATCGGCCCGGGGAACAGCAGAAAGACCGCGAACACGGGAAGGAACGGGATCATGCCGCGCAGCAGGTGTCGCGGCACCCGCCAGCGGCCGGTCAAGTCGTGCCGGACCCAGTCCTGCAGCTCGTCGGGCAGCTTGCGGCCCCAACTGTAGGTGATCCACTGCAACGGATTGGGCCTGGCGCGCTGCGTCATCGTGTTACTCCTGAAATACATCGGAACCCTCAGGGTTCCAGGGTGATCGAGCCGGATGCGATGGCCGCTTCCGCAGCCTGATTGACGGTGCCCAGGACGCGGTGCAGCTCCTCGAGAACCGCAAGGTCGACGCCGAGGGTGCGGACGACGGCGAACGGAATCTTCTCCGCCTCGCTGCGTAGTTCGCGTCCGGCTTCGGTGAGCTGGACAACCAATTGCCGCTCATCGGTGACACTGCGTGTGCGGGTGATCAATCCGGCCGCCTCGAGTCTCTTGAGCAGCGGCGAGAGAGTCGGTGAATCGAGCCGTAGGGCATCGGCGATCTCGCGCACCGACATCGGCGCCCGCTCCCACAGGGCCAACATGACCAGATACTGCGGATGGGTGAGCCCCAGCGGCTCCAACAGCGGCCGGTACACCCCCAGAACGGTCCGATTGGCCACCGCGAGCGCGAAACAGACCTGACGCTCGAGAGCCAGCGGATCGCCCTCGATCACGAGTTCGTCGGACATCGCACCCCTTTTGATCGTGCCTACATAGTTGTTGCACTAACTATATGCCCACGAATGAGTTGAGGCAATCTCCGCGACAGCGGGTTTGACGAAACCCCTGCTCATAGCTGTGACTCGGAACACACTTGATACTGGCAAATTGCTGATTCACCCATTAGGAAGGGCAAGGATTATGGCTGAGGCTGGTCTATGCATAACTTTCGGAGAAGTGGTGACGGGGCGCGAGAAGCGAGCGCTCGAGGTCTACGGCGACACGTTGGAGTATTTCGGGCGGCTTCAGACAGAGGGGAAGCTCGAACGCTTTGACGTGGTCATACTCGGACCAACCGGTGGAGACGTCGGATTCTGGCTGTTGCGGGGCACGGCCGAGCAGATCGACTCGCTCCGCCGCTCCCAGGAGTACATCCAGCTGATCCAGCGTGTGCAGCTGGACGTCAACGGGCTCAGGGTCGCTGATGCCTTCGTTGACGAGGGACTCGTCGAAATCATGGGCAGTTTCCAAAAACTCGTCGCCGAGCTCGACTGACCGACGGGCCCTGTTATACGAGGCGTTGCCGGTGAGTGAGGCTGCAGGTTGGGGCGACTGGCAGAATTGCCGCGAAGACGGCGGCTACGAGAAACTGCGGCGAAATATGTGTGCCCCCGGCAGGATTCGAACCTGCGGCCTTCCGCTCCGGAGGCGGACGCTCTATCCCCTGAGCTACGGGGGCTCTACGGGCGAGGATCAGCGTAGCGCATCAGCCTCGGCCAGCCCAAAACGCCTGGGTTGGCGCGTTTCAGACCGCCACCAGTTGCGCACCGCCGACACCGGAATAGCGCGCCGGAGTACACGTCAGGACGATCACCTGGGTCTGTCGGCCGGCGTGCGCGAGCACAGCGGACATGCCGGCCAAACGTCCCGGGTCGGTATATCCGAGCGCGTCATCGATGATCACCGGCACTCCGTCGACGGGGTCGACGAGCATCGCGCAGGCAAGACGACTGATGATGCCGAGTTGTTCCTTCGCTCCCCCGGACAACGCGTCATGGTCGACGGTCACCCCGTCGAGTGTGCGCGTGGTGATCCGCAGCTCCTCGTCCACACCGATCTGCAGGCTGGAGCCGAACACCACCTTGCCGAGTCGCAGGATCTGCTCGGAGAACGGCGCCACATACCGGCGCCGCGTGTTGTCCCGATGGCGCTCCAAAGTCCGCATCAGCAGGGCGACAGCATTCGCCCGCGTCTGGACGCGGCCGTATTCGGCTCTCGCACCATCTAATTCGCTTGCCGCCCGGTTGAACTGTTCGAGCTTGCCGTCATCACGCCGGATGTCGATGCGGGTCCGGAGTTCGTTGATCTCCTCGGTGAGTGCGTTGAGCTTGGGTTGCCCCTGCTCGACCACCGCCGCCTTGTTCGAGTACTGCATCTCGAGACTCTCGAGGTCGGCGTCGGCGATCTGGGTGTCGATCCGGGCCAGCGTCTGCTGCGCGGCGGCCAGTCGATCGACCAGCTCGCCGCGGCGGCGGTCCAGGTCTGCGTCATCTGCGGTTTCGTTCAGCTGGGCGCGCTGGGTAAGCAGTTCGTCACGCTGACGCCGGAGTTCTGCCGCGTTATCGCCGAGCCGCTGCAGCTCGCCTTCGAAACCACGGCGACGGCTTCGTAGTTCGGCGGCCTCTTCGGCCAGGCGAGAGACGGCTGCGGCCGCCAGATTCGACGCCTGCTCGGCTTGCGCCACATCGAGGACGTCCTCGGATCGGCTGTCCGATACGCCCACGCGCCCATCGAGTTCGGCGTATTCGGCGCGCAGCACCTCTTCGTCGTGGTCGCCGAGAATCCCGGCGAGCTGAGCCCGCAGAGCCTCGACGGCACTCTCTGCCCGCTCACGTCGACGGACAAGCGCCCGAAGCTCCGCCACGTCACCGACACCGCGCTCGGCCAAGAAGTCGGCCAGCGCCCGCTGCGCCTGCGTCACGCGATGCGCCAGTGTCGCGGACTCGGCGCCGGGCGAGACCACGACCCGCACCACCCCGGCGACATCGACGACGGTCTCGCCCGTCACCGCGAACTCGGTGCCGTCGCCTGGCGCGTTGTCGCCCAGCGCCCCCGCGACAGTGACATCGTGTCCGCCGAGCCTGGTCACCGTCATCGTCGCGGCGGCGGCCTCGGAGTGCGCGCGAGCGACGGTCACGTCGTCCGAGAGCGCTTCGGCGACCCGGATCTCGTTGCTGCCGTACGGCACAGCGGCCACATCACGCCGACAGCGCACCAACTCGGTGCAGACCTGATCCACCCGGTCAAGGATGCCCGCGAGCTCACGGTGGCGTGACCGCGCGCCATCGAGCCGGGCTCTCATCCGCGCCGTCGCCACCTGCTCGGTTGCGTCCACATCGCGACGGCGGGCATCGTCGAGGCTCACCTGAGCGGCATCGGCTTCACGTACACAGTCATCAAGGTTCTCGCGCAGATCGGCCACGGCCCTGTCGACGTCGTCGATACCGCTGTTGCGGTCGGCGATCTGCCGGTCGAGGTCGGCGCGCGCCGACAGATCGCGGTCGAGCAAGGCGCGTTCCTGGTCGACCAGCCGGACAGCCAGCTGCGCATCACGCCGGTGGACGTGCAGACTCGTGGCCTGTTCGCGTTCGTAGCTCAGCTCCGCCAACTCGACCTTCGCCAATTCCACAGAGTTGGCCACCTCACGACGAGAGACGGTCAGCGAATCGAGGCGGGCAGAATCTTTGGCGATCTCGGCCATGACCGCGGTCATCTCCGCATGGCGTACCTCCGCCGCCTCCAAATCGGCTGCCGCTGCTGCCAATTCGCGGGACGGCCGCCCCTGCGACGCGGTGAAGTACCGCTCGTACTCGGTGCGCACCTTGGAGACCAGTGCCGAATTGCCGTCGGTGTCGTCGGCATCGGAGTGGACCGAACCCGCGTCCAGCGCCCGGGACAATGCCGAGCTGCCGCTGAGGTCACCGACGCTCGGATCGGCCGACTGCATCAACCGCAAGGCCTTGAACAGGCCCATGTCGACTGCACCGTCAAGGATTTCCGACACTTTGTCGTGTGCGGTCCGTCCACTGAGCTGCTCCGGCGCCGGTTCATGGATCACCAGTTCGGTGCGGGCACCGCGATTGTACTGTTTGGTGTACGTGAATCGATAAGGGCCACAACTGATATCGGCCTCCACGAGGCTACCCGCATCGACACCGGCCGGGGCAACCGCGCGCACCCGGGTGCTCTTGCTGTCCGATCGGACCTCCAACAGCAGGTCGAGCGCCTCGATCATCGACGATTTGCCGGCCTCGTTCGCACCTTCGACAACAGTCACGCCAACGGTGGCGAACTCGATCTCGCGCTCGACGATCCCCCGAAAATTGCCGAGTCGCAGCCGATGCAGTTTCACCGGCTCTCCCCCGCCAGCCGGAACAGGAGCGCCAAGGCCTCCTGCGCCGGCCCGGCGTCCGGATCCGTGCCACGTGCCGCCGCCGCCGCCAGTTCTTCGACGGCATCGCCGATGAAGCCACTGCATGCCATCTGATCGAAATCGTCTGCACCGGGACGGATCACCAGATTGTGGCGCAGCGCCCAGAAATTCAATGCCGCGAATCGGTCGGCGAATTGCTCGAGCGTCGCATCGAGGTCGGCGCGCTCGGTGATCGTGACGGCACCGCGCAGCGCGAGCTGAACCACAGTCCGCGACTTGTTCTCGACCTCATCCAGCAGGCGTTGCAGATCGGCGATGTCGTCGGCACCGTTCACATCGTGCTCGATGGTACGAAATGACCACTGCCCCACCGTATGTGGTGTCACGGTCACCGATTGGGGGCCGGCTTCGGGGTGCTCGCCCGGCAGACCTGCCCCGCGGGTCAGTGTGACCACCAGCGCCTGCCCGGAGCCGGATTCCTTGTGGTCGTAGTTGGTGACCTCTTGGGCACCGGAGTACCAGATCCGTCCACTGCGCCCGACATCGGTGGCCGAGTGCCGATCTCCCAGTGCCACATAGTCGATCAGGCCGTCGTCGATCGCGCGCTCGATCTCGCCGACGCCGATCAGGGTCGGATCATCCGAATCGGGTGCGAGGTAGTCGACACGTCCGTGCCCGGCGAGGATCCGGATGTCTTCGCTCGGCGCCAGCCCGTCGACCTGCCTGGCCAGCAGATCGGACAGCGGAACCTTGCTGGTCCACGGTGCCGCGATGATCCGGACCCCGGGCCGTACCTGCACCGGACCCGGAGTGCCGAGAACGTGCACGTTCGCCGGCCGATGTTCGGTGAAGACCCTGGCGTTGTAGATGCTCGACGCATCCATCGGATCATGGTTGCCCGGCAGGAGATACACCGGCACGGGCACCTGCGACAGTTCGTCGAGACTCTGCCGGATCACGCGCGACGAGACCTGCTTGTCTTCGAACACGTCGCCGCAGACCAGGACGAACTCCGCGTTGTGCTCGGCGGCCAACCGTCCGATACGACCGATCCCCTCTTGCCGTGCAGCGGTGTAACGCGCTTGCGCATCACCTTTGAGGAAGTGCCGAGTCATACCCAACTGCCAGTCGGCGGTGTGGATGAACGTCACCTGGGTCGCGGGTTCGAACAGTGGCAGTGCGGCACTCACAGGTGACTCCTCTCGTGTTTCATCGGCAACTACGCCGATCCTATGAGGGCACTACGACAGAGCGTCGGACCTGCATCGGTGGGTCACCAACCAATGCCCGAGGCGACCGGCGAGGATACTGGCCGTATGTCTTTCTCACCGCGCGAACGCGCCCTCGCAGCGGGGGTCAGCGGAGTCCTGTGCGCTGCCCTCGGTGTCGGCATCGGATACCTGTGTGCGCTCGCCGTCGACCGCGGCTCGGCCCCACTCCATGCCGTTGGCTCCACCGTCATCGACAACGCACCGGCGGAGATGCGGGAGTGGGCCATCGAGACTTTCGGGACCAACGACAAGCCGGTACTCCTCACCTCGATCGCGATCATCATGGCCGTCCTCGCAGCGGTGGCCGGGATCGCAGAGTTCAAACGGCCACCGGCCGGGCTGGTGATCTTCGGCATTGTCGGCGTCGTCGGTGTTTTCGCCGCGCTGGACCGGCCGACCGCAGTGTGGACGTGGGCGCTGCCCACGCTGATCGGTGTCGGGGTCGCGATGGGCGCACTCCATGTCCTCATCGGCCGCCTTCGACCCGGTGTCAGCGGCACGGCAACAGCCCCGGATGCGCAGTTGGATCAATCAACTGACGCCAACTCGCCGGCCGTGCCGTCCGAAGGTGACTACGGCGATGTCGAACGCCGCCGGTTCCTCGTCGGCGCATCGGTGGTGGGTGGGGCGGTCGCGGCGACCGGCCTCGGCGGGTGGGCGTTATGGCGCACCACCGGATCGGTGAGCGCCGATCGAGCGGCATTCGATGTCCCGGCCGCGACCAATACGGTGCCCACCGCCGCGCCGGAATTGAAGGACGTGACCACGTTCATCACCCCCAACAGTGACTTCTACCGGATCGACACCGCGCTCACCGTGCCCCAGATCAAGAGCGATTCCTGGTCGCTGCGGATCCACGGTATGGTCGACCGCGAGATCCGCCTCGATCTCGACCAATTGCGCCGAGAACACACCCCGTTCGATGCGGTGGTGACACTGACATGTGTGTCGAACAGCGTCGGCGGGGATCTGATCGGCAACGCCACCTGGACCGGCTACCGGATCAGTGATCTCCTCGCGCTCGCCGGACCGGCCGAAGATGCCGACATGGTGTTGTCCACGAGCGCGGACGGCTGGACGGCCGGCACACCGTTGACGGCGCTGACCGACAACCGCGACGCGATGCTCGCCGTCGGGATGAATGACGAACCGCTTCCGGTGGAACACGGTTACCCGGTGCGGATGGTCGTCCCGGGTCTGTACGGCTATGTCTCGGCGACCAAGTGGGTGGTGTCGCTGGAGGTGACACGATTCGATCGCGCCAAGGCCTACTGGACGTCGCTCGGATGGGCCGAAAAGGGCCCGATCAAGACCAGTTCACGCATCGACGTTCCCCGGCCGGACTCGACCGTCCCGACCGGACCGGTGACCGTGGGTGGTGTCGCCTGGGCCCAGCATCGCGGGATCGCCGGTGTCCAGGTCCGGGTCGACGACGGACCATGGAACGACGCCGAGGTCTTGCCACCTGACCTGCTCGATGCCTGGCGTTTGTGGAAATGGGACTGGAATGCCGAACCCGGCAAACATCAGCTGACCGTGCGGGCGGTCGACGGCGACGGGCAACCGCAGATCGAGACCGAAGAACCCCCGGTTCCGGACGGCGCCACCGGATTGCACACCATCGCCGTGTCGGTGCGGAGCTGACCGGGATCGGGTGGGGCCTATTTCGGTGATGCCGAATCGGCTATCCAGCCGGCAACCACCGTGAGCGAGTTGCGGGCGGCGGCGTCATCGCGATCGACCAGCCACCACTGAACGGTTCCGAACAACATCTGCAACGCTGCCCGCACCAGGGTCCGTTCTTCGATGTCCCAGCGCATCTGACAGCGCTCACCGATCTCCGACAGATAAGCGCGGCCGTACTTCTCGGCGGTCTGGTGCTGCACCATCGCCTGGCCCGCAGACGCCGATTCGATCGGCTGGCGCAACGAGAACAGCATCGACTCGATCATCAGCAGCCACCGATCCGGGTACTCGGCGGCGCGGCGCCACACCGCGGTGAGTGCTTCGTCCACCCAGGTACGCAACGCATCTCGACCGGTGGCGAGTGTGCCCGTCGGGATCGAGCCGATCAGCGCCTCGAGTTGTTCGGCGATCACCTTCTCGATCATCGCCGCAACAAGTTGCTCTTTGTCGTCGAAGCAGTAATGCACAACGCCCAGTGAGACTTTCGCCTCTTCGGCAACGCCGCGCACGGTCACCGCGCTCATCCCGCCGCGATCGGCCAGGGTCAGCGCGCACTCGACCAGCTGCGCACGCCGATCCTCGACGGAGAGCCGGCGCGTACCCGGGACGTCACTGCGCATGCCGCCCAGTACATCCCGATCCGCGCGGTGCCGTCAAACAACTCCGCGTTCGCGCGAGCCGACCTCTGTGGCTTCCACCGGTACTGCCGGGACCGAAACCGGCGCGAGGGGCGCCCCCATATGCCGCGGTCGAGCAAAGAACAGCGCGGCAACCACACCCACCAACAATGCTGCGGCCGGGAGCAACAGGGTCTGCCCCATCGCGGTGGCGAACTCGTCCAGGACCTGTTCCGGCAGTGCTCCGCCCATCTGATCCATCGAGATCCCGTCGAACTGCGGTATTTCTGCGGCCAGGCGGGTCTGTATCAAGGCGCCCACGGCCGCACTTCCGAGCACCGAACCGATGAGGCGCGTGGTGTTGTAGACACCGGAACCCGCTCCGGCACTGCTCATCGGAAGGTTGCGGGTGGCGGTTGCCGCCAACGGCGCCCAGATGCCGGAGCTCGCGATACCCATCAGTCCCACGGGCAGCAGCAGCTGCCAGATCGGTGTGGTCGGGGTCGCGAGAACGGCGATCCAGGCGATTGCGATCGCATTGAGAAGGAACGCCGTGGCGATGATGTATCGCGGATGGATCCGGTCGACCTGCCGCCCCACGATCGGGGCGAGCACACCGGTGAGGACCGCCATCGGAATCGTCACCAAAGCGGACTGTGTCGGGCTCAGGCCGGCGACGAGCTGCAGGAAGTACATCAGCGGGACCATCATGCCGGCAGTCGCGAATCCCATGGTCGCGATACCCAGACTCGCCAACGAGAAGTTGCGATCCCGGAAGAGATTCAACGGGACCAGCGGCTGGGATCCGGGGCGCAGCTCGACCAGCTTGTGCTGCCAGTACACGAACAGTGCCATCAACAGGAGTCCGATCGCGATCAGGGTCCAGATCCAGCCCGCCCAGTCGTACTTCTCGCCGTCCTGGATCGCGAACACGAGGCATGTCAGACCCAGGCCACTCAAACCCACACCGACGAGATCGAAGTTGCGCTTGCTGGTCGGAACGGTGGGCACCAGCTTCCAGGCCAGTCCCAACCCGATCACACCGACCGGCACATTGACGAAGAAGATCCATTCCCAGCCCAGACCGTCGACCAGGATGCCACCGGCGAGTGGGCCGACCAGTGTCGCCACTCCGGCGACCGTGCCCCACACACCCATGGCCGCACCGCGTTTGTCGGCCGGGAACATCCGGGTGATCAGGGCCATGGTCTGCGGCGTGATCAACGCCGCCCCGACACCCTGGAGCCCGCGGGCGATGATCAGCATCTCGATCGACGGCGCGAGACCACACAGCACACTGGCCACGGTGAAGACGACCAACCCGAGTTGATAGATGTTCTTGGGCCCGAATCGATCACCGAGCCGGCCGGCGAGAAGCATCGGCACCGCATAGGTGAGCAGGTAGGCGCTCGACACCCAGATGACGCCGTTGACGTCGGTGTCCAGCTCCCGCTGAATGGCCGGCTGGGCCACGGCGACGATGGTCATGTCGACCAGGATCATGAAGAACCCGATACACAACGCGCCCAACGCCAACCATGGCCTGGTGGTGATCGGCGCAGCGGGCGCTGCCGTCGGACTACTCACGTGACTACCTCGTTCTCTGATCGGGCGATATGCCCGGCGACTTCTGTATGACCCTGCTGGGTGTTGACACGTTTGAGCTCCTCGTACTCGTCCAGCCACATCAACTCGCCCGTCGCGAGTCTCGTGCGCAGCTGCTCCAACCAGGTGACCTGGGCATCGAGTACCGCAAGTCGGCATCCGGCGTCGAGTTGGAACATCTCGGGATGTCCCCGTTCGAGCGCCTCTGACATCGCCGTATGAATTTCTGCCCGGTCGGCGCGCATCATCGCCACACGTTCATCGAGCAGCGCCACCACGTCGCCCTTGCCGAGAGTATGGGCTTCTGCCAACGCCAGGTAGAGGGCGGGATACTCCATCGCCGGCGTGCGCAACATCGAGGTGAGCGCACTGCCCAGCGCGTCGCGTCCGGTGTCGGTAATGGCGTAGACGGTCCGCTCCGGCCGATTCCCATCGCGATGAACATCGCTGACCCGCAACAACTTTCGGCTACAGAGCCGATCAACGGTGTGGTAGAGCGAGCCAGGGCGCAGTTTCGCGAACCGGTCCTCCTTGCGAGCCAGCAGCGTCTGGAACATCTCGTACGGGTGCATCGGGCGTTCACTGAGGAGCCCGAGCACCAACACGCCCAGCGGCGTCAGTGCAGTCGTCGCTCCCTCTCCGCGCGCTGTCATCCCGGACTCCAGATCATTACTCGGCACCGAATACTCGGTGCGGAATATACCGCACCGAAGGCGCGGTGCCCAACCCCTGTCAACGGCTACCCTGGGTGACGATGCGTACTGCGGCGACCTCTCCCGATCCTGGTTCGACCGATGGTGAATTGGCCGACGGCCAGGTGACCACCGGCCAGGAGTTCGTGCGCGATACCGACTACATCGACAACCGGATCACCCGCGACGGGGGCGGCCCCGCGGGTGAGACCTTCCCGGTCGAGGCCGGCCGCTACCGCCTGATCGTCGCCCGCGCCTGTCCCTGGGCCAATCGCGCGATCATCGTGCGCCGACTGCTCGGTCTGGAGGGCGCATTGTCGATGGGGCTGTGCGGGCCCACCCACGACAGCGACAGCTGGACCTTCGATCTCGATCCCGGTGGTGTCGACCCGGTTCTGAAGATTCCCCGGCTGAAAGACGCCTATCTCACCCGCTATCGGGGGTACCCGCGTGGAATCACGGTGCCGGCGATCGTCGACATCCCCACCGGTGCGGTCATCACCAACGATTTCGGGCCGATGACACTCGACTTCTCCACCGAATGGATCGACTTCCACCGCGACGGTGCCCCCGATCTCTACCCCGGCCACCTGCGCGCGGAGATCGACGAGATCAACGACGTCATCTTCCGAGATGTGAACAACGGCGTGTATCGCTGCGGTTTCGCCGGCGACCAGAAGAGTTACGACGAGGCCTACGATCGGCTGTTCACCCGGCTCGACGCACTGTCGGACCGATTGGGCCGGCAGCGCTACCTGGTGGGCGACACGATCACCGAAGCCGATGTCCGGCTGTTCACAACGCTCGTCCGCTTCGACGCGGTCTATCACGGGCACTTCAAATGCAATCGATCAACGCTCACCGACATGCCGGTGCTCTGGGCCTACGCCCGCGATCTGTTCCAGACCCCCGGATTCGGTGACACCGTCGACTTCACCCAGATCAAGCAGCACTATTACATCGTCCACCGCGACATCAACCCCAGCCGGATCGTGCCGCGCGGGCCCGATCTGTCCGGATGGCGCAGTGCGCATCACCGCGAGCAACTCGGTGGCCGCCCCTTCGGCGAGGGCACCCCGCCCGCGCCCCCACTCGACACCGAACGCGTTCCAGCCGGACAAGGAGCCTGAAAGACGTGGCAAAGAAACAACTTTCGTCAATCGGAGACGGCAACGTGGTCGGCGCGACCCGCAAGACCGAAGGCATGATCGACGCTCTTGTGGATCACGCCCAACATCTGCAGGCGCCTGCGGTCACGAAATACATCCATCACCTCCGCCGCGAATACCCACAGGATTCACCCGCGCAGATCATCGAACGCCTCGAACACCGATTCCTGCTCGCGGTCACCGGCTCGGGCGGCGCGGTCGGTGCGGCCGCGGCGTTCCCCGGCATCGGGACGATGGTGTCGCTTGCCTCGCTGGGCGCCGAAACCGCCTTCTTCGTCGAGGTGTCGGCCCTGCTCTCCCTGGCGGTCGCCGAGGTCCACGGAATCCCGATCACCGATCGGGAACGTCGCAAGGCCCTGGTACTGACGGTGGCACTGGGTGAATCCGGTCTGGCCGTGGTCCGGGATTCCCTGGGCGCCAAGTCGGGCACGCTGGCCCGCGCGTTCGGTGGATTCATCCCCGCGTCTGCCCTGCGCACGTTGAATCAGAAGCTCGTCCGCACCTACTTCAAGAAGTACGCGCTGCAGAAGCTGCCACTGGCCTTCGGCAAGCTGCTCCCGGCGGGATTCGGCGCGGTCATCGGCAGTGTCGGCAACCGTGCGCTGGGCAAGATCATCGTCAACAACTCTCGGCAGGTCTTCGGACCGCCGCCGCCTCTCTGGCCGGTGCGCGATCCCGGGGTGCCGCTGTATGCCGTGGGCAACCCGCAGATCGTTGCCTCCGGCGATGGGCCGAGCGCTAGTTGACCCAGACACACACCGACACCCCCGGGCCCGGTTGGATCCGACGTCTACTCGCCGAGTGCCGCCGCTATCCCCGGCTGGTTGCGATCACCCTGAGTGTCACCGCTTTGGCCGTCCTGATCGACCTCTCCGTGCCGTTGCTGACCAAGGCGGCAATCGACGAAGCCACCGGTGTGGCCACTCACGGCTACACGATCGGCGCGATCGCGCTGGTCATGGTGGTTCTGGCATTTCTGCGATACGGATGCCAATACGGCCGCCGGCTCACTGCCGGGAAACTGTCACTCAACGTGCAGAACTCGTTGCGCCTGTCGGTCCTGGACACCGTGCTCCGGACCGACGGCGCCGCACAGGACCAGATCCGCACCGGCCAGGTCGTCTCCCGGTCCATCACCGACCTGCAGCTCGTCCAGGGTCTGCTCGCGATGGTGCCGTTGTCGCTGGGCGCCGCCCTCCAGGTGGTCCTTGCCATCGGCGTGATGTTCTACCTGTCTCCGGTGCTGACGCTGGTTGCCTTGCTGGTCATCCCCGGCGTCGCAGCCATCGCCTTCAACAGCCGCAAGCGGATGTTCGCCGCGACCTGGTCGGCGCAGCAGTCCGCCGCGGATCTGGCACAGCACGTCGAAGAGACCGTCACCGGTGTGCGCGTGGTCAAAGGATTCGGTCAGGAAGACCGTGCGGTCGACGAACTGGTCGGATACGGACGGCGCCTGTATTCGCTGCGGTTGCGGGCCGCGAAGACCAACGCCCGGTTCGCTCCCTCGCTCGCCGCGGTTCCGCAGCTCGGAATGGTCGCGATCATCGCGCTCGGCGGCTACCTGACGATGACCGGATCCATCACGGTCGGAACCTTCCTGGCCTTTGCCACCTACGTCACGACGATGACCGGGCTGGCCCGGATTCTGACCTCGCTGATCGTCTCCGCGCAGCTCGCCCGGGCCGCCGTGGAACGGGTGTACGGCGTGATCGACGAACCGACCGATCCCGGCCTGTCGGCGACCGGCCGGCTCCCCGACGGCGCACTCGGACTCGAACTGCGCGACGTCACGTTCACCTATCCCGGCGCCGCCGAGCCGGTGCTGCGCGATCTGGATCTGAGCATCGCGCCCGGTGAGGTCGTCGCGGTGGTCGGGGCACCGGGCTCCGGCAAGTCGACGCTCGCGATGCTGGCCGACCGGTTCTACCGGCCCGACTCCGGGTCCGTGGAACTGACCACCCACACCGGTTCGGTCCGACGGCAATTCACCGCGGCATTCGACATCGAGACGATCGCGACCGAGGACCTGCGGGGTGCGGTCGGTGTGGTGTTCGACGACCCCTTCCTCTACTCCGACACCATCGCCGCGAACATCGCACCGAATGCCCACGTCGGAAAGTTCGACGAGGAGGGTGCGATTCCGCCCGGCATCGTCGATGCCGCATCGCAGGCACAGGCCTCCGGGTTCGTCGATGCGCTCGACAACGGTTTCCGGAGCATCGTCGGCGAACGCGGGCTGACCTTGTCCGGTGGCCAACGACAGCGGATTGCCCTGGCACGAGCCCTGTACGCCGACCCCCGGGTCCTGATCCTGGATGACGCCACCTCCGCGGTCGACGCCCAGACCGAGGCAAGGATCTTTGCCCACCTGCGGACCTCCACCCGCACCATGCTGTTGCTGGCGCATCGCCGATCGACCCTGTCACTGGCCGACCGGGTGGCAGTCCTCGACGGCGGCCGCATCATCGACATCGGAACCGACGCTGAGTTGACCGCGCGTTGTCCCGAGTTCCGGGCCCTGATGACCACCGAGCTCGACGACCTGCCGGACCTCGCCGAGGATCTCATCGCCGCCGACATCGCGGTGGACACCACCGCCCTGTGGCCGGCCGACGCACCCGATGCCCTCGAACCGACGCGGGCGGTGACCAACGCGATCGGCGGTCGGGGCCGCGGCGGTGGCGGCGGGATGGCGGGAGCCCTCGGTGCGATGCCCGCGACGCCCCAACTCCTCGAGGCCGTGGCGGCGCTGCCGCCTGCGAACGAAGCACCCACCGACGACGACGCCGACATCCGCAAAGACCGTCCGGACTTCTCCCTACGTCAGTTGTTGCGACCGGTGCGATGGCTGCTGGCCGTGGTGGTCGTTTGCATCTCGATCGACACACTGGTCGGTCTGGCGTTCCCGACCATCGCCCGGTTCGGCATCGACGGCGCCACTGACGAACAGTCGGGACATCTGTGGACGGCCACGGGATTGGGCCTGATTCTGGTGGCCATCGGATTTGTTTCCGCCGCGGTGATGACGGTGATCACCGCGCGCAGCGGCGAGCGGGTCCTCTACGCACTGCGCGTCCGCAGCTACGCCCACCTGCAGCGACTCGGCCTCGACTACTACGAGCGGGAACTGTCCGGGCGCATCATGACCCGGATGACCACCGACGTCGACGCCTTGTCCACGTTCCTGCAGACCGGGTTGTCGTCGGCGATCGTGAGCTCGCTGACGATCGTCGGGGTCGGTGTGGCGGTAGTGCTCACCGATCTGTCCCTGGGCCTGCTGATGCTCGTCGTGTTCCCGCCGATCATCATCGCGACGATCATCTTCCGGCGGATCTCGTCTCGGGCCTACACGCGATCGCGCGAGCTGATCAGCGAGGTCAACGCCGATTTCCAGGAGAATGTCGGCGGAGTCCGCACCACGCAGGCCTACCGTCACGACGGCTTCGCGATGGCCAGGTTCACCACCCGCGCGGCGGCGTATGTTCGGGCCCGCATGGTCTCCCAGCAGGCGATCTCCATCTACTTCCCGTTCATCACGCTGATGGCCGACCTGGCCACTGCCGGCATCATCGCGTTCGGCGCCCATCAGGTCGCCGAGGGCCAGACCAGCGCGGGCACCCTGGTCGCGTTCGTCCTCTACCTGGGCATGCTGTTCGGTCCCGTCCAGCAGCTGTCGCAGGTGTTCGACGGCTATCAACAGGCGCTGGTCGGACTCCGCCGCATCTCCGATCTACTCGGCACCCGCAGCAGCGTGCAATGTCCCGACAGCATCAACACCCCGGACGATCTGTCACCGACCACCACCCCACCACCGATCAACGACTTCGACGGGCACGCCCAACTCGTCGACGTGACGTTCCGCTACTCCGGTGCAACACGCGACGCGCTGTCGGGCGTCGACCTCGATCTGCCGGCCGGGACCTCACTGGCACTGGTCGGCGAGACCGGGGCCGGCAAGTCGACGATCGTGAAACTGCTGGCGCGTTTCTACGACCCGACCACCGGTTCGGTGCGGATGGACGGCACCGACATCCGCGGCTTCCGGCTCGGCTACTACCGGTCCCGGCTCGGCGTGGTGCCGCAGGAACCGCACCTGTTCACCGGCACCGTGGCCGACAACATCGCGTACGGCCGGCCCGATGCCACCCATGAACAAATCGCGGCCGCGGCGGCCGCCGTCGGAGCACTGCCGATGATCATGGGCCTGGACGGGGCGATGAATCACCCGATCGGAGAACGTGGAAAAGGGCTGTCCTCAGGGCAGCGCCAGCTCATCGCCCTGGCCCGCGCCGAACTCGTCGACCCCGATCTGCTGCTGCTCGACGAGGCCACCGCCACCCTCGACCAGTCGACGGAACGCCGGGTGCTGGCGGCCGGAAGGCACCTCACCGGGTCCCGGACCTCGGTGATCGTCGCTCACCGGCTTGCCACGGCCGCCCGTGCCGACCGCATTGCGGTGGTCGCCGACGGCCGAATCGTCGAACTGGGAACACATCGGGATTTGCTGGCGTTGAATGGTCGGTATCAGGCCCTTTGGACCGCAGGTATCACACCGGACGAGTTCGGACAGAGTGACCCACGCCACGAAGGCAGCCAACCGGCATAGCCTCGCAGTGCAGTGGGGTCTAACCTGTTTATCTGGGACTTCGCAAACGCACGCAGGTCGGAAACGCACGCCGACCAACCAAGGAATTGAGGCGAGATACTGCCGTGAGCAGCAGTTCGATATCAGACTTCGGACAGAACGAGTGGCTGGTCGAGGAAATGTACCAGCGCTTCCAAAAAGACCCGAACTCGGTTGATCCGAGTTGGCATGAGTTCCTGACGAACTATGCCGACGAGGCAAACGGGGCAAACACAACCACCGGCGGAGCGGCGAAGGCCACACCCGCGTCCTCATCCAAGAGTTCGGTCTCGAGCAAGCCGGCAGTCGATTCGACACCCGCCAGCAAGGCCGCGGCCGGTAAGTCGGACATCAGTCGCGACGGCTCCAACGCCACCACCGCACCCGCGGACAAGGAAGACGCGCCCAAGCCCCCGGCCAAGGCGAAGGCGCCTGCGCCCGTGAAGGACGCCCCCACCTCCAAGAAGACCGCCACCGCGAAGAAGCCGGCCGCGGCCGCCCCTTCCGAGGCGTCCTCGCAGGTGTTGCGCGGCGCGGCGGCCACTGTCGCCAAGAACATGGCAGCCTCGCTCCAGATCCCGACCGCCACCAGTGTGCGCGCGATTCCGGCCAAGCTGATGATCGACAACCGGACGGTCATCAACAACCATCTCGCCCGGACCCGCGGCGGCAAGATCTCGTTCACCCACATCCTGGGTTACGCGATCGTGCAGGCCATCAAGTCGTTCCCCAACCTCAACCGTCACTTCGACGAGGTCGACGGTAAGCCGAACATCGTCGAGCCCGCGAACACCAACCTGGGTCTGGCCATCGATCTTCCCGGCAAGGGAGGGTCGCGCATGCTTGTTGTCGCTGCCATCAAGCGCTGCGAGACCATGAACTTCGCCGAGTTCCACGCCGCCTATGAAGACATCGTGCGCCGGGCCCGCGAGGGCAAGCTCACCGGCGAAGACTTCGCCGGAGTGACCATCTCGCTCACCAACCCCGGCACCATCGGCACCGTACATTCGGTTCCCCGGTTGATGAAGGGCCAGGGCGCGATCATCGGCGCCGGCGCGATGGAGTACCCCGCCGAGTTCCAGGGCGCCAGCGACGAGCGGATCGCCGAGATGGGCGTCGGCAAACTGATGACCCTGACCTCGACCTACGATCACCGCATCATCCAGGGCGCCGAGTCCGGCGACTTCCTGCGTACGATCCACCAGTTGCTGCTGTCCGATGACTTCTTCGACGAGATATTCACGACGCTGCACATCCCGTACGAGCCGATCCGCTGGCGCCGCGACATCTCCGAAGGTGAAGTCGACAAGAACGCCCGGGTGCTGGAACTGATTGCGGCATACCGTAATCGGGGCCACCTCATGGCCGACATCGATCCGTTGATGATCGATTCGGATGCGCGCTCGGCACACCCCGACCTCAACGTCCTGACCTACGGTCTGACCCTCTGGGATCTGGACCGCAGCTTCAAGGTCGGCGGGTTCCACGGCGAGAACAAGATGAAGCTCCGCGACATCTTGTCGGTGCTGCGCGACGCATACTGCCGCCACGTGGGTGTCGAGTACACGCACATCCTCGAGCCCGAGCAGCAGCAGTGGCTGCAGGATCGTGTCGAGATCAAGCACGTCAAACCGCCGGTGGCCGAGCAGAAGTACATTCTGTCCAAGCTCAACGCGGCCGAGGCATTCGAGACGTTCCTGCAGACCAAGTACGTCGGTCAGAAGCGCTTCTCGCTCGAAGGTGCCGAAGCCGTCATCCCGATGATGGACGGTGTCATCGATCAGAGCGCGGAGTACGGCCTCGACGAGGTCGTCGTCGGCATGCCGCACCGCGGTCGCCTGAATGTCCTGGCGAACATCGTCGGCAAGCCGTACTCGAAGATCTTCACCGAGTTCGAGGGCAACCTGAACCCGTCACAGGCACACGGTTCCGGCGACGTGAAGTACCACCTCGGCGCCGAGGGCAAGTACTACCAGATGTTCGGTGACAACGAGATCAACGTCTCGCTGACCGCCAACCCGTCGCACCTCGAAGCCGTCGACCCGGTCCTCGAGGGCCTGGTCCGCGCCAAGCAGGACCTGCACAACAAGGGTGGCGAAGAAGCCTTCACCGTGCTGCCACTGATGCTGCACGGAGACGCGGCCTTCGCCGGCCAGGGTGTGGTCGCCGAGACCCTCAACCTGGCGATGCTCCCCGGTTACCGCACCGGCGGCACGATTCACATCGTCGTCAACAACCAGGTCGGATTCACCACCGCACCGGAGGCGTCACGGTCGACGGAGTACTGCACCGATGTGGCGAAGATGATCGGTGCGCCGATCTTCCACGTCAACGGCGACGACCCCGAGGCGTGCGTCTGGGCTGCCAAGCTGGCCGTCGATTACCGCCAGGCGTTCAACAAGGACGTCATCATCGACCTCGTCTGCTACCGCCGTCGCGGCCACAACGAGGGTGACGATCCCTCGATGACCCAGCCGGCCATGTACGACGTCATCGACACCAAGCGCAGTGTTCGTAAGAGCTACACCGAAGCCCTCATCGGCCGCGGTGACATCTCGCTCAAAGAGGCCGAAGACGCCCTGCGTGACTACCAGGGTCAGCTCGAACGGGTCTTCAACGAGGTCCGTGAACTCGAGAAGTACCAGGCCGCACCGAGCCCGTCCGTCGAATCCGATCAGGCGCTCCCGGTGAAACTGGAGACCAAGGTCAGCAAAGAGACCGTGGAACGGATCGGCGACGCGTTCGCCAACGTGCCCGAGGGCTTCACCGTGCACCAGCGGGTTCAGCCGGTGCTCAAGAAGCGCCAGGACATGTCGCGAAATGGCAACATCGACTGGGCGTTCGGCGAACTCCTCGCCTTCGGCTCACTCGTCGAAGAGGGTCGTACCGTGCGCCTGTCGGGCCAGGACTCCCGTCGCGGCACGTTCACGCAGCGTCACTCGGTGCTCATCGACCGGGAAACCGGCGACGAGTACACGCCGCTGCGGTCGATCGCCGACACCAACCCCGAGAACCCCGGTCAGTTCCTCGTCTACGACTCGGCACTGAGCGAGTACGCGGTGGTCGGATTCGAGTACGGCTACTCCGTGGGCGACCCCGACGCACTGGTGTTGTGGGAAGCCCAGTTCGGTGACTTCGTCAACGGCGCGCAGTCGATCATCGACGAGTTCATCTCGTCCGGTGAGGCCAAGTGGGGCCAGACCTCTGACGTGGTCCTGCTCCTGCCTCACGGCCACGAAGGTCAGGGCCCCGACCACACGTCGGGCCGCATCGAGCGGTTCCTGCAGCTGTGTGCCGAGGGTTCGATGACCGTCGCGCTGCCGTCGACTCCGGCGAGCTACTTCCACCTGTTGCGTCGCCACGTCCTCGATGGCATCAGCCGGCCGCTGGTCGTGTTCACGCCGAAGTCGATGCTGCGCAACAAGGCAGCGGTGTCACCGGTTTCCGAGTTCACCGACGGCAAGTTCCACTCGGTCATCGACGATCCGTCGTTCGACGGCGGCGGCGATCGCAGCAAGGTCGAGCGGGTGCTGCTGGTGTCCGGCAAGCTCTACTACGAACTGGCCGCACGCAAGGCCAAGGACAACCGCGACGACATCGCCATCGTCCGGATCGAGCAGCTCTACCCGATTCCGCACAAGCGACTGAAGGCCGCGCTCGAGCAGTACCCGAACATGAAGGAAGTGTTCTGGGTGCAGGAAGAGCCGAAGAACCAGGGTGCCTGGCCGTACTTCGGGCTCGCGCTCCCAGAGATGCTGCCCGAGTACTTCACCGGCCTGCGCCGGGTATCGCGTCGTGCGATGTCCGCGCCGTCCTCCGGCTCGTCGAAGGTCCATGCCGTCGAGCAGCAGGAGATCGTGGATACCGCGTTCGGCTGATCCCCAACCCCGATAATGTGCCCTTTTGGCGGCGCCCACCTGGGCTTTTCGTCGCCAAAAGGGCACATTTTCGGTATGTGGGGGCTCGACCGGTTTGGGGCTAGGCGTCGGAGGTGCTCAGGCCTGAGGCGGTGGTCGCCAGAAGCGGCAGCGATTGCGTGATCAGTTCGATGAGGGCCTCGCGCGTCACGCCGTTCTCATCGCGCAACCAGCGCACGGTGACCTGTTCGCTGAAGGTGACCCAGCCGTGCACCGCCAACTCGAGGAGCGGTGTGCGCTGCAGGTGCAGCAGGTCTGCCAGATTCAGAACGCGTTCGGCCATCACCGCCCGGGTGTCGTCGGCTACTTTCCGCATCGCCGGGTCCGAGGCACCGACGCCCTGCAGAATCGCGAGATATGCCGAACGGTTTGCCGAGACGTAGTCGATGAACGCGGCGAGGGACGCCCGCGCGATCGCGAGGGGGTCTCCCAGGCTCAGTTCGGGTTCGGTGCATTCGAGCATCCGCTGACTCTGGGCGGTGGTCAGCGCCACCAGAAAGTCCTGCTTGGACTCGAAATAGTGGAACAGCAATGCCCGCGAGACACCGGCGGCTTCGGCCACTTCCTCGACCGACACCTGGTCCAGTGCACGGTCGGAGAGCATCCGCAGTCCGTGCTCGATCAGCTGATCGCGACGGGCCTGCGGGCTCATCCGGGTACGGCGGGCGGTGGTCATGACAACGCATCTTACTGACTTTTCGTCAATAGCGGACACGAAGCGCAGCGGAGCTGGACCCATCCCTATTGACACTTGGTCAGTAGTGGGTATCTTCGTACCCATGAACGTTGTAAAGATCGCCATCATCGGTGCAGGCTTCTCCGGACTCGGCGCCGCGATCAAGCTGCGGCAAGAGGGTATCGACGACTTCGTGATCCTCGATCGCGGACAGAACTTCGGCGGCACCTGGCGCGACAACACCTATCCCGGTGCCGCCTGCGATGTGCCCTCACACCTCTACTCCTATTCGTTTGCGCCCAACCCGACGTGGAGCCGCTCGTTCTCCGAACAGCCCGAGATCCACCGGTACATCAACAACGTCGCGGCCAAGAACGACCTCGAGTCGTACACGCGGTGGAACACCGAGGTCACCGGCACCGTCTGGAACGAGGCGGACGGCCAATGGGTCATCACCACCTCGGCCGGCGAGTACCGCGCGACCTTTGTGATCGCCGGCGTCGGACCACTCTGCGAACCCAAGCTCCCCGACGTCAAGGGCATCGACGACTTCGCCGGCGAGATCTTCCACTCGGCGCGGTGGAACCACGACTACAACTTGGAAGGCAAGCGTGTCGCGGTCATCGGCACCGGCGCCTCGGCCATCCAGATCATCCCGGAGTTGGCGAAGAAGGTCGGCCGACTCGACGTCTACCAGCGCACCGCAGCCTGGGTACTGCCGCGGTTGGATCGGCCGTACACGAACACCGAGAGCTGGGCGTTCAAGAACATCCCGGGGTTCCAGACGGCCGCCCGGGCCGGTATCTACGCCTCCCGCGAGCTGGTCTCCTTCGGCCTGACGCATGCTCCAGGCGTGCTCGCCCCCGCCAAGGTCCTCGGCAAACAGAACATCGCCCGCGGCATCTCCGACCGCAAGCTGCGCGCGGCGGTCACCCCGAAGTGGAAGGTCGGCTGCAAGCGCATCCTGCTGTCGAACACCTATTACCCGGCACTGAACCAGGCGAATGTCGATCTGGTCACCGACCCCATCAAGGAGGTCACCACCACCGGGATCGTCACCGCCGACGGTATCGCCCGGGACGTCGACGCGATTGTCGTCGCCACCGGGTTCCATGTCACCGACTCCCCCGCGTTCGAGCACATCATCGGCAAGGACGGCAGCAGCCTCGCGCAGGTCTGGGAGTCAACCGGGATCAACGCCTACAAGGGCACGACGGTGCACGGCTTCCCCAACCTGTTCCTGATGGTGGGCCCCGCCACCGGACTGGGCCACACCTCGATCATCTACATGATCGAGTCGCAGCTGAATTATCTGGTCGACTACCTCAAGCTGCAACGCAAGTACGACATCGCCCGGGTCGAGGTCCGCTCCGACGTGCAGCACGACTACAACGTGGGCATCCAGAAGAACCTGAAGTCGAGCGTCTGGGAGACCGGCGGCTGCGCCAGCTGGTACAAGGATGTCTTCGGTAACATCACGACCCTCTGGCCCGGCTTCACGTTCAGATACCGCCACATCACGCGTAAGTTCGACCTGGCCGCATACGACACGTCCAGTGCCGCCGCCACCGGTGCGCGCGCCGGCGCCGCGGCCGTAACCTCCCACCCCGCAACAGAAACGGTGACATCGTGAAAGATTTCAAGGGCAAAGTTGCCATCGTGACCGGAGCCGGATCGGGCATGGGCCGCGACCTCGCGCTCCAGCTGGCCGCCAAAGGCGCGCTGGTCGCGATCAGCGACGTCAACCCGGCCGGCCTCGATGAGACCGAGCGCCTCCTGAAAGCCCAAGGTGCACAAGTCCATTCGCAGCTGCTCAATGTCGCCGAACGCGAAGCCGTCCTCGAATACGCCGATACTGTGGCAGCGCATTTCGGCAAGGTCAACCTGGTCATCAACAATGCCGGCATCGCCCATCACGGTGAAGTGGAGATCACCGAGTTCAAGCAGTACGAACGCGTGATGGACGTCGATTTCTGGGGTGTCGTCAACGGTACGAAGGCCTTCCTCCCCTATCTCATCGCATCCGGCGACGGCCACATCGTGAATACGTCATCACTGTTCGGAATTTTGGCGACACCCGGCCAAAGCGCTTACAACGCTGCAAAATTCGCAGTTCGCGGTTTCACCGAGTCGCTGTACCAGGAGATGAAGCTCGCCGGATATCCGGTGGAGGTCACCTGCGTCCACCCCGGCGGCATCAAAACCGCGATCGCCCGCAACTCGACGGTATCCGAGGGGCACGACCAGAGCCGGGCCGCCGATTTCTTCGACAAGAAGCTGGCCCGGACATCCTCACCCCGCGCCGCCGAGATCATCATCGCCGCCATCGAAAAGAATCGCCCGCGCGTGCTGGTCGGCGCTGATGCCAAGGTCATCGACGTGCTCGTCCGCCTCGGCGGATCAATGTACGAGGTCGTGATGGGCAAGTTCGGCGGCCGTCTCGCACCCAGAGCCGAAAATGTCCCGCACAATCCGTCGGCTGTTCTTTGATCGAGTGATGAGTCCGTCTGTGGCGCTGTCCATCCCGATCAGCGAGCGTCTGTTCACACCCCTTTTCCGCGTGGCTTTGAACGCCCGGCTCTCACCCACGATGCAGCGGCGACTGCTCGATGCCAGTGCACGGGTGCTTCCACCGGTTCCCAACCAGGTGATCCGCAAGATCGTTCTGGGAGGCCTGCCGGCCGAACGGATCACCGTCGGCCCGACGCAGCAGGGTCAAGCGATCCTCTACCTTCACGGGGGCGGCTACGTCACCGGTTCACCGAGGTCCCATCGCGGTCTGACGACCAGTTTGGCCGCGGCCGCCGAGGCCGAGGTCTACGTCCTCGACTACCGGCTGGCACCCGAACATCCGTGCCCGGCCGCGGTCGACGACGCGGTCGCGGCCTTCCGGGATCTGGTGACGCGGGGATACGACCCCGAATCGATTGCGATCGCCGGCGACTCGGCCGGTGGCGGATTGACCGTGGCGGCGGCCCGGGTACTGATCGACGAACACGACCTGCGCCCGGCCGCTCTGGGACTCATCTCGCCCTGGGTTGATCCCGCAGCGCGGCAGGACGACAACGGCACCGACATCGTGGTGAGCGCCGCCTGGTCCGGCCTGAGCGCCGACATGTATCTCGGTGATGGGGATCCCGACGATCCGCGGTATGCACCCGGGCGCGGCAACCTCGCCGGGCTACCGCCGACGCTGGTCCAGATCGGCCGGCCGGAGATGTTGTGGCAGCAGGTGAACGACTTCGCCACCGATCTCGAGGCCGCCGGGGTCGATGTCACGCTGAGCGATCTCGGCCGGCTCTGGCATGTCGGTCACGTGGCCGCCCCGTTGATGCCGGCTGCCGCCGCAGCGGTCGACGAACTCGGCGACTACCTGTCCAGACACCTGACCCGAACCGCCGGGTTCACCGCGTAGCAATCAGGCACCGCCCTGGTTCAGCTCCCGTGTTCGGCCAGCCAGCGACCGGCCACCGCCGACACCTCCGCACCGCCGTCGACCTCTGCCGCCATCGTGGTGAGGTCGGCGGTGGTCAGCTCGCCGGCGACCTTGTTCATCGCGCGAAACAGGTTGCGGTCCAATGCCGCGGTCCGGAAGACCGGCACCAGGTCCTGTGCACGCATGGCGTCGGTGGCATCGGTCAGGGCCTGCAGGCCGGAGTCATCGCCGACCACACCGAGCGCCGAGAAGAGTCCGGCTGCCCGCCCGGCGGCGACCTCCGCGATGGCCTCGTCGTCGGTGAGCACCACCGGAGGGGCGAAAACGCAACCGGCACCGGCCAACTCGGTGAGGGTGACGGGGTCGGGTTCGGCGACGGCGACCAGTGGCAGCCCGGCCGGCAGCCGACCACAATCGGCGAGCTCGTCGGCGTCGGCCGCGGTGGCGAGCCCCGCCGAGACGTACACCAGTTGTTTGTTCTGCACGGAGGTCGCGTCGCCCACCGAGACACCCTGCGGCAGAGCGCGATTCAGTTCGCTGTAGACGTCTTCGGAACTTCGTCCGGCGGCGCCGGGGTTGAGTTGCCCGAGCAGCTCCCCCGACCAGGCCGGCATCAGATCGACCGAACGATCGTCCATGCCCTCGAGTAGTTGACCGTAGTCACCGACCGGATGATCGTCGGAGACGTCGGCTCCCGCGTTGCGCAGCGCTCCGGCGTAGATGGCCGTGACGACGCGGCTCGGGGTGTCCGCAGTCGACCCGGTGACCAGCGGCTGCGCCGCCGGACCGGGTTCCGAGCAACCCGCGAGTACCAAGGCGCCGGTCAGTACCAACGCCGACAGCATCCGCCGATACCCGCGGATCATGGAACCGCTCACTCAGCGGCGACCCGGGCAACTGCGGCCGCGACCGCCGGGGCGACCCGGGGATCGAGCGGACTGGGCACGATCATGTCCGCCGCGAGATCGTCGCCGAGAACCTCGACGATCGCGTCCGCGGCAGCGAGCTTCATGGCCTCGGTGATGCGTCGGGCACCGGCGTCGAGCGCACCGCGGAACACTCCGGGGAAGGCCAGCACGTTGTTGATCTGGTTGGGGTAGTCGCTCCGGCCGGTGGCGACCACTGCCGCATACTTCGCGGCGACCTCGGGATGGACCTCGGGATCGGGGTTCGACAGCGCAAAGATGATCGCGTCGGAGTTCATGGCCGCCAAGCCGGCTTCGGGCACGGTTCCCGCACTGACGCCCACGAAGACGTCGGCACCGACCAGCGCATCCGACAACGATCCGGTGCGGCCGTCAGGGTTGGTGCGAGCGGCCAGTTCGGCCTTCACGTCGTTGAGGTCGGTGCGGCCGGAATGCACGATGCCCTTGCTGTCGATCACCGTGACATCGGCGATGCCATCGGCCAGCAGGATGTTGCTACAGGCCACACCGGCGGCACCGGCGCCGGAGATCACGACCTTCAGGCCGCCGCGGGGCTTGCCCAGGAGCTTGGTCGCGGCTTTCAGCGCGGCCAGGACCACAATCGCGGTGCCGTGCTGATCGTCGTGCATCACCGGGCAGTCGAGCGCCTCGATGACCCGCTTCTCGATCTCGAAGCAACGGGGCGCGGAGATGTCCTCGAGGTTCACCGCACCGAAGGAATGCCGCAGCCGGACCAGGGTCTCGACGATCTCGTCGGGATCCTGCGTGCTCAGTACCAGCGGGATCGAATCGAGCCCGGCAAAGTTCTTGAACAGGGCAGACTTGCCCTCCATGACCGGGAGCGAGGCGCTCGGGCCGATGTCACCGAGTCCGAGTACGGCGCTGCCGTCACTGACAACGGCCACCAGCCGACTGGTCCAGGTGTAGCGGCGGGCCAGTTCGGGGTCGGCGGCAATCGCCCGCGACACCTCGGCAACGCCGGGTGTGTAAGCAATGGACAGCGCTTTCTTCGTGTCGAGTGGAGCGGTGATGCTCACCGACAGCTTGCCGCCTTCATGGCCGGCAAAGATCTCCTCACGGGTGATCGCCAATGCTGCATTGTCTTCGTTTACGGGCGCTTCTACGCCCCCAGTCTCGGTCACGGCGACAACGCTACTTCAGATGGCCGAACTCACACCTAAAGACCTCCGGATCGTGAGCAACAGGCAACATTCCAGCGTGGTTCACATCACCGGCCTGCAACGATGACGCCGCGCGCGGAGCCGACGACGATTACCACCCCGATCGCGACCACTGTGATCACCAGGAAGGTCACAACCGGGCCAACCAGGCGGCCCGGCGGTGCACGACGAGGGGACGATGACCGACCGGTGACAGGAACAGCGGCACCCCTCTGGAACCGCCCCTCATCGGGTTCGTCGCCACGCAGTTGTGCGATGCCCGATGCACTCGCGCGGCGTACAGTCTGCGATGGACCGGAACGGTCATCGGCGACCACAGGACAGGAGGCTGCACATGCCACCGCGGCCACACCTTCGAACCGGGTCGGTAGAACCGAAAGTCACCGCGCCGGTTCCAATTCCCCCGTCCCGGGCGGTGGTCGACTGCGCGGTATACGTCGACGGACGCCGATTGCCCGGTATGCGCACATTCTCCGGCGCCCTCCGCGAGGTCCGGACAACGGGCCAGGGCTACGTCTGGGTCGGACTGCACGCCCCCGAAAACCGCCAGATGGAAGGCGTCGCAGAAGCTTTCGGCCTCCACGAACTGGTCGTCGAGGACGCGGTGCTGGCCCATCAGCGACCCAAGCTCGAGCAGTACGACAACATCCTCTTCCTGGTCCTCAAGACCGTGAAATATGTTGAACACGAAACACTTCAGGTGGCAAACGAGGTCGTCGAAACCGGAGAGATCATGGTGATCTCGGGTCCTGACTTCGTCATCACGGTCCGCCACGGCGACCACACCGGTCTGGCCGGGGTTCGCAAACAGCTCGAAGCACGCCCCGAACAACTCGCGCTGGGCCCGAGCGCCGTGATGCACGCGGTCGCCGACCACGTTGTCGACACCTACATCGACGTGACCGCGAGAATCGAACACGATGTGGACGCTGTGGAAGTGAACGTCTTCTCACCGGGCCGGCGGGTGGAAATCGAGCCGGTGTACCTCCTCAAGCGTGAAGTGATGGAGCTACGGCGAGCCGTTGCACCCCTCGACATCGCACTTCGCCGCCTCACCGGGTCCGAGGACAAGCTGGTTCCCAAGGAAGTGCGACGGTACTTCCGCGACGTCTCGGACCATCACAGCAGCGTCAATGAACGGATCACCAGCTACGACGAGGTTCTGACCTCCCTGATCGATGCCGCATTGGCCAAGGTCGGCATCCAGCAGAACACCGACATGCGAAAGATCTCAGCGTGGGTTGCCATCGCGTCTGTGCCGACCATGGTCGCGGGCATCTACGGGATGAACTTCGAGAACATGCCGGAGTTGGGGTGGAAGTACAGCTACTACTTTGTGCTGCTGTTCCTGGTCTGCGTCTGCACTGCACTGTGGCGAACGTTCCGCCGAAACCATTGGCTCTGAAAGCTTCTCACCCGATCCTGGCAGCGAGTTCATTGCCTCAGGTGTCGAGCCCGGCAACCCGGCGAAGCTGGGCGAGAAACGACTGTCCGTCGTCGTCGTCGGGAAAAAGATAGTGGCAGATCGCAATACGTGCGATCGCCCCGGCGATCGTGTGACCGGCCGGGCCTTCGAACTCCGGCTCGATCCATTGCTGCACAACGGGTAACACGCGTTCGATCTCACCGAGCTCGTGCTCGGGTTCGATGAGGATGAGATTCCGGAGCGGATAGGAGTTGTGTGACTCGACCATGTACCGCAACAGGGCCTCGAGTCGTTCGCGACCGCTGAGCCCGTCGACCGCAGCCGCGACCGCCTTGTGCACCCGCTCCTGTTCGTACTGACCCAGCGCGTCGAGGAGCACCTCCTTCGACGGGAAATATCGATACAGCGTGGGCCTGGACACCTTGGCCGTGGTCGCCACCTCGGACATGTTCAACCGGGTCGGACCCATCCGCGCAAGCACCGTCGCCGTCGCGCGGAGTATCCGCGTCCGGCGTGAGTCGTCATCGTCGCCACCTTGTTCCATAGCCACGAACACACTTTACAAGATGTGTAATGTCTGTAACATTCTGGGTCATGCCTCCCACATCCGGACCACACCCAACGATGAAGTTCGGCTACTACACACCGAACTTCGACTTCTGCGGCGATGTCCGCGTTCTCGCCGGTCTGGCCGCTGACGCCGAAGCGGCCGGATGGGACGGTTTCTACCTCTGGGACCACCTGCAATTCACAGAACCGGTGGTCGATCCATGGATCGCGCTGACCGCGATGGCTTTGCAGACCGAACGCATCCGATTGGGTACGCTGGTCACCCCGGTCCCCCGGCGTCATCTGGGCAAACTCGCCCGCGAGATCATCACCCTCGACCACCTGTCCGGCGGACGCCTGACCCTCGGTGTCGGCGCCGGGTATCCGTACCTCCCCGACTACGCCGCATTCGGCGACGGCGCCGACCCCCGGCAACGAGCGACTGCGCTCGACGAAGGGCTGGACGTCCTCGCCACACTCCTGAGCGGGCAACCGGTGAACCATCACGGCGACCACTACGACATCGAATGTGCCCCGTTCACACCCACCGTCCAGCAGCCCCGGGTACCGATCTGGGTCGCGGCGTCCTGGCCGGCCCGCAACCCGCTCAGGCGGGCGGCGCGATGGGACGGCCTGGTCACCGCCGGGACATACGGACTCGATGTCGCCCCCGCCGATGTTCGCAGCGCGGTCGACTACGTGACCACCCTGCGCACCACCGGCGAACCCTTCGACGTCATCAGATTCGGCACCACCGAGAGTCCATCCGATACCGCTGTGGTCGACGCCTGCCGCCAGGCCGGTGCCACGTGGTGGATCGAATCGAGTTTCACCGCGGGCGGCGATCTGGACGCCACCCGTAAGCGAATTCAGCAGGGGCCACCCCTGGGCTGATCACACTGCCCGGCGCATCAACCGGGGTCGCCGGCGGGTCAGCCGATAGTGGCGCCGGCGCGACCGGGATCGCGGACGTCGATGCCCGCTTCGGCCCAGGCACCGCGCAGGGCATCGATGCCCTTCAGTCGCACCCACGCGGCCTCGTTGGCGGTGATCGGGATGGCCCGGAAGAACGTGACATCGTCCATGTCGCCGGACAACGGGCAGTTCTCGATGATGTCGGCCTCCAACACCACGGCCGTGCAGTTCGAGCCCTCCCAGAGTGGCTCGCCGAGGTCGATCAGTCCGTCCGCGGTGAGCACCAGGCCCTCGACCGCAGGCGCTGCCGCCAGCATCGCGACGCTGCGGTGCAGGCCCGGCAACGGTGCCGAGGCATACATCCGGACAACGATCTCGCCGCGGGGACCGACGGTGGGATCGACCAGCATCTGGTCGGGCTCTCCCATCGGATGGCGGCTGCAACCCAGTGAGACGTACGCGACCTCATCGCCCCCGTCGGTAAATCGCAGCACGTCAATCGATTCCAGACCCAGAAACGTCACCGATGCGCGTTGGGGCTGCGGCCCCTCGAATGCCTGCCGGAGGTGCGCCGACACCCGTTCGATCACCGACGATTCAGAATCACTCATTGCACTGTCCAGTAAAACACCACCATCTCGCGTCCCCGACGACCCCACGGGGCTAGGGTCGGTGTGGTGGTACGTGTCCTCGCGGTCTCGGATGAAGTCGTCGACAGCCTCCACCACGGGGTGGCCGACGAACTGGCGCCTGACCTCATCATCGGCGCCGGAGACCTGCCGTTCGACTACATCGAGAAACTGATGATCCGGTTCGAGGCACCCTGTGTGTTCGTACCGGGTAACCACGACCGCGACCTGTCCGGCTTCAAGCGCACCCGCAACGGCTGGATGCAGGCCGGTCTCCCGACGACCGATCCCGGACCGCAGGGTGCGGTGAATGCCGACGGACGGATCGTGACGGTGGCCGGACTCCGGGTCGCCGGACTCGGTGGCTGCATCCGCTACAACAGCGGGCCCAACCAGTACCGCGAAGCCACCCAGCGGCAGCGCGCCAACCGGCTTGCGCTGCAACGCTTCCGCTATCGTCTGGCACCCGGATCCGGCGGTGTCGACATCCTGCTCACCCACAGCCCCGCCCGCGGTATCGGAGACGCCGAAGACGGCCCGCACCGCGGGTTCCGCTGCTACCTGCCGCTGATCTATCGCCTGCGCCCACAACTGTTGGTACACGGACACATTCATCCTCACGGGCAGCCCCCGATGGATCACACGATCCTGCACAAGAAGCGCACGCCCGGGTCACTACGCTCGAGCACATTGTCGATGAACACCGTCGGTTACAGCGTGTTCGACATCGAACCCGGCAGCGGTCCGGTCGAGATCCTTCGGAGGCGACATGGCTCGTGACACCGGCTTTCCCGCCGCCGACGCCGAAAACGACTTCAGCAGACAACGTCGGCGCGCCGAACTCGCCCGGCTGTCGGCCTGGCTGACCCGGCAGCCCGCCGACGTCAACACCGTGCTGCCGTTCGACGAAGTAGTTGCCGCACTGGGCAAAACCGGTGAGAGCTATCTGGGACTGGTGGTTGTCGAGGTGTCGACGATCGTGGGCAGTGTCGACCGCACCCGCGACTTCGACCGCTACTTCCGTCCCACGTCCACACGCATCCGGGAACGGTGGCAACGACTCGCCACCGCCCAGCGCCGTGGTGAATCGGTCCCGCCCGTGCAGCTGTTCCGCATCGGGAACATGCATTTCGTGAACGACGGCCACCATCGGGTGTCGATTGCCATCGCCCGGCGATTCACCAAGATCGACGCCTACGTCACCGAGATCCACACGCGGATCTCCCCCGAGGGCATTCACGCGCGATCCGATCTGATCATGAAAGATCACCGTCGGCTTTTCGCGTCGCGCGTCCCCCTGGAACGCAAACAGCGCGCGGCGATAGTGTTCGACGATCCCTTCGACTACGCCGAACTCGCCGAGAACGTCGAGGCGTGGGGTTTCCGGCTGATCCAGGAAACCGGAACGTTCCTGGGCCGGACCGAAGTCGCCCGCCGTTGGTTCGGCGAGGAGTTCCTGCCCGTGGTCCGGATGGCTCGGCGGGCAGAGATCTTGCCCGAGATCGACAGTGACGCCGAGCTGTACCTGTGGCTGGCGTGTGAGCGTTACCGGTTGGTGCGCAGGCACATCTGGGATGAGGAGATCATCGATGAACTCCTCGTCCGCTCCCGGCGCCGGCGAAAGCTCCCGTGACTACAGGCTGAGGTTGGCCCCGCTGTCCTGGTCGAAGACAAGCAATTTCGACGTGTCATAGAACAACTCGGCCTGCTGCCCCTTGGCGATCGGCGACTCGGGTGAGAGGCGGGCGATCAGCTGACCGCCGCCCATCTCCTGACCCGCATCGGCGGCGAGCTCGGCCAGGGCCGCGGACGATGCCTGACCACCCTCGACGTTGAAGTAGGCGTAATTGTCCGAACCCATCGATTCGAGAACCGTGATCTTCGCGTTGAACGTCGTACCCCGCGAACGAGTGACCGCGTCGACCAGATTCACGTCCTCGAAATGCTCCGGCCGGATACCGATCAGCACTTCACCGTTACTCCGCGCAGCCTTGGCGTTCTCGATCACCTTGCCCATGTCGGTGGGAACCACCTCACCGATGGCGGTCTCGATGCCGGTCTGCGTCAACCGGCCCGGCAGGAAGTTCATCGCGGGTGAGCCGATGAACCCGGCGACGAACAGGTTGGCCGGGGTGTTGTAGAGCTCTGCAGGCGAACCGATCTGCTGCGCCTTACCCGCACGCAGAACCACCACCCGGTCACCGAGGGTCATGGCCTCGGTCTGGTCGTGGGTCACATACACCGTCGTGGTGCCCAGACGCTGTTGCAGCACAGCGATTTCCGTACGCATCTGCACACGCAGCTTGGCATCGAGGTTCGACAGCGGCTCGTCCATCAGGAAGGCCTTGGGCGACCGGACGATCGCGCGACCCATCGCAACACGCTGGCGCTGACCACCGGAGAGGTTGGACGGCTTACGGTCCAGATACTGTTCGAGGTCGAGGATCCGGGCCGCTTCGTCGACCTTCTTTGCGATCTCTTCCTTCGGCATTTTCGCCAGCGTGAGTGGGAAGGCGATGTTGTTCCGGACGGTCATGTGCGGGTACAGCGCATAGGACTGGAACACCATGGCGATGTCACGGTCCTTGGGCGCCTTCTCGTTGACCCTCTCGCCGTCGATTCGGAGCTCGCCGGAGGAGATGTCCTCGAGACCGGCGATCATGTTGAGGGCTGTCGACTTTCCGCATCCGGACGGGCCGACCAGAATGATGAACTCGCCATCGGCGATGGTGAGGTCCACATCGCTGACGGCCACCGAACCGTCCGGGTACTTCTTGCTCACCTGGTCCAACACGATCTCGGCCATTGGTTATCCCTTCACAGCGCCGGAGGTCAGACCGGCAACGATTCGACGTTGGAATATAAGGACAAAGAAGATGATCGGGATCGTGATGACCACGGCCGCAGCCGCAGTCGATCCCGTGGGTTCTTCGAATTGACTGCTGCCGGTGAAGTTCGCGATCGCCACCGGAGCCGTGATCGACCGTTCCGTCGACGTCAGTGAGATCGCCAGCAACAGGTCGTTCCAGGCGAAGATGAACACCAGGATCGCCGCGGTCACGATTCCCGGAGCCGCCAGCGGCGCGATGACCTTACGAAATGCCTGCGCCGGTGTGGCGCCGTCCATCTTCGCCGCCTTCTCCAGTTCCCACGGGATCTCCTTGAAGAATGCCGACAAGGTGTAGATCGCCAACGGCAACGCAAAGGTGATGTACGGCAGGATCAGACCGATCCAGGTGTCGAAGATACCCAGCTGTCGTTCAATGTTGAACAAGGGCGTCACCAGCGAGATCTGGGGGAACATCGCGATCAGGAGCGCCGCACCCACCAACGCTTTCTTGCCCGGGAAGTCCAGTCGCGCAATGGCATAGGCGGCCATCGTGCCCAGAACCACGGCGATCACCGTGGTGATCAACCCGATTCCGATCGAGTTGCGCAGTGCCGAGGTGAAAGCGCTGGTGTCGAAGATGCTCGTGTAGTTGTCCCACGTCCATTCGACGGGGATGAAGTTGCCGTCCTTCACCGTGCCCGGCGGTTTGAACGACAGACTCGCGATCCACAGAACCGGAATCAACGCGTAGGCCAACACGATCAGGTTGACAACCGACCACCCGATACGGCGTCCCATCAGATTGTTCATCGGTGCCTACCGCCCTTCGTTGTCAGAGCCGGGCGCCGCGGCGCCGAACAACTTGATGAAGATGAACGCAATGATCGCCACGCACACGAAGATGAGCACGCTGATCGCGGATCCGACGCCGAGGTTGAAAGCCTTGAACAGGTTGTCGTAGCCCAACATCGAGACCGAGTACGTGTTGTTGGAGCCTCGGGTCAGGATGTAGATGTTGTCGAACACGCGGAAGGCGTCGAGCGTACGGAACAGCAGCGCCACCAGGATCGCGGGTTTCATGAGCGGAAGAATGATCCGCCACAGCCGGGTCCATGGACCGGCACCGTCCATCTGCGCCGCCTTGAGGAGGTCGTCCGGCACCAGTGCCAGGCCGGCCAGGAGCAGCAACGCCATGAATGGTGTTGTCTTCCAGACCTCCGCGAGGATGATGACCGCCAGCGACGGCCACTGCTCGGTGAGCGGGGCGCTGCCCTCGGGCAGCAGGTTCGCCAGATACCCCGTGCCCGGTGTCCAGGCGTAGTACCAGGAGAACGCCGCGGCCACGGTCACGATGCCGTACGGGATCAGGACCACCGTGCGGATCAGGCCTTTGGCGAACAGCGTGCGGTGCATGACCAGGGCGATCGCCATGCCGAGCACCAGCTCGATGGCCACCGACACGACGGTGATGAACGACGTGATGGCAAGGGCCGTCCACCAATAGCTGTCGGTCAGGACTGTGGCGTAATTGGTGAGTCCGATGAACTCGTTGTCATCCGGTGCGGCCAGGCTGGCCTTCAGCAGGCTGAGCCAGAACGCGTACACGATCGGGAACCCGGTGACCAGGATCATCATGATCACCGCTGGGGTGATCAGCCAAAAACCCAGCTTCCGTTCGGCCCGCTTGCCTTCGCTCAGTGCGGGCTTCTTCTTTTTGCTCGGAGCAGATTCCTTGTCCAGCGTTGCGGTCATGGGATCAGTCCCTCCCCTTTGAGTGCCTTGTCGACCTGCTCGGCCAGTACGTCGACCATCGGTTCCGGATCCCAGGAACCGACCGGACTCAGCTTTGCGGTGATCAGTGTCGAAATCGCCTGGTAAGCAGGCGAGGCCGGTCGCAACGCGGCCGATTCGCTCTCCAGCTGGGCCTTGATCAAATCACCCATCGGGTAAGCCGCCGTGAACTCCGGGTCGTCGTAGATCGATGCGATCGTGGGAGGCGTACCACCGCTGATCGCGTACAGCTTCTGGGACTGTTCGTCGGTCAGGCACTCAGCGGCCTTGAACGCCAGTTCTTTTTGCTGCGAGGTGTCGGCGACCGCGATGTTGACCCCACCGAGAGTCACCCGCGAGTTCTCGCCTTCTTGCACGCCCGGGTACCTGCTGAAGTCGAACTTGGTCCGCACCAGGTCATTGACCGGCGCGAGATCCGCATCGGCAGGCGGATTGTCGGGATCGGCGAACATCGGACCGTACTGCTGCTCCACCTCTTTGAGGAATGCCACATCGCCGGCGGCCGAGTTCGTCCGCATCGACGGGAACACAAACGGCCAGTTGACCTCGAAGGTGGCCTGGCCGCTTTCCATTCCGAGACGGGCCGACGATTCATCGCTGTTCGTGATCGAGGGATCGTGACCCGGCGCCGTTGCAACGGCCTTCAATACCTGCAGTGCCTTCAGCGTTGCCGCGCGGTGTTCGGGCGTGTCGTTGAGCGTCTGCTTGTCCGGGTTCGCCGGGTCGAGCACCCGCCCGCCGGCACTGACGAGCACCGAGTTGAACCACACCATCAGACCCTCATACTGCTTGCCCTGCACCATGATGTAGCTCGGTCCACCGGCTTTGCGGATCTGCTCGTTCTCGACCAGCATCTGGTCCCACGTGGTGGGCGGTGTGGTCCGGCCCAGATACTGCTGGAGCACGTCTTTCCGGTACCAGAGCAGCTGCGTATTGGTCCAGGTGGGAATTGCGTAGAGACGCGCGTTGGCGTCGTCGGCGGTCTTCCACAACGCTGTTTCGATCGGTCCACCGAGCGTGGTGTCCGCAACCTTGGCCGCTAGATCGTCCGGGACCGGTTCCATCCAGCCGGCGTTGGCGAACTCCGCGGTCCACACGACGTCCATACCCATGAGGTCCAGGCCGTGGTCGTCGCCGGCGAGCCTGCGCGCCAACTGCAACCGCTGGTCGTCCGCGGATTTCGGAAGGACAAACGTCTTCACCTTGTATTCGCCATTCGAATTGGCGGTGCAGGTGGCTCCTGCCTCTTCGATGAATGAGGCGCCATCGGCGGGGGCGTAAATGTTGATCGTCCCGGGCGTACTTCCGGAATCGCAGGCACTGATCACCGGTAGCGCCACAGCGATTGCAGCGCAGGACAATCCGAATTTCTTTAGTCCGCCGTATTTCTTGGGTCCCGAATCGGGGAAACCCGCTCCGTCAATACCTGCGGACAATTTCCCTTCCGCGGGGCGATCGCCTTTGCGCTTCACGCAGCCTCCTCGATGCGTTGGAGGTGCGCGCAGTCTTCCAAGCACACACCTGAATGCCCAGCACTTACGTTATAGCCGCCAAATAGTGACGCGCAGCACAATGGACATAGTGGCACCAAGAAGTGATCAAGTGACGCAGGAACGCCGTTCCAGGCGTGTCGTTTCGAGTTCGGGCGGACGCTAGGGCCGCAGGCGGGTGAGCATGTCGCGGGCCCGTTCGGCGCTCTTCGGATCGCACAGCACGTCGTAACGGCCCGCGACCAACTGCATCGTCGACGAGAAGTCACGTTGGCCCCTGGTGGCCGCATACGGGATCGACGTCGTCACCACACCGAAGACGACACCGCCGACCAGGCCAATGATCAACGGCATCAACGGATCCTCGACAACAATTCCCACCAGCAGCCCGAAGAACAGACCCAGCCAGGCACCGGACACGATCCCGCCGCCGATCACCTTGCCCCAGGTCAGCCGCCCGAGCACCCGCTCGACCTGCATGAGATCAACACCGACGATGGTGACGTCCTGGACCTCGAAGTGCTCGTCGGCGAGGAAGTCCACAGCGCGTTGGGCTTCCGCGTACGTCGTGTACGAACCGATCGGCCACCCCTTGGGCGGCGTCGGCAATCCTTGTCGCGGCTTCGGTTGCATCGGGTTGGTCATCGTCACCGTGTCCTTCGTGGAAAAACTGTTCGGGGCCGAAATGCCGAGCGGTTCGGTGATGCCTTTCAGTCCTGTGCGGCAGCGTCGGCATCCGGTGTCCGTGTCATGCCCGCGGCCCGCCCCTTGGCGGCGATCACCTCGGCCATCTTCCGGCTCGCCTCGTCGATCATCTCACCTTCGAAGCGGACCGCACCGCGCTCGCCGCCGGCGGCCGACGTCGCATGTGCGTATGCATCGAGGAGGTTCTCGGCGGTGTCGTAGTCCGACTGACGGGGACTGAAGACCTCGTTGGCGATGTCGATCTGACTCGGATGGACCACCCACTTGCCGTCGTAGCCGAGCGCTGCCGAGGCGTCGGCCACCGCCCGGAAGCCTTGCGCATCATCGATTTTCAGGTAGGGACCGTCGATGGCCGTCAAACCATGTGCGCGGGCCGCCACCAGGATGGTCATCAACACATGGTGATGCGCGTCGCCGGTCACGTAGCCCTGCGGCTGCTCGCCGACAGCGAGGCCGCGCATACCCAGACTGGCCATCATGTCGGCCGGACCGAGCACCAACGAACGCAATCGGTCACTCGCCGAGGCGATTTCGTTGATGGCCGCCAGCCCCTGCGCATTCTCGATCTGGGCCTGCACCCCGATCTGCCCCACCGGCAACCCTGCGTTGATCTCCAGTTGCCGCAGCAGCAGATCCAACGCGGTCACCTGTGCGGCCGAGGTCACCTTCGGGAGCAGGATCGAATCGAGGTGCGCACCGGCACCCCGGACCACCGTCACCACATCGTCGAGCGTCCACGGTGTGGTCCAGTCGTTGACCCGGACGACCCGGGCCTGCCCTGCCCAGTCCGGTGCCGCGAGCGCCGTCACGACCGCAGCGCGACCGGCCGCCTTCGCACCGGGGGCCACGGCGTCCTCGAGATCGAGGAAGATCTCGTCGGCGGGCAGTCCACGCGCCTTCTCCAGCATCCGCGAGCTGCTGGCGGGTACGGCGAGAATGGACCGGCGGGCGGCGGCGTACATGTGACTCCTCGTGACGATGGCGTGGCGTTCGATTTCTTCCATGTCTGATTCTGCCCGCATCTGAAATCTGCCGCGGACGTGGCCGTACCGACGGCGCTGCCCGGTGGCCTGACGTTGCCCCACTACCCTTACAGCCATGGCAGCGGTGAGCAAAGCATTCGTGGCCAGGCTGGCCGGTCTGGCGGTGCTCGGTCCGGACGGTGAATCGATCGGCCGGGTCCGGGACGTGGTGGTCTCGATCAGGTTCGGCACCGGACAACCCCGGGTCCTCGGTCTCGCCGTCGAATTGACCACCCGCCGTCGCATCTTCGTACCGATGCCACGCGTCACCGCCATCGAACCGCACTCCGTCACGCTCAACACCGGAACCGTGAGCCTGCGCCGGTTGATCATCCGGCCGGGTGAGGCTCTCGTCCTCGGTCAGATCGTCGAATCGCGGGTGCGCGTTGATGATCCGGATCTGGCGCACCTGCAGGGCGAGGACCTGACGGTCGTCGACCTGGCGATCGAGCGGCGGCGCACCCGGGACTGGGTGATCTCCCGGGTCGCGGTCCGCGGCGCCCGCACCCGACTCGGCCGACGCGGCGAGACCCATGTGGTCGAGTGGAACCACGTGCTCGGTCTGACCCAGAGCGCCCTGGCACTGCCAGGACAGGGTGTGGCCCAGATCCTGTCGCGATTCGAGGGCATGCGCGCCGCCGACGTCGCCCATGCGCTGCGCGAACTCCCGGCCAAACGGCGCCTCGAGATCGCCTCGGCCCTCGATGACGAACGGCTGGCCGACGTCGTCCAGGAACTCCCCTCGGACGATCAGACCGAACTGCTCACCCATATGAAAGTCGAACGGGCCGCCGACGTGCTCGAGGCCATGGACCCCGACGACGCTGCCGACCTGCTCAGCGAACTCCCCGACATCGAGGCCGAAGCCCTGCTGCAGTTGATGGACCCGGAGGAGTCCGAACCGGTCCGCCGGCTCATGCTGCACTCACCCGACACCGCAGGCGGCATGATGACCACCGAACCACTGGTGGTCACCGCCTCCACGACCATCTCTGAAGCGCTGGCCCGGGCGCGCAATCCCGACCTCACCCCGGCATCGGCATCCCTGACGTTCGTGGTGCGGCAACCGACGTCCACACCGACCGGCAAATACCTGGGCTGCGTCCACATCCAGGCCCTGTTGCGGGAACCGCCCGCCAACCTGGTCGGAGGTATCCTCGACGACCGGCTCCCCTGCCTGGGCTCCGAGGACTCGCTGGAGAAGGTCACCCGCTACTTCGCCACCTACAACCTCGTCTGCGGGCCGGTTCTCGATGACGACGGACACCTCATCGGAGCGGTGACCGTCGATGACCTCCTCGACCACCTCCTGCCCGAGGACTGGCGGGAGACCGAGGCCGACGACGATGAGGACGACGACGATGAGGACGACGACGTCACAACCGAAGGGATGCGGTGATGACTTCGAAGCCGTCCGACGCCCGTCTGCAGGACCGCGCCGAGCGCCAGAGTGCACGCTCGGCCCGACGCCTGGACACGCCCGGGGAGCGTCGTCGGTGGAATTTCAATCTCGATTCCGACGTTGTCGGTGTCTACGGCGAGCGGATAGCCCGCTTCCTGGGCACCGGCCGCTATCTGGCCATCCAGACCATCATCGTCATCATCTGGATCTTCCTGAATATCGCGGTCATCACCCTGCAATGGGATCCGTACCCCTTCATTTTGCTCAACCTGGCGTTCTCCACCCAGGCCGCCTACGCCGCACCGCTGATCCTGCTGGCCCAGAACCGTCAGGAGAACCGGGACAAGGTCTCGCTCGAAGAAGACCGGATGCGGGCCGAGCAGACCAAGGCCGACACCGAATTCCTGGCCCGCGAGTTGGCGGCGGTCCGACTCGCCGTCGGCGACACGGTCACCCGTGACTACCTGCGGCGCGAACTCGACGATTTGCTGACCGAGCTGTCGGAACGAATTCTGGGCGACCGGGCCAAGACCGAGGGGTCCGGGAAACCGGTTGCCCCGCATACCGATTGAGTCGAGCCCCGTGGTCCGCTGCAGGATCACCAATCGCTGCATTTCTGTGACAAATCGATTTCGCCACGCACCCCGGTGACAAATATGTATCGTGGGTCACATTCGCCTGGGCCATCCCGGGGGGCCGGGGAGATCTAACAGGAGCGGTATCGCGTGCGGTGGGGTCGAGTCCAATTGTTGACCGGTTGTGCGGTCGTCGGTGTCGGAATGCTGGCCGCGGTGACCTCCAGTGCGCACATCGGTCCGGCGCCGGCATTGACCGCCAGCGCCGAGGTGGATCTCGCGGGTGCCTTGATCCTGCCCCCCTCGGCTCGACCTGACCTCGCCTTCACACCGCCGCCACCGCGAGAGGTCGCCCCGGAACCGGTCGCGCCGACTGCGGAGCCACAGCGAGTGCCGGCGGCCCAACTGCCCGCCGGACCGCTGGGTATCCCCGGCATCGTCCTGCATGCCTACAAACTCGCCGAACAACGCGTCGGCGCCGAGAGCCCGCAATGCCAGCTGCCCTGGTACCTGCTCGCCGGCATCGGCCGGATCGAATCGGGGCACGCCGGCGGCGGCAACGTCGACAGTTCCGGCACCACCCTCACCCCGATCGCCGGCCCGGTGCTCGATGGCACCCTGGCCGGCAACGCCGTGATCACAGATAGCGACGGCGGTCGCCTCGATGGAGACGCCGGCCACGACCGGGCGATGGGGCCGATGCAGTTCATCCCGTCCACGTGGGCCGCCTGGGGTTCGGATGCCAACGGTGATGGCAACGCCGACCCGAACAACATCTTCGACTCGACCTACTCCGCCGGCCGGTACCTCTGCTCAGGCGTCGTCGACATCATGTCGGAGAAAACCCGCGTCAGTGCGGTCATGCGATACAACCATTCGGCGGAATACGCCGCGAACGTGCTGTCCTGGGCCATCGGATACGCCACAAACGCCGCGCCCACCGACACCGGACCACTGCCGGATCCGACGTCATCGAGTTCGAGTTCCTCGTCGAGCAGCAGCACCAGTCCCTCCGGCAGCTCGAGCAGCAGTTCGTCGTCGAGTTCGTCGTCCTCGTCCCCCACACCCGAGCCCTGCGTGATCGTCTGTCTGCCACCGGAACTGCAGTCGTTGCTGCCCCCACCGCCACCTCCACCGCCGCCCGCCTGATCGGATCCGGAGCCGATGGCGGGTTCAACCCCGGCCGAAGTGGGCGACGTTTGGCGCGCGCGTAAACTGATCGCCTGATGACACAAGCAACATTGCCGACCGAGTCAGCCATTCGCGCAGCTCTGGCCAAAGTGAACGACCCCGAGATCGGTAAACCCATCACCGACCTCGGCATGGTCAAGTCGATCTCGATCGCCGACGACGCGAGCGTGGCCATCGTGATCTATCTGACGACAGCCGCCTGCCCGCTGCGCACCGAGATCACGCAGCGCGTGAGTACCGCTGCGGCCGACGTCCCCGGGGTGGGCGCGATCTCCGTCGAACTCGACGTGATGAACGACGAGCAACGCACCGACCTGCGTAAAAGCCTGCGCGGTGACCGCGCCGAGCCGATCATCCCGTTTGCCCAGCCAGGATCGCTGACGCGCGTCTATGCCGTCGCCTCCGGCAAGGGTGGTGTCGGCAAGTCGAGCATCACCGTCAACCTGGCTGCGGCGCTGGCCGAGCGCGGATTGAAGGTCGGTGTGCTCGACGCCGACATCTACGGCCACTCGGTGCCCCGCATGCTGGGCAACGACGCAAAGCCCACGCAGGTCGAGAAGATGATCATGCCGCCGATCAGCCACCAGGTGAAGTTCATCTCGATCGCGCAGTTCACGAGTGGCAACACCCCGGTCGTCTGGCGTGGGCCGATGCTGCACCGCGCGTTGCAGCAATTCCTTGCCGATGTGTTCTGGGGCGACCTGGACATCCTGCTGCTCGATCTGCCCCCGGGCACCGGCGACGTGGCGATCTCGGTGGCACAGCTCATCCCGGGCGCCGAGATCCTGGTGGTGACCACTCCACAGCAGGCGGCCGCCGAGGTTGCCGAGCGTGCCGGAGCGATCGCCCTGCAGACCCGCCAGAAGATCATGGGCGTGGTGGAGAACATGTCGTGGATGGAACTTCCCGACGGAACCCGCATGGAACCGTTCGGCTCCGGTGGCGGCGCCAAGGTCGCGCAGCGTCTCACCGTCGCTGTCGGCGCCGAGGTACCGCTGCTGGGCCAGATTCCACTGGACCCGGCCCTGCGCGAAGGTGGCGACGAAGGTATCCCGCTGGTGCTCTCCGCCCCCGAGTCCGCGGCCGGTGCCGCGCTACGTCAGGTGGCCGACAAGCTCGCCGTCCGCAAGCGCGGGCTGGCCGGCATGAACCTGGGCATCGACACCGCCCGCAACGTCGGCAAACCCCTGCTCTGATCACCGATTACGCCGACGATCAGCGGCGGAGCAACGTTCGCGGCCTCAGCCTCAGGTGGCGTCCCAGCGATCGACGCCGGTGACGTCAGCGGCCGGGGCCGGGGCCGGGGCCGGGGCCGGGGCGACGGTCTTGGACAACGAGGGCGGCGCCGGTTTGTCGGCGGGGGTGGCAGGGATGACCCTCGAGTTCTCATCGGTGGTCGGCAACGGCTGGGATACCGGTTTGATCTTGGTCCCGGAATCGAACGTGCCCGTGAAGAACGAGTCGTCGCCGTCCAGCAGATGCTTGGTGATCACCTTGCGAGGGCTCATCCCCCGCAGCTCGTTGAGATCGGCCAGTGGTTTGCGCAGGTCCTCGAAATCGGCACCGAGGTCGTCTTTGAGCTGGCTGGTGGCGCCGGTGGCGTAGTCCCGGACCTGCCGTACCGACTTCAGAGTCCACTTGACCGCATCGGGTAACCGCTCGGGACCGAGGATCACCAGACCCGCGATCATCAAGATCATGATTTCGCCCCACCCGACGCTGCTGAACACGGCTCCAGATTACTGGTAAGTCAGCCGCTGTCGAATTGGCCGCAGCGATCTCGCAGGAACTTCTCAGTCGGCGGCCGGGGTGACGGTGCCCTCGAATGTCCGGCCATCGCGCCAGTATTCGAACTTCACCGGCTTTCCGATCTCGGCCGTGCGAACAGCCACCGTCAGTTCGTCGGCGTCATCGGTCACCCGGCCGTTGAACTTGGTGATCACGTCACCCTCGCGAATACCTGCCTGTGCTGCCGGAGAACCCTCGACGACGTTGCGGATCTGTGCTCCGAGCACCTGGTCGTTGCGGACAGAACTGGCGTTCACGCCGATCTGTGCGTGAACCACTTGTCCGGTCTTGATCAGGGACTGCGCGACCGGCAGGAACTCGTTGACCGGGATCGCGAACCCGAGGCCGATCGAACCGCCGTTCGGCGCCAGCCCGGCGGTGTTGATGCCGATGACACGACCCTGGTCGTCGACCAGCGGACCACCCGAGTTACCCGGGTTGATCGCGGCGTCGGTCTGGATGGCGTCGATGACCGCGTCGGTGTCGGACGTCTCGTCCGGACGCAGCGGCACAGCCCGATCGATCGCACTGACGATCCCGCTCGTAACGGTGCGATCGAGGCCCAGTGGCGCTCCGAACGCAACCACCTCTTCGCCGATCTGGAGCTTGTCGGAGTCGCCCAGCTGCGCCACGGTGAGGTTGTCCACGTTGTCGACCTTGAGGACAGCGAGGTCGGTCCGGATGTCGCGACCGACGATGCGAGCCGGTACGCGGGTCCCGTCGGAGAAGACGACTTCGAGTTTGGCGCTCGCGTCGTTGGCCGCCATCGAGATCACGTGGTTGTTCGTGACGATGTAGCCCTCTTGGTCGATGACCACTCCGGATCCGGTTCCGCCACCGTTGGGCAGGCGGACGTCGACCATGACCACCGACTTCTCGACGGCCTTCGCGACGCGGGCAACCTGACTACGTGGTTCGCCCTCGTTGTCGTCGTCGCTGCCGGACAGGCTCACTGTGTCCGAGTGCAGGGGCGAGGTGACTTCGGCGGTCAGCCGGCCGATCAGGCCCCCGAGCACTCCGACCAGCACGGCGATCACCGCCAGCACCGCCAGGGCCTGCCAGCTGACCTTGCGGTCGAAGAGCACTTCGCGAACACCCAGCTTCGGCCCGGGGGTGGTCGGTGGTGGAGGAACCTTCGTCTCGACCGCCGGCGAACTCAGGCTCGCCGCGGCATCGGGATCACGCCAGGGATCTTCGGGTTCGGGGGTCTGATCGACGTCACCAGCGTCTGCATCCGGATCCCGTTGCAGGGTGTCCGGCGCGCCTTCGGGACGGGAGAACGCTTCACGCAACACCGGATCGGGATTCGACACGACCGGCTGCGGTGACCGCGAAGGTGCGGCATCGGACGGTGCAAATGCACCCTCGACACCGGCGGGGCGCCCGAATACGGCCGCAGTCTGCGGCGGCACCGGTGGCCGTTCATTCGGCCGTGGTCCCAGTCGGGGGGCCTGATCGAACTCGCCTGGTGCAGTAGGGGAATCAGCGCCGAGGCCGTACTTGTCAGTGTCGGTCACTGGCCCGCCCGGTCATCCGGTCTCATGAAAAACTCGAACCCCTCGTTCGCGGCTATTCGGTCGCAGATTCACCGGCACCGCCGATCAATCCTCACCGAGGCTACCTGCCTGGCTGTGCAAAACCCGAGACTCCCTGGCGACCCGGGACAAAACCGGCCGCGACCTGGTTGTCCGCAGACCAACATCGCGGCGCTACCGCACACGCATGGTTCAGCGGTTACGCCGGCGGTGGACCGGGAAACCGGGTGAACCGAGCAGCGGTTCATCAGGCGTGACCTCTGCCGGATTACCGGCGGTGGCGCGGAGGTCGATCTCTCTGGTGGGAATCTGATTGAGCGCACCGAGCAGACCCGCGGGCATCGCGACCTGACCGGAGCGGCGCAGAGCCGCACGCGCCGAGCTCTGCGCGTCGACCTCTGCGCGGCACTGCGCGCACATCTCGAGGTGCTGCGACGCGCGCATGTACGCATTCATCCGCAGCTCGCCGTCGACATAGGCCGCGACCGCCTCGGTCGCGAGATGTTCGGTGGACAGGAAGCGACGACCGCCGGCACTGCCCGGCGCGCGATAATCCTTGTTCGACGAGACCATCGACGACGCCGGGAACCAGCCCAGTGACCGACGCCGGTTACGCAAACCATTGGTTCGGTCGTCCTTGCCTGACTCCTTGGCGCCGTTCACGTCGGCGCGGTTCACATCACCGGGGCCGGAGTCTTCAGGGGTGCGTTCACTCACCTCGTCCGCTCCTTTTCTCACGTGCCCGACGGGCATTTGGGCATCTCGACAACTCGCCTCGACTCTACGGACTTCGGCGCATGTTCGCCGTGTCCTCGTCCAACACCACCAACGAAGTCGTGTCCCCGCGGGTTCCCGTCGACCACAAGCGCGTCATAGATCACACCCCCGTCAGAACTCCGGCGTCATGACCGATCGTCCGGAGTGGTGACCGCTGGCGGCGAGATGGCCGCGGATCGCCTGCCGGCCACGATGAATCCGGCTGCGCACGGTTCCGAGTTTGACGCCCAGCGTCGTGGCGATCTCCTCGTACGACAGACCTTCGATGTCGCACAGGACCACGGCGGCACGAAACTCCGGTGCCAGTGCATCCAGGGCCCGCTGCAGATCCGGGTCGAGGTTGGCGTCGTTGTAGATCTCTTCGGGATTCGGATCGGTGCCCGGCACCCGCTCATAGTCCTCGGGAAGCGCTTCCATCCGGATCTTGTTCCGGCGGCGGACCATGTCGAGGAAGAGATTTGTGGTGATGCGGTGCAGCCAGCCTTCGAACGTGCCGGCCTTGTAGCTCGAGAGCGACCGGAAAACCCTGATGAAGGTCTCCTGCGTCAGATCTTCGGCATCGTGCTGATTACCCGAGAGCCGATAGGCCAGTCGGTATACCCGATCGGCGTGTTCACGGACCAGCTCATCCCAGGCCGGCATCAGGGCCGCATCGCCGGTGGCGTCGAAACGCGCCGTCCCGACCTGCGGTTCTGTCGCGGAGTCGATGACGGATTCGTCGGTGCCGGACACAGCGAGAGTCGTCCCGTCACCGTCTTCGCGGATGGCCTCTGTCACGATCTGCTCAACTCTCCTCCCCAGGACCGGCGCACTTCTCCGGTCATTCGGCACAGCACTACTTCGTCGGGGTTACAGAATCCAACGCCAGAGCGTGCCCGGTTTGTTCCCCTATGACCCTGTCCGACCGGGGTGTGGACTCACTATGAGCGGCCTGAGTGTTACCTGAGAGTCCGCACGATCGAAAGACGGACCGGATCTGCTGCTCAGCGCGCCTAGGCGGCCAATTCCAGGTGCGGCGCTAACCTCAGATCTGTGTCCGATGAGAGCCAGCACGCCAATTCCGAATCCTCGCCACCTGTCATCGACCCTGCAGTACTGAGCAACTACGCAGAGGCCGCGATCGTCGAAGATGAAGCGCTCCGCCTGGCCCGCGAACGGTCCGATGAACTCGGTGCCCCCTCCATCACCCCGGCGGTGGGTGCGGCGCTGTCGCTCCTGGCCCGTCTGGTCAACGCCAAAGCAGTCGTCGAGGTGGGGACCGGCGCCGGGATCAGCGGACTCTGGCTCCTCAACGGCATGCGCACCGACGGCGTGCTGACCACCATCGATTCCGAAAGTGAATACCACCGCGCCGCCAAGCAGTCCTTCAACACCGCAGGTATCAGTCCCGGCCGGACCCGCCTCATCAACGGACGCGCCGCCGAGGTTCTCCCCCGTCTGTCCGACGCCGGCTACGACCTGGTGTTCATCGACGGCGCGGTCACAGACCAGCCACGTTTTGTCGCCGAAGGCCTCCGATTGCTTCGCGACGGCGGCGTCCTGGTGGTGCACAACGCATCGGCCGACGGAACCGTCGCCGACCCGAACAGTTCCGGTCAGGGCGCACTCGCCGCGCGCGAAGCAGCCATGCTCATCGCCGACGACGACTCACTGCTGCCGGTGGTGATCCCCCTCGGACGCGGACTACTCGCCGCGGCCAAGGCCCCCTCGAGCGATTGACGCCGAGCCCCGGCGCTACGTGCTCGGCGTCAGCGCGGTGAGTTCGGGATACCTCGGGGCGATGGTGTCGCCGGTGGACACACCACGGAGCCGGCGACCCACCCACGGCATCGCGTGCTCCACCGTCCACTGCCGACTGTCCCGGCGCCTTTCGCTAGGCGAGATCGGTTGCGGCGGGCCGACTTTCACCGGAACCAGATCGTGTTCGATACCAAGGGCGTCGAGCACTTCGATGGCCATGTACACGTGCCCGGCCGTCGACATGTGCATCCGGTCGAACTCCCACATCGCGCGTTCACGGAACACCCGCATCCGCCAGAAATCGACGAGCGTGAGATTGCGACGCTCGACCACTTCACGCAACAGTTCGTTGTAGACCGCGAATCGACCGCGCAAGGCCCCGAACACCGACTTGCCGCCGGTGTCGTGGGCGGTGAAGGTCACCACCCGGGCGCCGGAATCCTGCAACCGGCCGATCGCGGCGTCGTAGTCCTCGATGAGCGTGTCGATGTCGGCGGCCGGACGCAACAGGTCGCCGGCTCCGGCGGAGATCGCCACCAGATCGGGCTGCATCGCAACAGCCGGAACAACCTGTTCGGACACGATCGACGACATCAACCGGCCCCGGACCGCGAGGTTTGCATACCGGAACTCGGGATCGGCGCGGGCCATCACCTCGGCCACCCGGTCGGCCCAACCGCGCACGCCGTTCGGGCAGCGGGCCTCGACGTCGCCAACCCCTTCGACAAATGAGTCACCAAGAGCGACAAAACGTTTGAAGGGCGCCGTGGCCACCGTGTCAGACATCTGTGGAGAACCTGATTCCACCATCGGGGATCTTGACCCCCGGCCAGACCCGCGCCCCACGCAGCAGTTCACAGCGGGCACCGATGACCGCACCGTCTCCGATCACGCCGTCACGGATGAGGGCACGTGGCCCCACCCGGACACCGAAACCGATGATCGAGCGCTCGATCACCGCACCCGCCTCGACCACGGCACCGTCGAAGATCACCGCCCCGTCCAGCCGGGCACCGGCTCCGATCTCTGCGCCGCGACCGACCACGGTGCCGCCGATCAACAGTGCGCCGGGGGCCACGCCGGCGCCCTCGTGGACGAGGCATTCACCGCGTGGACCGCTGAGGGCGGGCGACGGCGCGATGCCGCGGACCAGGTCGGCACTGCCGCGGACGAAATCCTCGGGTGTACCCATGTCCCGCCAGTAACCGGAATCGACGTGACCCTGCACGTGTACGCCGTCGGCGAGCAGGCCCGGGAAGACCTCACGTTCGACCGAGACCGGACGATCGGCGGGGATCTCTTCGATCACGGAGCGGTTGAAGACGTAGCAGCCGGCATTGATCTGATCGGTGGGCGGATCCTGGGTCTTCTCCAGGAACGCCGTGACCCGCCCGGACTCATCGGTGGGCACGCAACCGAATGCCCGCGGATCACCTACCCGCACCAGGTGCAGCGTGACCGCGGCGCCCGAGGTCCGGTGGGTGTCGATGATGGACCGGACATCGGTGCCGCACAGGACGTCACCGTTGAACACGAGCACGGTCTTCGCGGTCAGGTGTGGCAGCACGTTGCGAATGCCGCCACCGGTACCCATCGGCTCGGACTCGTGGACGTAGGTGATCGACAGGTCCATCTTCGAACCGTCTCCGAAATGCTCCTCGAAAACCTCGGATTTGAACGAGGTACCGAGAACGATCTTGTTGATGCCGGCGGCCTTGATCCGGGCGAGCAAATGGGTCAGGAACGGCACGCCCGCCGTCGGCAGCATCGGTTTGGGGGCCGACAGCGTCAGCGGCCGCAGCCGAGTTCCCTTGCCGCCGACCAAGATAACCGCCTGCACATCATCGGTCAGGGCTTCCGTCGCCGGCGAGGTCACACGATCGTCTGAAGTCACTTTGTACCTTTCGTCGAACTGTGGGTCGTCGAGCCGTCTGGCGAGTTCTCGCGGCGGGCAGCACGTTTCGCCGCCGCCACCACCACCGCCGATCGCGCAGCGAGTCCGGCGCGGAGGGCAAGCCTCAAGGGCGCCTGCCACCAATGCGGGTGCCGGTCGGCCTGGAACCGATAGGCGCTGCGATGGTGTGCCGGCAACATCTTTCCTGGATCAAGGTCGGCCACATGGCCTTTCGCGTGCAAGACCTCTGCGTCGGGGACGAACACGTTGAGCCAGCCCGCTCTGCCCAACCGGTCACCGAGGTCGACGTCCTCCATATACATGAAGTAGCGGGAATCGAAACCGTCGATGGAATCAAAGGCGATGCGCCGGACCAGCAAACACGACCCGGACAACCACCCCACCGTACGTTCGGACACGTCCACGGCGTCCTGCCGGTAGGCAGCGGTCCACGGGTTGGACTTCCACACCGTGCCCAAGATCGCGTGCCCGGTTCCGGAGACCAGATCCGGAACCCGCCTCGCCGACGGATAGATGGTGCCGTCGGGCTCGCGGATCAGTGGTCCCAGTGCGCCGGCCCGTGGCCAGCGATCGGCGGCCGCGAGCAACCGGTCGATGGAACCCGGCCCCCACTCCACGTCAGGGTTCGCCACGATCACGTATTCGATGGCCGGATCGACCTGCGCAACCGCCCGGTTGACCGCACCGCCGTAGCCGATGTTGCCGCCGGTGTGCAGCAACGAGACGTGGTCGTACTTCTGGGCTGCGGCCTCGGGGGCACCGTCGTGAGATCCGTTGTCCGCCATGATCACCGCCGGTGTACCGGCCATCGCACCATCGAGGGTCTGGATGAATCTGGTCAGGTAATCACCGGACGAATACGTCACGGTCACCACCGCGACACGGTCTGAAACCTGCTCATCAGTCACTGCCTCAGGGTAGCCGGAGACCTCAGCCTCCCCTGCCATCACGCCTTCACTGCCACAGCCAGTGCCGAACGCCAGTCCCGCAGCGGCGTCAGGCCGGCTTTCTGCCATGACTGACCAGACAGAACCGAGTACGCCGGACGCGGGGCCGGGCGCGGGAACGCGTCCGACGTGGTGGGCAGAACACGGGCCGGATCGGCACCGATCTCGGCGAAAACGGCCTGCGCGAGGTCGAACCAGCTACAACTGCCTGCGTTCGAGGCGTGCAGGATCGTCCCGGTGGCCGGGGACCCGCCGGCGCAGATGTTCCTGGCGAGCTGCAGCAGGCCATCGGCCAGATCGGTCGAGAATGTCGGTGAACCCACCTGGTCGGTGACCACCGACACCGTGTCGCGTTCGGCCTCCAGACGGCGCATCGTCGACACGAAGTCGGTGCCACCCGGTGCGCCGGTGTACACCCAGGCGGTACGGACGACAGTCGCGGACGGATCGCCCGCGCGGACCGCCACCTCACCGGCGAGCTTGGTCTCTCCATAGACCGACGTCGGCCCGGTCGGATCCCCCGGTTCCATCGGACGCTCGGCGCGGCCGGTGAAGACATAGTCCGTCGAGATATGGATCAGATGCGCGCCGGTGTACGCGGTGAGTGCCGCCAGGTTCGCCGGCCCGGTGACGTTGATCGCACGGGCCCGGTCCCGGTCCGTCTCCGCCGCGTCGACGGCGGTGTATGCCGCGCAGTTGATGACCACATCCGCGGGTCCGAGTCCGCCCAGTACCGAATCGACGGCCTCCGGATCCGTGATGTCCAGATCAGCCGAGGCCAGCGGCCGCACCAGGTCTCCCCCACGAATACGCAGCTGCCCACCCAGTTGACCGCCCGCGCCGGTCACCACCACCGAACCCAATTCCCGTTGCATACACACCATCATGTCCGGTTCGGCCGGGTCTGCGCGCACCGAGTCCGGGGATGCACCAGCGTGAACAACATCATCACGGGCGCGCCGGTCCGGCTCCGGCACCGCCGCGAGATTCGCACGTAGCATTGCGGGCAATCGGTCTCCGCCGGGCCATATCGCGCCCGGAGACCGCCGTCGAAGACATGAGTTAGGAGCGCCGCCCGTCGTGGACCGTCCCTCTTCGGATCGACCGTCGGGTGAGCGTCGCAGCGGTTCACCGCGCGAGGGTCGCCCGCAGCGTTCGGCCTCGGGTCAGCCGATTCCACGGGCTGCGGCCCGCCGGCGCCGCGATGACGGCTCCGAACAACCACGCCCACGCCGCCCGAGGGACACGCCGGCGGGCGATGCCGACCGGCCCAGGCGATCGTCGGCCCGGCCACGCACCGACGACGCACCACGCAAGACCCGTCGGACCGACCGGCCGGGGCCACCGGAACGTCCGCAGAAGGCAGCCGCACCCGCGTCGGCGCCGGCCACCGGTGCCCCGCCCGCCGACGGCAAGAAGTCGGCCCGTTCCATCACCCGGATCGCGGTGGCCGTGGTCTCGGTCGCGGTCCTGGTGGCCACCGGCTACGCCTGGAACCAGATGACCAGTCTCGAGAACAGCATCACCAAGCTCGACGGCCTGAGTCTGGGCAGCGGCAAAGACGGTGCCGTCGATATCTTGATGGTGGGCACCGACTCACGCACCGACGCGCAGGGCAACCCGCTCTCCGAGAAAGAACTGGCCCAGCTGCACTCCGCGGACGATGTCGGGACGAACACCGACACGATCCTGCTCATCCGGATCCCCAACGACGGGTCGTCGGCCACCGCGATCTCGATCCCCCGGGACTCGTACGTGGAGGTACCCGGCGTCGGGATGACCAAGATCAATTCCGCATACGGTTCGGCCAAAGAGGAAAAGCGCGCCGCGCTGGTGAACGAAGGCATGGACCTGGGCGAAGCGGACAAAGAATCCGTGCAGGCCGGGCGCGACGCAGTCATCAACACCGTCACCGGCCTCACCGGTGTCGAGGTCGATCACTACGCCGAAATCGGGCTCCTGGGATTCGTGTTGCTCACCAACGCGGTCGGTGGTGTCGACGTCTGTCTCAATGCTGCAGTCGATGAACCGTTCTCGGGTGCCGACTTCCCGGCCGGCCAGCAAAAGCTCGACGGTTCGCAGGCCCTGAGCTTCGTCCGTCAGCGCCACGACCTGCCGCGCGGCGACCTCGACCGCATCGTGCGCCAGCAGGTCTTCATGGCCTCACTGGCGCAGAAGGTGCTGTCCGCCGGAACCCTGACGAACCCCGGCAAACTCTCCGACCTGCAGAACGCGGTGTCGCGGTCGGTGGTGATCGACCAGAACTGGGACGTCCTGAAGTTCGTCGAACAGCTCAAGGATCTGTCCGGCGGTCGTGTTCAGTTCGCCACCATCCCCGTGGTGACCGAACAGGGATGGAGCGACGACGGCACCCAGAGTGTTGTCGAAGTCGATCCGGTCGCGGTCAAGGCATTCACCGAGGGATTGCTCGGTGAAAAGAATGCCGACGGCACCGTGGCCTTCCTCGCCGGCGACTACACGGTCGACGTGATCAACACCGGCACAGTGGACGGGCTGGCCACCAACGTGTCCCGGATCGTCGCGAACAAGGGATATCGCCCCGGCGAAACCGGCAACGACACCAACGCCACCGTCGACAGCCAGGTTCTCGCCGCGACCACCGACGACCCGGGCGCGATCGCCGTGTCCAAAGACCTCGGCGGCCTGCCGATCACCGCGGATACCTCCTTGCCCCCGAATACGGTGCGCGTCATCCTGACCGACAGCTACACCGGGCCGGGCTCGATCTCCGACTCCGGCGCGCAGGACAGCCAGGAATCCGACACCCAGGAAACCCCGACCCCACCCGCCCCTCGAATCACTGCCGGTGGAACCGGCCCGGAGTGTGTCAATTGATCACCCTTGCAGACGCCGCACTCGATCCGGCGCTGACCAGAGACGGCACCCAGCCACTTCTGACCTACTACAACGACGCCACGGGTGAGCGGACAGAGCTGTCGGGTCTGACGGCCGCCAACTGGGCTGCCAAGACCGCGAACATGATTCGCGACGAGTTCGGGTTGACCCCTGGTGACGTCGTCGCCGTGGACCTGCCCGCACATTGGCAGACCGCGGGCGTTCTGCTCGGTGCGTGGTGGGCCGGCATGCACGTGCGCCTGGGCTACAGCGAAGACGCCGCGCTGGCGTTCTGCTCGATGGACACCTTGGCCGCGATGGATCAGGCGCCCGAGATCGCTGTGGTCTCACTCGACCCGTTCGGCATGCCGATGCGCAATCTGCCGATCGGCCTGACGGACTATGCGGCCTCGGTGCGGGTACACGGCGACCAATTCCGTCCGAGCGGATCAGGTGATCTGGCACTCGACGACCGCACCGTGGCCGAGATCGTCTCCGCGGCCACGGCTTCAGCCGACGCGGTGGCGATCGTGGCGGGTTCACGGGTCATGTCCACGGGCACCTGGGATTCCACCGACAACCTGATCACCCACCTGCTCACGCCTCTGATCGCCGGAGGTTCACTGGTACAGGTGGCACATCCCGATGAGGCCAAACTGGCCTCTCGCGCCGCCACCGAGAAGGTCACCGCAACGCTGTCCTGAAGATCAGAACAGAGTTGGCGCAGGCTCTTTCAACGGCGTCTGGGCCTGCCGCACTCCGCGCAGAGAGTGGTCCCCGACGGTTTCGTCGGGAGTACCCGCGAGCCCGTGTTTTTCGACCAGGGGCGTCGTTCGCTCACGAAGCCACTGCTGGTATTCGGAGGCGGCATAGGCGCCGCGCCCGTAGATCTGGCGATAGCTCTTCAGCAATGCGGGATGATTGTCGCCCAGCCAGGTCAGATACCAGTTGCGGGTGGGCCCACGCAGATGCAGCGGAATCGCGGTGACCGAGGTGGCACCGGCACCGGCCAGGGCCGCGAACAACTCGTCCAGTGCAGCACGGGAATCGGTGAGCTGCGGCAGAATTGGCGCCGCCATCACATGGCAGTCCAATCCGGCTTCCCGCACGGCGGTGATCAGATCGAGCCGCGCGCGGGCCGAGGGTGCACCCGGCTCCACATGCCGGCGCAGATCTTCGTCGAGGAGCGCGAGCGAGATCCCGATCGATACCGGAACCTTTTGGGACGCAAGCGACAGCAGTGGGAGGTCGCGGCGCAGCAACGTCCCCTTGGTGAGAATCGACATCGGTGTACCGGCATCGGCCAGCGCGCCGATGATCCCCGGCATCAGCCGGTAGCGCCCCTCCGCCCGATGGTAGGGATCGGAATTGGTGCCGAGCGCCACCGGTTCGCGCTTCCAGCTCCTGCGCGACAACTCTTTTCGCAATACCGCGGCGATGTTCATCTTGACCACGATCTGGGTGTCGAAGTCACGGCCGGCATCGAGGTCGAGGTATTCGTGGGTGCCCCGGGCGAAGCAGTACACACACTGGTGCAGGCATCCCCGCATCGGATTGATCGACCACGTGAACGGCACCTTCGACGCCTCGGGCACCTTGTTGAGCGCGCTCTTACAGAGGACCTCGTGAAATGTCACGCCCTCGAAGTCAGGCGTCTGTACCGACCGCACCAGGCCGGCCCGCTCCAGCCCCGGCAGGGCCGGAGAGGCCGAGTCCTCGCCCGCATCGGGTTCGGCATCGAGGAGTTGCCCGTCCCATCGCATGAGCTCAAGTCGAACATCTGTTCTAGCTCATGTCAAGTCGACATCGACTTTGCCATGAGCCGTCGGTCGCGGCCGCGACGGGCCGCGAATCAACCTGCGCCCCATTATCTCTGCGCCGAATACACCGAACGGCGCCGCTCTGGTGGAGCGACGCCGATCGGGACAGGGATTCGCCAGGGGGTGCTACCTCAGCGCAGCAGGGCCCGCGACATCACAACCCGCTGGATCTGGTTGGTGCCTTCGTAGATCTGGGTGATCTTGGCATCGCGCATCATCCGCTCGACCGGGAAGTCGCGGGTGTAGCCGGCGCCACCGAAGAGTTGCACCGCGTCGGTGGTGACCTCCATGGCCACGTCCGAGGCAAAGCATTTGGCGGCGGCCGAGATGAAGCCGAGGTTCTTCTCGCCACGCTCGGCGCGCGCTGCCGAGGTGTAGACCATGAGACGGGCTGCCTCGACCTTCATCGCCATGTCGGCGAGCATGAACTCCACACCCTGGAAGCTGCTGATCGACTTGCCGAACTGCTTGCGATCCTTGGTGTAGGCGATGGCCTGGTCCAGGGCACCCTGGGCGATACCGACGGCCTGCGCACCGATGGTCGGGCGGGTGTGGTCGAGGGTCTCGAGCGCGGTCTTGAAACCGGTACCCGGCTCGCCGATGATGCGATCACCCGGGATGGTGCAGTTCTCGAAGTAGAGTTCCGCGGTCGGCGAACCCTTGATGCCGAGCTTCTTCTCCAGCGGGCCGACGGTGAAACCGGGATCGTCCTTGTGGACGATGAACGAGGAGATGCCGTTGGCACCCTTCTCGGGATCGGTGACCGCCATGACGGTGTACCAGGTCGACTTGCCGCCGTTGGTGATCCAGCACTTGGAGCCGTTGAGCACCCAGTCGTCGCCGACGGCCTTGGCACGGGTCTTCATCGACGCGGCATCGGAACCGGCTTCGCGCTCGGACAGCGCATAAGAGGCCATCGCGTCACCGCTGGCAAGGGTCGGGAGCACCTGTCGCTTGAGTTCCTCGGAACCCTTGAGGATCAGTCCCATCGTGCCCAGCTTGTTCACGGCCGGGATGAGCGAGGACGACGCGCAGACGCGGGCGACCTCTTCGATCACGATGCAGGCAGCGACCGAGTCACCGCCCTGGCCGTCGTATTCCTCGGGGACATGGATCGCGTTGAAACCCGACGCCGTCAGCGCGGTGAGCGCCTCTTCGGGGAATCGTGCCTTCTCATCGACGTCCGCGGCGTGCGGCTCGATCTCTTTCTCGGAGAGCGCCCGGATCGCGGATCGCAACTCATCGTGCTCGTCAGCGAGCTTGAACAGATCGAAGTCGGGGTTACCGGCCATCAGAACACTCCTCGTAGGCGCCAGCGTTGATTTCTTCGCTGCAATTCTAATACCGCCCGGATTTCCAGTTACTCGCGGGTAACTTGAATCCGGCGAGCCCCCGCACCGAGTGGCGGGAGATAACCTTGGGCCACCCCGGGCCCGCACGTCGAAAGGTGTTCACCAGATGAGCCGCACGCCCTCACCGGCCGAAGCACTCTCCGACTTCGAGAAGTCAGATTTCACACATTTCGGGCGGACCCGGACCATCTACCGTCGCGGACACGGCCCGGCGGTGATCATCATCGCCGAAATGCCGGGGATCACCCCGAAGGTGCTCAAATTCGCGCGCGAGGTGTCCGACATCGGTTGCACCGCAGTACTTCCCAGCCTCTTCGGCATCGACGGCCTCGACCCGGACAACGCCGGGCCGGCCGAGCTCGGAAAGATGGTGGCGTCACTGGTACCGATCTGCATCAGCAGCGAATTCACCACACTTGCCTCCGGGAAGTCGTCGCCGGTGGTCAGCTGGCTGCGTGCACTCGCCGCCCACGAACACGCCCGGTGCGGCGGACCCGGCGTCGGCGCGATCGGTATGTGCTTCACCGGCGGATTCGCATTGGCGATGGCCACCGACGAGCGGTTGCTCGCACCTGTTGTCGCCCAGCCGTCGCTACCGGTCCGGCCGATCCAAGGCTTCGCAGGCAACATCGACATCTCGCCCGAAGAACTCGAAACGGTCAAAGGGCGCTGCGCCAAGGGACTTCAGGTGCTCGGTGTCCGGTTCAAAGGTGACCGGTTTTCTCCCCCACAGCGATTCGAGTTCCTCCGCAAGCAACTCGGCGACGCCTTTGTGGCCATCGAACTCGACGACAGTTCGGCCGGCCCGTCACCGATACCACCGCACTCGCCGTTGACCGAGCATCTCATCGACGAACCCGGTCAGCCCACCCGGCAAGCACTCGACGACGTCCTCGACCTGTTCCGTCGGCGGCTGCTCACCGAATCGATCTGAGCGCCTCGCCGCTATCCGCCGAGCAGTTTGTCCCGCAGCGCTTGATCTTTCGCGAGGACCATGTCGGACAGGCCCGCCTGGAACCGCTCCATCGCAGCCCGCAATGACGAATCGGAGGCGGCCAGGATCCGCACGGCCAGCAGACCGGCATTGCGGGCGCCACCGATCGAGACCGTGGCCACCGGGACACCGGCCGGCATCTGCACGATCGACAGCAACGAATCCATCCCGTCGAGATATTTCAGCGGCACCGGCACTCCGATGACGGGCAACGGTGTGGCCGACGCCACCATCCCCGGCAGGTGCGCAGCACCACCGGCACCGGCGATGATGACCGAGATTCCGCGTCCGGCAGCATCTTTCGCGTAGTCGAGCATGCGCTGCGGCGTGCGATGCGCCGAGACGACACCGACTTCGAAACGCACACCGAACTCCGCGAGCGCCTCGGCGGCCGCCTCCATCGTGGGCCAGTCCGAATCGCTGCCCATGATCAGGCCGACCTGCGGCCCCGATGCCCTCGACTCGCCCACTGATTCACTCACCGTGTACATCCCATCCGTCGGTCCAGACTCCCTGCGACATCCAGTGTGCCGCGCGTTCCGCGATCTCCCGGACACGTGCCACATCGTCCGGATCGTCGACGTCGTCCGTGGCCGCACCGAGCACGTTGATGTGCCCGATCTTGCGATCCGGCCGCTCACCCTTGCCGTAGAGATGGACCCTGGCCTGCGGGATCCGCGCGAAGAGATGATGCAGCCGTTCGTCCATGGACATCTCCGGTGGGTGCTCCGCCCCCAGGATGTTGGCCATCACGGTGATCGGCGCGAGGGTGCCGGTGTCGCCGAGTGGATAGTCGAGCACCGCTCGCAGATGTTGTTCGAACTGCCCGGTGACCGCACCGTCCATGCCCCAGTGGCCGCTGTTGTGCGGCCGCATCGCCAATTCGTTCACCAGCAGGTCGCCGTTGTCGGTCTCGAACAGTTCCACCGCCATCACACCCACGACCCCGAGTTCGGCGGCGAGCGACAACGCCAGACGCTGTGCCTGTGCCGCGACGTCGGCGTCCAGGGAGGGCGCCGGTGCGATGACGACGGCGCATTGACCCTTGCGCTGCACGGTCTCGACCACGGGCCACACCGCACCCTGACCGAACGGTGACCGCGCGACCATCGCCGACAGTTCCCGGCGCAGTGTCACCTTCTGCTCGGCCATCAGCTCAGTGCCGGCGGGGGCCTTCGCCAGGACGTCGAGTGCTTCCTCCCGGCTGTCGATCAGCCAGACGCCGCGCCCGTCGTAGCCGCCGCGGATGGCCTTGATGACGATCTGCCAGTGATGTCGGTCACCGAATTCGATGAGTTGTGCCTGCGGATCGGCGCCCGCCAACTCGACGTAGTCCGGGATCGGGGCACCCAGCGACGCCAGTTTGCGGCGCATCAACAGTTTGTCCTGGGCGTAGATCAACGCGGTCGGCGGCGGTAAGACCTTGACGCCCTCGGAGACGAGCACCTCGAGATGTTCGACGGGCACACCCTCGTGGTCGAAGGTCAGTGCGTGGCAACCACGGGCGGCCTCCCGCAGATCGTCGAGGTTGAGGTGTGAGCCCAGAACCAGGTCGGGGGTCACCTGACCGGCGGGTTCATCGACAGAACCGGCCAGGACCCGAAGTCGCTGTCCCAGCGCAATCGCCGCCTGATGTGTCATCCGGGCGAGCTGGCCGCCGCCGATCATGGTCACCACGGGCATCCCCGACACCGCTGCGGTGCGGCTGCCGGTGGCCGCGGCATCGCGTTCTCCGGATGCGGGCGCGGGGGCCGGCGGAACCGTTGCCCCGATCGATTCGGGAGCTGGGCTTCGATCACTCGTCACGGCTGCCAATCGTCTCACGTGTCGCCCCGGCGAATGACACGGGCAGGGGTCTGGCGGGGCGGGATTCGTACCCGGCCGCAAATCTTTCGTAGACTGCATCCTTGTGTCATTCATCGACGGGCTGATGTCCCGTACCCCAGCGCCGATCCGAGCGCTGGCGATGCGTCACCATGAGCTGATCAAGTTCGCGATCATCGGCGGATCGATGATGATCCTCGACATGGCGATCTTCTATTCGCTCAGCCTGACCGTTCTCGAGGCCAAGCCGGTCATCGCCAAGATCATCTCCGGTGTACTGGCCACGATCGTCAGCTACGTCCTCAATCGCGAGTGGGCCTTCAAGAACCGCGGCGGACGCGAAACGCACCACGAGGCCATGCTGTTCTTCGCGATCAGCGGCATCGGCGTCCTCTTGTCGGCGGCCCCGCTGTTCGTGGTCAACAACCTCTTCGACATCCGCAGTTCGGTGGACGTCAAGCAGCTCGTCATCATCGACTTCGTCCTCGGTTACATCATCGGCAACCTGCTCCAGATGGCGTTCCGATTCTGGGCACTGCGCCGGTTCGCGTTCCCCGAGACCGAGATGGACAGCACCGGATCCGCGGCGGTCGACCTCGAACCCGCGCCCGCACCCGGGGACCTAGGCCACAACTGAGCGATCCGGCGTTACCGGGGTTCCGCCTGATTGGTCTCCACCGGGTCCGCACCGTCGTCGTCGATGTCGTATCTGGGTACAACGATCGCAAAGGTCGGCGGACGGCGGTGCAGCAGATCCAGACGGCCACCGTCGGCCTCGATGAGTGCCCGCGCCAGCGACAGCCCGACACCGCTCGACCCACCTTCCGAATAGCCGCGCTGAAACACGTGCGGCGCGCTCTCATCGGTGACTCCCGGACCCTGGTCGGACACCGAGATCCGGATCATGCCGCTACCCGGCAACTCTCGGGTGTCGACGACGACATCACCCTTGCCGTGCTGCAGCGCGTTGTCGACCAGGACCGCGAGGGCTTCGCGCAGCCGAGTGGGAGTCACCCGCGCTGCTGCCTGTCCGGCCATCTGCACGGTCAGCTGACGCCCCTGCACCTCGAATGCCTGATGGAAGTCGTTGACCACCCGCGCCACCTGCTCCGGGATGGCCACCGGATCGAGCATGGCCACCTGCTCTCCGCGGGCGGCCGAGATCAGCTCGTCGAGGTCCTTGGTCAGTCGCTCGACCTGTCCGAGGGCCGCTTCGGCCTCGTCCACCACGGCGGTGTCGGGATGGATCGACAACTCGTCGAGTCGTAGGCGGATCGCGGTGAGCCGACTCCGGAGCTGATGGGACACCTCACCGACGATCCGGCCCTCACGTTCGAGCCGGGTGGTGATCTCGCTGTTCGCGGCATCGAGCGCCGACGACATCCGGTCCAGTTCTTCGATGTCGTAGATCCGGCCCGCGGTCCCGAAATCACCGTGTGCCATCCGCGTCGCCCGCTCGGCGACCTCTTCGAGGGGATCTGCCAGGCGTCCGGCGGTCACCGCAGCAACCACGACACCGGCGATCACCGAAATCGTCACCGCCAGCGACACGATGCCGACCGCACCCCACTGCCTGCTGCGCACCTGCGCCTGCGGAATCGAGAGGGTCAGCGTCCCGGCCTCACCCAGGGCGAGCGACTCGCTGACCGGTTGATCATCGAAGTCGGTGCCGATACCGACTTCACGTTGCTCGAGACCGATAGGGGTCGACACCGGAAAATTCATCGTCAGCAGACCCTCGTCGGGGACGAGCAGCCGGAACTTGTCTCGGTCGAGATTCCCCGAGACCGTGCCGTCCGAGCCCTCCTGGCGGAGCAATTCGCTCGAGATGCGGTCGAGTCTGTTGTCGAGATCCTGGTGCGCGGTGTCGTCGACCCACCACCAGGCGGTGAACATCAGGGGTACGCCGAGCAGCAATCCGATGCCCACGACCATCCCGATCATCGACCGGAGGATGCGGCGGCGCACGTCTAGTCGGGATCGAAGCGGAAACCGACACCACGGACGGTGACGATTCGCTTCCGGCAGCCGGGCTGGTCGTCCCCGATCTTTCGGCGCAACCAGGAGATGTGCATGTCGAGCGTCTTGGACGACAACAGATCCGGTGTGCCCCAGACCTCCGTCAGGATCTCCTCGCGACTGACCACTTCGCCGGCGCGTTCCATCAGATAGCGCAGTAGGTCGAACTCCCGGTTGGCGAGCGTGGTGTCCACGCCGGACACCAGGACGCGCCGACCCCTCGCATCGAGGTGGATGTCACCGGCCTCGATCACCACATCGGCGGTTTGCTTGCGGCGCAACAGCGCCCGGACCCGGGCCAGCAGCTCGGCGAGCCGGAACGGCTTGCCGACGTAGTCGTCGGCGCCGGCGTCGAGACCGACGACGAAGTCGACCTCGTCGGTGCGGGCGGTGAGCATCAGGACCGCCAGTTGGGGTCGGGTCTGCCGGATGCGGCGACAGACCTCGAGTCCGTCCATCTCGGGTAGTCCGAGATCGAGCACCAGCAGTTCGAATCGTCCGCTGCCGGCGAGCGTGAGCGCATCGGTACCCGTGGTGACGACCTCACAGCCATAGCCCTCGCGGCTCAGCGCGCGGGCCAGCGGCGCGGAGATCGCTTCATCGTCTTCGGCGAGCAGAACGTCGGTCACGTCACCAACCTAGGCCCCTCGCGCCCATGATCACCGGCGGCCGCGGAAGTCGTCGCCGTCGGCGGTGTCGAAGACCTCGTGATAGAGCAGCGAATGGACTCGTTCGACCTGCGGGATGTCGTTGAACTCGAGTGGATCCTCCGACGCGGACTCGATGATGAGCGTTCCCGTCCGCAGGATCCGGTCGACGAGGCCGTGACGGAATTCGACGGAGTTGATGCGCTGGACCGGGATGTCGATACCGGATCGGGTGATGATGCCGTTGCGGTAGGTGACACGACGATCGGTGAGCACGAAGTGGGTGGTCCGCCAGCTGATGAACGGCCGGACGAAAAACCACAACACCACGCCGGCCCACAGCACCGCAATGATGATGCCCAGGGTCGTCTTGGTGGAGGACCCGAGATCGGAGGTCTCCAGGTATCCGCCGGCGGCACCGGCCAATGCGGTACCGAGGACGAAGATCAGCGTCGGACCCAACAGGCACTTCCAGTGCGGGTGGTGGTGCAGGACCACGCGTTCACCCTGGGCCAAAATGCTCTCCGGATACCCCATCAACAGGCCTTCCCACTCGATTCGCGTGTAACCCGACGCAGGGTGCGCCACTTCTCGACGTGCCGTAATCAAACCACCCCGGATCACATCTGAGCGGAAGTCGCGACCGGGACTCGTGGCCATGGGGTTACGGTTGTCCCCTCATCATTGAATCACCGCAGATATCACGATCAGTAGACTCATCTGCAAGGGAGGTGCCCGATGTACCCGAATGACCCGAACAAACCACGCACCCAGCGGTACGACAACGGATACAACGCCGATCCACAGGCGCACCAGGCCTACTCAGATCAGGGCTACCAGCAGCCCTATCAAGGCGATCAATACCGGGGCGATCAGCCCTACGCCGCCGCGGCGCAGCCGGCAGCACCGCAGCGGCGACCGAAACCCCCTCGACCACAGGTCAATCCGTCGATGTTCATCGGCGGTGTCCTGGCCACCGCCGTCGTCACCGCCCTCGCGGCCTGGCTCGTCGCCTGGATCATCCGGCTCGTCATCACGCGGGTGAACGAGACCGGCGCCCTCGGCGTCTGGAATCCGATGGCCAACGACGAGTACTGGTTCGGAGTCGTCGCGTTCTTCTGTGCCATCTTCGCCGGAGCACTCTGGTACGTCCTGCACCTGGCGACACCGGCACCGAACCAGTTCTTCAGGTGGATCGTCGGATTGCTGGTTGTCGCGGCGATGCTGATCCCGCTTTTGCTGTCCTACGAATGGGTCACCGGTATCTCGACGGCGATCGTGCACGCGGTGATCGGTCTGCCCATCTTGTTCCTCATCCCGGCGATGGGCACCAAGAGCATGGAACGTCGCTGATCTGAACTGATCTCACGAACTCGCCTGTACGAATCGTGCAGGCGAGTTCGTCATTTCCACCACCGGCGTTCCGCCGGACGTCAGTCCGTGACGCGCAGGTGCGTCACGTCGCCGGCGGCCACCGGCACGCGCTTGCCCGCGACGTCCTCCACGACCACCCGCCCGGTGCTGTCGATCTCGACCGCCGCGCCCTCGAGTTGCTCGTCGAGTGGCAGCTGCACGAGCACGTGATGGCCGAGCGTCACGCAGAGGTCGCGGTAGTCGCGGCGAAGTCCGTCGAGATCCTGCGGCCACTGCTGCAGGCGCCGGGAGAGCGCGGTGAGGACCGCTGCGGCAAGATCCTGCCGGTTGACCTCTGCGCCCGCCAGGTCCAGCGAGATCGCCGTGGGGACCGGCAGCTCGGCCTCGGTGAGGCTCACGTTGATCCCGATTCCGATGACGGCAACCGTTCCCGACGGACCACGGGTCAGCTCCGCCAGGATTCCGGCGACCTTGCGCCCACCGATACCGTCGGTGGTCCCACCCGGCGCGGGCAGCAACACGTCGTTGGGCCACTTGAGCACCGGTGCGAGCTCACTGACCTCCCGGATGCCGTCCACCACCGCGAGCCCGGTCAACAGCGGCAGCCATCCGAGCGCCGCCTGAGCGTCTGCCACATCGGCCGCCACAGCCACAGACATGGCCACCTGCGAACGCGGTGGGCTCTCCCAGTGCCGGGTGTACCGTCCGCGTCCCGCGCTCTGATATTCCGCGACCAGCACCGAGCCGACACAATCCGATGTCGCGGCCAGTGCACTCAGGTCGGCATTGGTCGAGCCGGTCTCCTCGACCACCCGCACCGAACGCCAGTACGTACCGGCCACGGCCTCCCGAAGTGCGTTTTCGTCGATGGGGACACGGTGCTCTGCCTGCGAATTCATGCCATCAGACTAAGGCTCCGCCGCCCGTCGATCCCAGCATTGGCAACGAGCATTTACCTGTGTCCGCCGGTACCACTTCGAATGTGAGTTAAACCTCAGGTTAGCCCGGCGCGCACCGCCTGCACGCAGTGTGGATAGCATCAAGGCCATGACGAGTTCCCCCCAGGACGCGCAAGCGACGCCGGACATCCACACAACTGCCGGAAAACTCACTGACCTGCACAATCGCCTCGCAGAGGCAAAGCACCCGGTCGGCGAAGCAGCAGTTGAGAAAACCCACGAGAAGGGAAAGCTCACTGCTCGTGAGCGCATCACCCATCTTCTGGACGAAGGTTCGTTTGTCGAACTCGATGCTCTGGCCCGTCACCGCAGCACCAACTTCGGCCTGGGCGATCGCCGTCCGGTCGGCGATGGTGTGGTCACCGGTTACGGCACCATCGACGGCCGTGAGGTCTGCGTGTTCAGCCAGGACGTCACCGTCTTCGGTGGCAGCCTCGGTGAGGTCTACGGCGAGAAGATCGTCAAGGTGATGGACCTCGCGATCAAGACCGGCCGCCCGCTGGTCGGCATCAACGAGGGCGCCGGCGCCCGCATCCAGGAAGGTGTTGTCTCGCTCGGCCTGTACGGCGAGATCTTCCACCGCAACGTGCGCGCCTCGGGTGTCATCCCGCAGATCTCGCTGATCATGGGCCCCGCTGCCGGTGGCCACGTCTACTCCCCCGCGCTCACCGACTTCGTGGTCATGGTCGACAAGACCAGCCAGATGTTCGTCACCGGCCCCGACGTGATCAAGACCGTCACCGGCGAAGACGTCACGATGGAAGACCTCGGTGGCGCCCACACGCACATGGCCAAGTCGGGTGTCGCGCACTACGTCGGCGCCGACGAAGAAGATGCCCTGGACTACGTCAAGGATCTGCTGAGCTACCTGCCCAGCAACAACCGTGGCGAGGCCCCGCGGGTCCCGGTCGCCACACCGGCCGCCGGATCGATCGAGGACACCCTGACCGACGAGGACCTCGAGCTCGACACCCTCATCCCGGACTCCCCGAACCAGCCGTACGACATGCACGAGGTCATCCGCCGCGTCCTCGACGACGACGAGTTCCTCGAGGTCCAGGCCGAGCGCGCGATGAACATCATCGTGGGCTTCGGTCGGGTCGACGGACGCAGCGTCGGCATCGTCGCCAACCAGCCGACCCAGTTCGCCGGCTGCCTCGACATCGATGCCTCCGAGAAGGCCGCACGCTTCGTGCGCACCTGTGACGCCTTCAACGTGCCGATCATCACCCTCGTCGACGTCCCGGGCTTCCTGCCCGGAACCGATCAGGAATACAACGGCATCATCCGCCGCGGCGCGAAGCTCCTCTATGCCTACGGAGAGGCCACCGTCGGCAAGATCACCGTCATCACCCGTAAGGCGTACGGCGGCGCGTACGACGTCATGGGCTCCAAGCACATGGGCGCCGACGTGAACCTGGCCTGGCCGACCGCACAGATCGCCGTCATGGGCGCATCGGGCGCGGTGGGCTTCGTCTACCGCGGCAAGCTCAAGGATGCCGCCGCCAACGGCGACGACGTCGACGCATTGCGTCTGCAGCTGCAGCAGGAGTACGAGGACACCCTCGTCAATCCGTATGTTGCCGCCGAGCGCGGATACGTCGACGCGGTCATCCCGCCGTCACACACGCGTGGGCAGATCGCCACCGCGCTCAAGCTCCTCGAGCGCAAGATCGTGAACATGCCGCCGAAGAAGCACGGAAACATCCCCCTATGAGCGACGACACCACACCCGCGGGCGACGAGACCGCGGCACCGGCCGCACCGTTCCTCACGGTGATCAAGGGCAACCCGTCGGACGCCGAGGTTGCTGCGCTGGTCGGGGTCATCGCCGCGGCGAGCGGATCGGACGCACCCGCCGATCCGGGTCCCCGTGAGCTCTGGGGTTCGCACGCCGACCGGCTCCGGCCGGCAGGTGGGATGGCGCCCAGCGCTTTCCCGAACCTGCGCTGGGATTACTGATCCGGTGACGCTCGGGTACCGCCGATGACCCGGTTCGTCCTGGCATCGGCGTCACCCGCACGTCGAAAGGTCCTCGACGCCGCCGGCATCAGCCCGGTGGTGTCGGTCTCCGATGTCGATGAGGACGCACTGCTTGCGCAAGCGGGCAGCGCGCCCTCACCGTCGGACATCGTGACGATGCTGGCCCGCGCCAAAGCGATCGATGTCGCCGGCCGCCTCGACGCGGACATCGCCGCGGATTCCGTCCTGATCGGCTGCGATTCCATGCTCCTGCGCGACGGCGTTCTCACCGGCAAACCGCACTCCGCGCAGGTTGCTCTCGCCCAGTGGGCCCAGATGCGGGGTACCGAGGCACAGCTCATCACCGGTCACTGCCTGCTGCGGCTGACCGACGGTGAGGTTGTTGCCGCCGAAACCGGTTGCGTCGCAACAACTATTCGCTTCAGTTCGCCCACCGACGACCAGATCGCGGCGTACGTCGGTACAGGTGAACCGCTACAGGTCGCCGGGGCATTCACTCTTGACGGTCTCGGTGGTTGGTTCATCGACGGCATCGACGGCGATCCCTCGTCGGTGATCGGTATCAGCCTCCCACTGGTCCGCGCCCTGCTCGATCGAGTCGGTGTCAGTGTCACCGACCTGTGGTCGCAGCCGGCCTGACAACCAGGATCGTTTGTCGACTGCGGCACCCGCGACCGGCGACTACGCTGGATCCGAGCACTGCATGGAGGAGACCCCCGCTTGCATGTCACCACGATCGACCATTACTCGCCGCCGCCCGGTGGGTTGATGCGATGGACAGTGGACTCCGACAACAGCGTTGCGATGCCCTCTTCGGTACCCCTGTCGTTCAACCAGCAATTTCACCTGGGCACGGTCGAGAGCGGAAGTGTCTGGCTGGCAGCGGCTTTCGATGTGGACGGACCGATCGACACCGGCGCACTGGAACATGCCTACCGCCTGCTGATCAGCAGGCACGGCACGTTGCACAGCGCGTTTGTCCGACGCGGCGATCGGATCGATCGCGAGATCCACGATCCTGCGCAGCTGATCTTGCGTCCGGCGAAAACCGTGGTGACCTCGACGTCCCACGAGCTGCGCGCACTGCTGCACGACGCACTCGACACCGCCTGCCATCCGTTCGACTATCCGGCGTTCCTGCTTGCGGCGATCGACCGGCCCGATCGTTCCACGGTCATCTGCGGATTCGATCATGTCCACGTCGACGGCTATTCGATGTCGATCATCGTCGACGACCTGCATCAGCTGTACGACCGATGTCGCCGGGAGCCCGACGGTACGGACGTCGACGCGTTGCCGATGGCCGGGAGTTTTGTGGACTATTGCGCGGCGGAGTCGGACGCGGTCGCCATCGGTCTGCGCGATCCGCGAATGCGCGCCTGGCTGGACTTCTTCGACGAGCACGACAAGACACCGCCGAGCTTTCCCCTCGACCTCGGACTCCCCCTCGGGCAGACGGCGCCACAGGCCGTGGATCTGCGTGACCTGCTCGACGCCGAGGCCACCGCCACCTTCGAGCTGTTCTGTCGAAGCAACGGTGCGACGGTGTTCGCCGGACTCCTCGCCGCGATGGCCCGATGCGTCCGGGAACTCGGTGGGGGCCCACAGATGTCGATGCTCTTCCCGCTCCACACCCGACGGTCGGAGCAGTGGCGCGGCGCTGTCGGGTGGTTCACCACGAATGCACCTTTGACAGTCGTCGCGACCGACGACTTCATCGACTCGGTTCAGCGGACGGGTCCGGCATTGCGCACAGCGTTGAGTCTCGGCGAGGTCCCGGTGGCCCAGGTCCTCGACGCGATGGGCGGTCTCAATCACCGGCGAGGTGACATTTTCATGGTGTCGTTCATCGACTACCGGAATCTGCCCGGTTCCTCGGCGCACGAGGAGATCGGCGCCCAGCACATCTCGAACGTCACGGCCACCGACGACACCCAGTTCTGGATTTCCCGGACCGGCCGCGGACTTTCACTGCGTACGCGCTACCCCGGAACACCGGCGGCACGGTCGGTGATCGTCGAGTTCCTCGACCGACTCGGCCAATTCCTCGCCGAGATCAACTCACTGCAACCCGTCGACCGTGCTGGCACTAGTCTCATGGGGTAAACCAGCCAGCACCGCCCTGAGTCGATTTGGAGTGAATCCCGTGACCGTGGAGACCGACAACAACCCCGGCTTCGCCGACTACGTCCACCCCGAGCGTCTGGTGAGCACCGAATGGCTCAGCGCACACTTGGGTACCGACGGACTGAAGATCATCGAGTCCGACGAAGATGTGTTGCTGTTCGACATCGGCCACATCCCGACCGCCCAGAAGGTCGACTGGCATCTTCACCTCAACGACCCGGTGACCCGCGACTACATCTCAGGTGAGCAATTCGCGGAACTGATGCGCAGCAAGGGTATTCGGCGTGACGACACGATTGTCGTCTATGGCGACAAGAGCAACTGGTGGGCCGCGTACGCCCTGTGGGTGTTCACCCTCTTCGGGCACGAAGACGTCCGCCTGCTCGACGGTGGCCGCGATGCCTGGTTCGCCGAGGACCGCGACATCACCTTCGACCTGCCTTCGTACCCCGAATCGGACTATCCGGTTGTCACCCGCGACGACTCGGTGATCCGGGTGTTCGCCGATGAGGTCCGCGGACTCATCGGGACCGAACCGCTGATCGACGTCCGGTCGCCGCAGGAGTACACGGGCGAGCGCACCCACATGCCCGACTACCCGCAAGAAGGCGCGCTCCGTGGCGGACACATACCTACCGCCGTGTCGATCCCGTGGGCCAAGGCCGCCGCCGCCGACGGCCGGTTCAAAGCCCGCGCCGACCTCGACACCCTGTATGCCGATTTCGATGCCGGCGATCCGACGATCGTCTACTGCCGGATCGGTGAGCGGTCGTCGCACACCTGGTTTGTACTGACTCATCTGCTCGGCTTCACGAAGGTCCGGAACTACGACGGATCGTGGACCGAATGGGGCAACGCTGTTCGCGCACCGATCGTCATCGGTGCCGAACCCGGCAGCCTGAATGGAAAGAGGTGACTGCGGCGCTCGACGAGATCGTCGACGATTTCGCCGCCCTGTCGGATTCCGAGAAGATCCAGCTCCTCCTCGAATTCTCGGACGAGCTTCCCGAGCTGCCCGAGACCCTCGCCGAGGCGGCGATGGAACCGGTGCCCGAATGCCAGTCACCACTGTTCCTCTCGGTGGACAACAGCAATCCTGATTCGGTGGAGCTGTACTTCAGCGCACCACCGCAGGCGCCGACGACCCGTGGTTTCGCGTCGATTCTGTACCAGGGTCTCAACGGTGCCAGCGCGGACGAGATCCTCGCGGTCCCAAGCGATTTCTACACCCGGCTCGGTCTCGACTCGGCCATCAGTCCGCTGCGATTGCGGGGCATGTCCGCCATGCTGACCCGGATCAAGGCTCACCTGGGCACTCCCGCCCGGCCCGTGGGGTCATGAAGTTCATCCAGATGATGGACCAGCCCGTCGAACCGGGCGGGCTGGTGGAATGGACTCCCTATACAGAAGGCGGACTCGGCCGATGGACCGAGGACTCCCGCCCCACGTCGCACAACCACGAGCTTCACCTCCGCGGCGCGTTCGAGCACCGGCTCCGGACGCAGCGCGAAGGTGGCCGTGAATCCTGGCTCGGTCTGGCGATCGAGTTCGACGAACCGATGTCGGTGCCGGCAGTCCGGGCCACCCTGGTGGGATGGATCGACCGGCATGAGGTTCTCCGCAGCCACGTCGTGATCTGGAGTGACCGCCTGGCGCGGATGACCACCGGGCCGGGCACGGTCAAGCTGAAGATGGGTCGGGTGGGCTGGTACTCCGAGCCGGCGCCGCTCCTCGATCAGCTTGCCGGCAACTTCGATCGGGCGACCGCTCCCCTGCAGTGGCCGGCCTACATGTTCGCCACCGTTGCCCGGGAGAAATCGTTCACGCTGTTGTTCGCCGGAGACCACTCACTGGTGGACGGCTACTCGCTGATCATGGCGCAGCACGAGCTGATCGCGCTCTACTCCGCAGCCCGGCGCCGGACCGACCATGCGCTACCCGCAGTGGGCTCGTACGTCGACTTCAGCGCTTACCAGCGACGTGAGGCCGACGCCGCAGGCGCCGATCACGAAGCCATCGCCGTATGGTCCGACTTCCTCCACGACACCGGCGGCAAACTGCCCGGCTTCGAATTGGCGGATGGACCGGGCGAGGTCATCGCCGAAGACAACGGCGGCGACAACGGTGATAACGAACACATCGACGGCACCGTCTCCGAGTTGGTTCCGCAGGGCTCGCTGACGTCAGCATTGCTCGACGACGAGCAGACCAACCGGTTCACCGCCGTGTGTTCGGCGGCGGGCGGTTCGTTGTCGTCGGGTGTTCTGGCGGCACTGGCGGCGGTCTACGCCGAACTCGGTGGCGGTCCGATCCTGCGATGCGTGATCCCCCGCCACACCCGCGGCGACCAAGAGTGGTTCGGCGCACTCGGATGGTTTGTGGCCACGGTCCCCTTCCGCCTCGACACCACCGGAGCGTCCGATTTCGGTCAGCTGATCGATCGGGCCTCAGACGAGATGCGCCGGGTCCGCAAGGCCGGCACGCTCCCGTTCCTCCGCGTCGGCGAGATCCTCGGCCAAAAGCCGGGCGGCGGTGGCGATTTCCCGGAGCCGAAGTTTGTGGTGTCGTTCATCGATCTCCGGTTCGCACCCGGTCATGCCGAGGCCGACGCCGGCCGGGCGCGAGTTCTGCGAAGCCACAACTATTCAGGCGACGAGGTCTACATCTGGATCAACCGGACGGCCTCCGGATTGCGTATCTCTGCCCGTTTCCCGGCGCAGGGCCGCACCCACAACCAGGTCGGCCGTTATCTGTCCCGGTTCGGCGACTTTCTCAAACAGATCGGTGATCAGAGCACATTCGGATCCTTACCGGCGAGTAGGGAAACCTGAACCGGCAACCACCTTCTCGGTTACCCGCGAGTAGGGAAACCTGAACCCCGCGACCGCCTTCTCGGTTACCCGCGAGTAGGTAATCCGGGCCGAGCGAGCGATCCGTGGGTTGGAGTCGAGACTGATCCGCGAGGTGCTTAGACTCCACTGAAGCGCTGTCGTTCATCCACAGACGGACCAGTGCGCCACACCACCAGACATCGATATCCAAGATCGATATCCAACACAGTGTCACCAACGCGCAGACATCCGCGCCCGACAGGAGATCCAGTGCCAAGTCACGCCAGCACAGCACTCACGAAAGTCCTCATCGCCAACCGCGGTGAAATCGCGGTTCGCGTCATCCGCGCCGCGAAGGATGCCGGACTGACCAGCGTCGCGGTGTACGCCGAACCCGATGCGGACGCGCTCTTCGTGAAGCTTGCCGACGAGGCGTTCGCCCTCGGTGGACAGACATCGGCCGAGTCCTACCTCGTTTTCGACAAGATCCTCGATGCCGCCGCCAAGTCCGGTGCCGACGCGATCCACCCCGGCTATGGATTCCTTTCCGAAAACGCCGAGTTCGCCCAGGCCGTCATCGACGCCGGGCTCACCTGGATCGGCCCCTCGCCGCAGTCCATCCGCGACCTCGGCGACAAGGTCACCGCGCGTCACATCGCGCTGAAGGCCGACGCACCGATGGCTCCCGGCACGAAGGACCCGGTCAAGAACGCCGACGAGATCGTCGCGTTCGCCAAGGAACACGGCGTGCCCGTGGCCATCAAGGCCGCGTTCGGCGGCGGTGGCCGTGGCATGAAGGTCGCCTACACGATCGATGAGATCCCCGAGCTGTTCGACTCGGCGACCCGTGAGGCCATCTCGGCCTTCGGTCGCGGCGAGTGCTTCGTGGAGCGCTACCTCGACAAGGCCCGCCACGTCGAGGCGCAGGTCATCGCCGACCAGCACGGCAACGTCATCGTCGCCGGTACCCGCGACTGCTCGCTGCAGCGCCGCTTCCAGAAGCTCGTCGAGGAGGCCCCCGCGCCGTTCCTCACGGCAGAACAGCGGGAAAGAATCCACTCTTCGGCCAAGGCCATCTGCAAGGAAGCCGGCTACTACGGCGCCGGCACCGTGGAGTTCCTCGTCGGCAACGACGGCCTGGTCTCGTTCCTCGAGGTCAACACCCGCCTGCAGGTCGAGCACCCGGTCACAGAAGAGACCGCCGGCATCGACCTCGTTCGCCAGCAGTTCCGGATCGCCGCCGGCGAGAAGCTCGAGTTCACCGAGGACCCCGCACCGCGCGGCCACTCGTTCGAGTTCCGCATCAACGGTGAAGATGCCGGTCGCGGCTTCCTGCCCGCCCCCGGACCCATCAGCGTCTACAAGGAGCCGACCGGCCCCGGCGTTCGCGTCGACTCCGGTGTCGTCGAAGGCGACGTCATCGGCGGCCAGTTCGACTCGATGCTGGCCAAGCTGATCGTCACCGGCGAGAACCGCGAGCAGGCACTGGAGCGTTCACGCCGTGCACTGGCCGAGTTCCAGGTCGAGGGACTGGCCACCGTGCTGCCGTTCCACCGCCACATCGTCTCCAACCCCGCCTTCATCGGCGACGGCGAGAAGTTCGACATCTACACCAAGTGGATCGAGACCGACTGGGACAACCAGATCGAGCCCTACACCGGCGCACAGCCGATCGAAGAGGACGAGGCCGAGCCGCGCAAGACCGTTGTGGTCGAGGTCGGTGGACGCCGCCTCGAGGTCTCGCTGCCCGGCGATCTGGCCATCGGCAACGGTGGTGGCAACGGCGCGGTCAAGAAGAAGCCCAAGTCGCGTACCCGCGCCAAGGGCGGAGCTTCCGCTGCTTCCGGTGATGCCGTGACCGCTCCCATGCAGGGCACCGTCGTCAAGGTCGCCGTCACCGAAGGCCAGGAAGTCGCCGCCGGTGAACTGGTCGTGGTGCTCGAGGCCATGAAGATGGAAAACCCCGTCACCGCCCACAAGGACGGCGTTGTCACCGGCCTGAACATCGAAGCCGGCGCAGCCGTCACGCAGGGCACCGTCCTGTTCGAGCTCAAGTAGGCGATAGCCATCGAAGCGGTCGAGATCAACGCGGGCGCGTGGTACCTCCGCGCGTACCGCGATGATGACCGGGTGTCCGACCGGCCGGCCCTGGCGCTGGCCGGTGTCACCGACCCCGACTACGTCCGATCGTGCGAGGCGGGCTGGGCCGATGAGACCCGGTTCACCTGGGCGGTCTGCGAACCGACCACCGGTGAGATGCTTGCGGAGGTCGCCCTCGAACCCGAGGGCGACACCTATCTCGCACAGTTGACGGGCTTCGCCCGTGACGGCCATCAGCTCGCGCTGGAAGCCGCCAAAACGGTCGTCCGCCGATTCGGTGAAGGCGCACTCGGCTACACGATCCGGGACTGACACTCTCGACGAGCACTCTTCACAGAACCACCCGTTCCAGGCATTTCCACCGTTGCAACGAGTGGAAATGACTGCAGCGGGTGGTTTTGTGCTGCCGCGGTTTCAGGCGTCCGGGTAGTCGTGGTCGAGACCGGTACCGAGGTCGCCACATTCGACGTCGATGACGTCGTCGCGGGTGGCCAGGTACGGTCCGGCACCACGATCACCGGACAGGATGTCGAGTACCGCGTCGAGATGTTCGGCACCGAGAAAGACCGGGTGCCCCGCCTTCCCGGAATGTGTTGCCCGGGCCACCGCGGTAGCGGTCGGGCCCGCCGCCTCCAGCAGTCGTCTCACCTGCGCGGCGGTCGTGTCGGGGATGTCAACAACATGTAAAACCACCCCGGTCAAACCCTTGCGTTCACGGGCCCGGATCAGTCCCGCCCGGACTGATTCACCGAGCCCGTCACGCCACTTCTCGACCCGGACAGCGCTGGCTCGCGGCGGCATCGGGGGCTCGGCGGCACCCACGGTCACCAACACCTGCGTGCACCCGCCTTCAGCCAGTGCACGGACTCCCGATTGCAACCACTCACCCTCTGCAGCAAGCACTTTCGGCATCCCGAACCGGGTTCCTCCACCGGCCGCCAGCAGCACGCCCACCACCTCGGGCACCCCGGTTCGTCCCTCGTCATCGACTCCCATGCGACTCACCGCCAACCTCTCACCGGTCCCCTGCCGCGACAACCTCTGTCGCCCACCCATCACATACGATCACGACACCACACCCCTACCGCCCGGATATATCCGTTTTGCTCGCCGAGCGGATGACCCGACTTGGGGTGATCCTTGTGTTCCATGCGCACAGCGGTCAGTGCCCGTGCCGGCCCGCCGCGCATCCAGTTGGAACGAATACACCATCCCGAGGTAGTCCGATGAGCAGCGAAACCGAGAACGACGCCACACCCGCCGACCCGGCACCTACACCGGATCCGGCGAAGAAAAAGAAGAAGCGCGTCCATCCGGTCGACGAGGTCCCACCCGCCGGCAAACTGGTCACCCTCGGTTTGCAGCACGTCATCGCCTTCTACGCCGGCGCCGTCCTCGTCCCGTTGATCATCGCGGGCGCGATCGGCCTCGACGACAAAGCGCTGACGATGCTCATCACGGCCGACCTTTTCACCTGTGGCATCGCCTCACTGCTGCAGGCGGTGGGCATCTGGAAGATCGGGGTCCGGCTGCCGCTGTTGCAGGGCATCACCTTCGCGGCGCTCGCGCCCGTCATCAAGATCGCCAACGAGAACGGTGGCGGCCGGGTCGGACTTCTCACCGTGTACGGCGCGGTCATCTGTGCCGGGGTGTTCACGTTCTTCATCGCCCCGCATTTCGCGAAACTCATCCGGTTCTTCCCGCCGGTGGTCACCGGTTCGGTGATCACCATCATCGGTATCGCACTGCTCCCCGTGGGTATCGGCGACGCCACCACCGACCCGGCCACCCACACCTCGGACCCCGGAAACAGCCGCTGGCTGATCTATGCGGTCGGCACCATCTTCCTGATCGTTCTGATGCAGCGCTTCTTCCGGGGCTTCCTGGCAACCATCGCGGTGCTCCTCGGTTTGGTGATCGGAACCTTCATCGCCTGGACGCTGGGCGACACCACTTTCAGCGCGGTCGGTGAGGCCGATTGGGTGGGCTTCACACCACCGTTCGCGTTCGGTATGCCCCGCTTCGACATCATCGCGATCGTCTCGATGATCGTGGTCCTGATGATCATCGCCGTGGAATCCACGGGTTCGGTCTTCGCGACCGGCGAAATCGTCGGCAAGCGCATCAAAAAGGAAGACATCGCCGCGACGGTCCGCGCCGACGGCCTGGCCACCGTGATCGGTGGCATCTTCAACTCGTTCCCGTACACCGCCTTCTCCGAGAATGTCGGCCTGGTTCGGTTGACGGGCGTCAAGAGCCGCTGGGTGGTCGCTGCCGCCGGCGGGATCATGATCATGCTGGGTCTGCTCCCCAAGACCGCGAAGGTTGTCGAGGCGATCCCGGCGCCGGTACTCGGTGGCGCCGCCATGACCCTGTTCGCCACAGTGGCGGTTGTCGGCATCCATACCCTGGGCAAGGTCGACTTCACCGATCATCGCAACCTGATCATCGTCAGCACCTCCCTGGCGATGGGTCTCTACGTCGAGTTCTCACAGTCCTCGGCACCGTCGCAGGCCATCGTCGACGGCGAGGTCGTCGACATCCCGGCCACATCGGGTGTCGACCAGGCGGTCCCGGGACTCCTCGAGATCCCGTTCGGGGCCGGCATCACCATGGGCGCCCTGACCGCGATCGGATTGAACATCTTGTTCTTCCACACGGGCAGTCGTGGTGTGGCCGTCGCCGGCAGCGGTGCGATTCGACTCGCACAGGTCAACGACATGTCTCAGGCGCAGTTCCGCGAGACGTTCGGCAGCCTGGTCCAGAACGTCAACTGGGTGCTCGACCGCGCGTATGAGCAACGTCCGTTCGACAGTGCCCATGACCTGCGCGCCTCATTCCAGGAGGCATTGCTCACCGGCAGCGACGACCAGCAGATCGAATTGATCCGGTCCTTCCCCGATCTCGATGCGGAAGACGAAGTCGGTGACATGATCGCCTCGGATCACACCGCCTTGTCCAATCTCGAAGAGGAAGAGCACGACAACATCGTCGAGATGGCCAAGGCTTATCGTCAGCAATTCGGTTTCCCGCTGGTGATCTGCGCCCGTGAGACCGAGCGATACGAGCGGGTACTGCGCAACGGCTGGACCCGGATGGACAATGCCGCGACGAGTGAGAAGTCGTTCGCGCTCATCGAGATCGCGAAGATCGCGAACTACCGTTTCGATGATCTGGTCGCCGATGCCAACCCCATCATCTCGGCGCGGTTCAACCGTTTCCAAGACGTCATGGGCTGATCCACAATCAACGAGCAGCGTTACAAAAAAAGACGGAGGACATCACGTGCGACGAGTTGACTGGCGAGGCCTGGATAGCTTCAACGAATTGCGCCAGAGTCAAGCAATTCACGCCCTCTACGAATGTTGCACCTCCCGGATCTGGGCGATCCGGGTGGCTGCCGGACGTCCCTTTGTGGACCAGGAGGCCTTGTTCGAGCGTGCCGACCTGATCCTGGCCGAACTGACCGACGCCGATCTCGACGAAGCTCTCGACGGACATCCACGGATCGGCGACAAACCGGACAACGCCTCGTCGGCGAGCGAGCAGTCCGGCGTCACCGGCGCCGAGTCGGAGGTCCTCGACGACCTCAAGAAGGGCAACGCCGAATACGAAGCCAAGTTCGGGCACGTCTACCTTGTGTTCGCGAACGGCCGCCCCGCGGCAGAACTGCTGGCAATCCTCAAGGAACGCCTCAGGAACAGCCCGGAGACCGAGCGACGCGTCATGCGGATGGAGTTGTCGAAGATCAATCGGCGACGGCTGACCATCATGCTGGAACCTGCCGTGAAATACGTCACCGACGAAGACGTGCTCACCGGATGATCGACATGATCGAGGTGGCATGATCGGAGGATGATGATCGAGGACACCCGGTGAGCAGTCTGAGTACCCATGTACTCGATGCTGTCACCGGACTTCCGGCGGCCGGTATGGCGGTCACACTCTGCACCTCTGATGGAGTCAAGATAGCCTCTGGTACAACGGATTCCGATGGCCGGATCACGTCGATCGGCGACGATGACCTGGCCGCGGGTACATATCAACTGACGTTCGACACCGGAACATGGTTCGGTGACCGCCGGATTGAGCACTTCTACCCCGAGGTGTCGATCGCTTTTGCGGCCACCGACACCTCTCGGCACTACCACGTGCCGTTGTTACTCAGCCCCTTTGCCTATTCGACGTATCGGGGTAGCTGATCCAAAGAGAAAGTGACACACCACAATGGGCATCATCCTTGGCGAAAACCAGTACGGGAAAGCCGAGAACCGCGTCGTTCGGATCTATCGGGATTCACCGCGCCACGAAATCAAGGACATCAACGTCGGAACGTCGCTGCGTGGCGATTTCTCGGCGGCCCATCTCGATGGTGACCAGCGCAAGGTCCTGCCCACCGATACCCAGAAGCAGACCGCGTACGCGTACGCCAAAGAAAAGGGCATCGAGAGCATCGAGAAGTACGCTCTCGCACTCGCCTACCGGTTCGTCGACAACAACGAACCGGTCGACGGCGCGCGGATCGAGGTCGAGGAATACAGCTGGGAACGGGCGGTGGTCGGCGGTGTCGAACACGACCACACGTGGGTCCGCAAAGGACAGGAGGTCCGGACCGCGGACATCACGGTCGAAGGCAAGGGCGATGATCAAAAGACCTGGGTGATAGGTGGTTTGAAGGATCTGGTGGTCCTGAAGTCGACCGGTTCCGAGTTCCACGATTTCCTCGAGGACGAATACACCGTTCTGGAGCCGACCAATGATCGGGTGATGTCGACATCGCTGGTGGCGAAGTGGCGATTCACGGCCGGACACGAAGCCGAAGGCGGAGCTGGACCATATGACTATGTTGACTGGGAGATTGTGTATCCCGCGATAAAACAGATCATCGTCGAGAAGTTTGCGACGGTACACTCACTTGCCTTGCAGCAGACGCTGTTTCAGATCGGCAAGGCGATCCTGGAGGCGTTCGAGTACATCGCCGAGGTCAAGTTGTCGGCACCGAACATCCACCATTTCGTCTACGACCTCTCCCGTTTCGGCCTGGAGAACAACAATGAGGTGTTCAACGCAGATGACCGCCCGTACGGATTGATCCAGGCCACGGTCACCCGCGACGACGCTCCTGACGCCGGTCCGTCCTGGACACCCCAACGGGCCTGGTTGAGCTAGCCACACCCTCTTCACGCGAATGGGATATTCACACTGACGAGACCTCCGCCCTGCCCCGAGGTGAACAACACTGATCCGCCCAACTGCTCACTGCGTTCCCGGATCGATTGCAATCCGGTGCCCGGTGTCCAGTCGGCGGCGTTGCTGCCGACGTCTCGTACGGTGATGGTGAAATTGCGGTCGGCGACGTCGAGGTCGACGGCGGCAGATGCGGACCCGGAGTGTCGTGCGACGTTGGTGACGGCTTCGACAATGATGCGAAAGGCCGCCACCTCGACAGCCGCCGGAAGTGGGGGAAGTCGCTCCGGCGCCGTCACAGACACCTCCAGCAAATCGCCATCGGCGGTTCTCAGCTGTGAAACCCGCTGCTTCACTGCACCTACGAGCCCCATCTCGTCGAGAGCCGGCGGTCGCAATCCCTCGACCAGACGCCGGATCTCGACGATGGCACCGGCGGTCTCAGCACGCACGGTGTCGAGCAGGCGAACGGTTTCCGCCGGGTCCCTCGCGGCATGGTTGCGGGCGGCGTCGGTGGTGAACGCGACACCGGTCAGGATCGGACCCAGACTGTCGTGAAGGTCACGGCGCAGTCGCCGCCGCTCCTCCTCCAGCGCCGTCAGCACATGCCCTCGCGACTCGCGCAGGTCGGCCGCGAGACTGACACCCTGGAGAGCTCTGGCCATCGGAGCCGCCACCAATTGCAGCACCGAGCGAACCTGCGGGTGAAGGCCCTGCGAGTCGGCGGGAACCCCGACCACCAGTTTCCCGACCTCTTCACCATCGGCGGTCAGCTTCACAACAAGTTCATCAGCGCCACCCTCACCGGCGGTCGCGATGCAGTGTTCGTTGTCCCACAACTCGATTCGCGGAACCCCGATCGCGTCACGAAGCGAGAGCACCCAGTTTTCCGGGCCGCCGGCAGCCGAGAGCTTCTGACCCAATCCGGACAAAGTCAGCACGGCGTCGCCGCGGCTGCCGAACAGGACCTCGTCGACCACACCTCGCAGGCGGGACGCCACCGGCCCGAACGCTGCCGCCCCGACAAACGCGATCAGCGCCCCGGTGGCGCGTGCCGTTGAGGTACCGGAGAAGTTCGCGATGACAACGGAAGCTGCCGAGAATACGGCGACGGTGAGTTCGAACATCGCCAGATACAGAACAATCCAACTGATGACGAGCCGGATGTCGACAACGTCGGGCACCGTCATCCCCAGTGCCAGCAGCAGCGGAACGGTCGGTGCGATGACCGCCGCCAGCACCACATACACGTCACCGTCTGCGGAATCGGCGAAGAAGAACAGGTGCCCGAGGAACAGGGCCGCGGTGGCCGATACCGTCAGCAACCAGAGCATGCAGCGACGCTCCCGGCCGACCGATCTCTCGGTTCGCCACCACACCAGGGCGATCATCACCGTGCCCGCGATCACTGCGCCGCTCCACAGCAGTGGCATCCACCAGGTTCCGATCAGGACCGCGACCGCTGCGACCACCAGAAGCGCCATTGCAATCCTCGATGGCAGCGACAGGTCAGGCCTCGGGTAGTTCGCCAGAGTCAGGGTTGCCACCCCGCCGAACGCAGCGGCGATCAGCAGCCACCCCACCTGCTCGGCTGCGAGATTGCCGGTCAGCAGCACGCCGACACCGGCACCGAGCGTTCCACCGAACACGATGAATCCGACTGCGGTGGCCGGCGATCCCGGTCGGTCATCACCCCGGCCCCGCATCCACCACAGCATGCAGATCCCACTGACCAGCGCGCCGGCAGCCACAGCCAGCCCACCGACCTCGATGATCACGGGTCGCCGATCACGGTCCGTCCGAGACCGTTCTCGCGCGCCAGCACGATGGCCTCGGCTCGGGTGGCGACCCGTAGCTTGGCGAAGATCGCCGAGATGTGGTTGCTGACAGTCTTGTTCGCGACGTCGAACGACTGCGCGATGGCCGCGTTCCCCTCACCGCGCGCGATGCGGTCAAGTATCTGCAACTCACGCGGTGTCAACTGCGGAAATGATGTGGCCGGACGAGGCTGCGCGCCCACGGCCGCATCGAGCAGATGTTTGGCGATGGAAGGCCCGAACACCGTTTCACCGACCGCCGCAGCGTGCACTGCGTGCTCGATTTCCTGTTGCCCGGCGCCTTTGAGGAGATACCCGCGGGCGCCGGCCGCGAGTGCTGCCAATACTGTCACCTGGTCCTCGAACATCGTCAGGACAAGAACCGCGGTGCCGGGCAGCGCGGTACAGATGCGGCGGGTCGCCTCGATGCCATCGCCACCCGGCATCTGGATATCCATGACCACCACGTCTGGCCGGAGCAGGTGCGCTTCCCGCAGCGCCGCCTCGCCCGATCCGGCCTCGCCGCAGACCTCGATGCCATCCAGGGACGACAACAAGGCGCGAATGCCACTGCGAACCACCGGATGGTCATCAACCACCAGTACGGAGACCATGGGGAAAAGTCTGACCCCAGCCGGCCTCTTTCACCAGGTATTCAGCCCTTTTTCGTTCAGGCGATTGCCCGGTCCCCTGGGTGCCTGCCCCCATGACCAACTGTCTCCGGCGGCCCATTCTGGTGTCCATCATCACTTCGAAACGGAAATGGACGGACACCATGAACACTGCATCCGAATCAGGCAGTTTGAACAAGAAGGTCAAGATCGGACTCCTGCTGGCAATCTTCCTCGGCGTGCTGGACATCGCCGGACTTGCACTGCCCGGTCCCGACGGCGAAACACCCCCCATCGCCGTCATGGTGATTGCGTGCATTTTGGGAATTGCGACGATCGTCTTCGCGGTCATAGCTTTGAAAAACCGGAATCGCAACGCAGTCCGAGGAGTGGTGATCACCCGATTCCTCTCGGCACTGGCGTCGATACCAGCATTCTTCGTCAGTGGAATCCCTGGACCCGTGATCGTTCTGACCGCTGTTCTCATCGTGCTCACGGTGGTCGCAATCGCGCTGATGATGAGCAAGCCGTTCCTTGTCGAACACGCCGAGGCCACCAGGTCGGCGCAAACGGCCTGACAGACGCCGCCCGGTCCTGGTCCGCCGGGCAGGCCCGGAGACTGCCCGGTCGACCAGAGTTGCGCTCCCACCAGGTGCTAAGTGCACTATGGATGCATGGATACAGTGCAGTTGGTGGAGGTCAGTCCCCGCGATGGCCTGCAAAACGAGAAGACGGTGTTGTCGGTCGATTCGAAGGTCGAGCTCATCAACCGCAGCGTCGCCGCCGGAGTCAGACGTGTCGAAGCCGTGAGTTTCGTGAACCCCGCACGGGTCCCGCAGATGGCCGGCGCCGAAGAGGTGATGGCCCAGGTCCCCCGCGTCGACGGGGTGTCCTACATCGGACTCGTGCTCAATCGTCGTGGACTCGACCGTGCCCTGGCCGCCGGCGTCGACGAGGTCAACGTGGTGGTGGTCTCAACTGACGAGTTCAGCACCCGAAATCAGGGTTGCACTGTCGCCGAGGGTGTTTCGGCCTGGACCGACATCGCGGCAGCCGCACAGGCAGCCGGTGTGCGCACCACGGTCACCATCGCCACCGCCTTCGGTTGCCCCTTCTCCGGCAACGTCGACCCCGCGTGGGTCACCGATTTGATCGGTCAGGTGGCGCAGGCCGGCCCGGACGAGATCGCACTGGCCGACACCATCGGTGTCGGGGTACCCGCCCAGGTTCGCGCACTCGCTGCGGGAGCAGCGCGCAACGCGCCGGGTGTGGCGCTGCGCTGGCACTTCCACAACACGCGCAACACCGGATACGCGAATGCGATGACCGCACTCGACCTCGGAGCCCAGGCCCTCGACGCCAGCATCGGCGGATTCGGTGGTTGCCCGTTTGCACCTGCCGCCACCGGCAACATCGCGTCCGAAGACCTGATCTACGCACTCGATCGTTCCGGGGTCTCCACCGGAGTCAAACTCGAAGCATTGGCCGAGACGGCGATCTGGCTCGGCGACCAGCTCTCGAAAGCAGTGCCCGGACAACTCAGCCGGGCGGGTAATTTCCCGCCGGCCTGACGAGTCCGGAGGTCAGACTCTGTCGCTCTGTAGTACACCGTCGATCGCATAGGACGTGTATGTATCGGCCAGGGCGCCAACGTCCTGTCCATCATTGAGCCACCAACTGATCCCGTTCATCATGTCCAGGATGGCCACCGCCGCCTGGTGCGGGTTGGCCACACCGAACTCCCCGGCAGCGATACCGGCGGCGATCACATCGCGAACCCGCCGCTGGTAGTACTTGCGAATATCGGTGATCTCCGCCAGGTGTTCGGGTGTGAGTGCCGTCTGCTCGCGCAGACTGACCAGATGCTCGGTCTGATGGTCGGCCAGACTCCGGATGTGCGCATGCATCAGGTTTGCCAAGCGCTCTTTCGGTGTACCCGCGGCGTCGAGCAAGGGCATGTGCAGATCTTGCAGATCCCGGGTCATTCGCAGGGCGATCGCGTACATGATCTCCTCCTTGCTGGAGAAGTGGTTGTACAGACTCGCGCCCCGAATACCCACCGCTTCCGCGATTTCGCGCATACCAACCGTGTGAAAGCCCTGTTTGGCGAAGAAATCCGCTGCCGCCGAGATGATCTCGGCGCGTCGCCCCGAACTCCTTCCACCGGCGGCGGACGGCTGGTCCACCGTCACTGAGAAGGCACCCCGGAGTAGAGACGGCGGAGCTCCCGCTTGAGTATCTTGCCCTGCGGGTCGACGGGTAGTTCGGTCACCGCGTGAATCTTCTTGGGAGTCTTATAGCTCGCAATCGACTGCTTGCAGTGTGCGATAAGCGAATCCGCGTCGGATTCCGCATCATCACGGAGGATGACAAAACCGGTGACCACTTCCGACCAGTACTCGTCGGGTAAGCCGACCACGGCGGCACGGACGACGTCGGGGTGACTCTGCAGGGCGCGCTCGACTTCTTGGGAAGACACGTTCATGCCACCGGTTTTTATCATGTCTTTGCTGCGATCGAGAAAGAACAGGTTGCCGTCGTCATCGCGCCGGACGATGTCACCGGTGTGCACCCATCCGTCGCGGATGACCTGTGCGGTCCGTTCAGGATCCTTGAAATAGCCCGACATCACAGAGGGCGAACGACAGATCAGTTCACCGACCTGCGCCGGTTTCCCGTCCGCATCGATCACCTCGACCTCGAGATGTGCAACGGGCTTTCCGATCCAGGTGGGGTCGGAGTCCGGGATGTCGTCGAGTGTGTGGAACCAGCCGACACTTCCCAGCTGCGACAGTTCGGATTGGCCCCAGTAGGTCCCCCACGTGACGCCGGGGGCCGAATCCGCCCAGGCGTTGATCGCGTGCGGCGACACCTGACCGCCGTAAGTCATACAGCGCTGCACGGTTCGGACGGTCTCCGGTCCGAAGTCGGGATGCCCGGCCAGACCGATGTAGAACGTGGGCGTCTGGGCCAGGACCGTGATCTTCTCGTCGCGGATCATCGCCAGCGACGCGCCGGCCTCGGTGGTCGCGGGCAGCACCAGCGTTGCACCCATCATCGTCAACGTGGTCATCGACCCGATGCCCGCGATGGTGTGAAACGGCATGACGTACAGCCAGATGTCATCTGGTTGGGTACGCAGACCCCAGCTCCATGCCGGGCCGGTGGAGATCAGGTAGTTACGGTGCGTGATCATGACGCCCTTGGGCGCTGCCTCGGTACCGCTGGTGTAGACGATCATCGCCAGGTCGTGCTCATCGACATCGCCGTCGGGTTCCTCCGACGATGCCTCCGCCAGCAGGGCGTCGAACGACGCCCATCCATGACCCGGCGCATCGCCGAACGCAATGTGGAGATCGACGGGCGCTGTAACCCGAACCCGGTCGACCACGTGGGTGAAGTCGGCGCCCACCAGCACCGCCGACGGCTCCAGGTGCGAAAGCTGCTGTGCCACCTCCGTCTCCCCGAACATCACATTGATGCCCGAATAGGATGCGCCGACCTTGAGCGCGCCGTAGTACGCGACCACCGTGTCGACGTGGTTGCGCGCCATCACGGCAATACGGTCGCCACGACCCACACCCAGCGCACGGAGCGCGTTGGCACAGCGGTTCGCCCGCTCGTTGAGCTCCGCATAAGTGCAGACCTCGCGATCACCTGCCGTGTTGTAGCTGATGAAGGCCGCCTTACCCGCCATGGTCCGCGCGTGCCTGCGGAGCTGGTCGCCGAGGGTGGCGCGGCCGAGAGGCGTCGAGGCAATGGTGTTCGAAGACATTGTTTTTCAGGACTCCGTCGCGAACAGCGGGGTGTCGAAGGAATCGACCGAGACGGTGTCCTCGACGGGGCTCCTGTTGAGCTTGGTCGGGAACTTGTCACGCGGATAGCCGACCGCGATGTGTGCTGCGGTGATGAATCCCTCTGGAATGCCCAGCAACTCGCTGACCGCGGGTTCTTCGTGACACAGAAGTGTGGTCACTGCGCTGCCGACACCCTGATCACGCAGCGCCAGGCACAGATTCTGCACAACCGGGTAGATCGATGCGCCGGCGACGACGCTGATGCGGTCCAGCTCCGCATCGGTCGGATGCAGACCCGCGACCTCGGCGCACACCACGATGAGCGCGGGCACGGTCGCGAGGTTGTGTGCGAACTCATTGGCACTGCGGATCGTCTTGGGAACCGCACCGACTCCCACGCTGCCATCACTGATCGCGCTGTAGTAGGCCTCCCAGTAGGGCAGGTACAGATCAGCGAGGGCCTTCTTCTTCGCTTCATCGCGTACCACGATCCAGCGGACCGGCTGACGATTTCCACCCTGTGGACCGAATCGCGCCACCTCGAACGCGTCGTAGAGCACCTCGTCCGGAACCGGAGTGTCAGCGTAGTGCCGACAGGTTCCGGTGGTGCGCATCGCTTCGGAAAGTTCCATCAAGATCTCCTCAATACGGGATCGGCCACTTGCCGGTGGGCCCCAAGGCCTCTGCGCATGACTGACCAGCTTCCGCTTACCGTTGTTAGCGTGATCGCAGTCACAGCATCACCGTGGACCTCCGGTGCTGTCAAGTGTTTGCCGCATGTTTCTCAACTTCTGGACCCCAGAAATTGAATCTTGCATCTTCTGGACTATCAGCGGTTAGTCTGGGTGTCGTGAACCTTCAGCCAACCGCACCCGCGGACGGGATCGACCCCGCCCGGCTGGGTCAAGCAGTGACCGCGGCGAACATTCCCACGCTCATCGCCGTCCTCTACCAATTGACAGGTGATGACCGGTGGTTGTCGGAGCGCTACCAGCCGACCCGGAGCCGCGGCATGGACGACAACGCCACCGGCGGACTGTCGGACGAGGTGCAAGGCGAGATCCGGGCGGCAACTGTCGATGCGGTGATCGCCTGGGCGGACGGCCAGTCGCCGGCACTCCCCTCACTCGACAGCCGGGAACTCATGGAGGTCATGGAGTTCACCATGGGAGAACCGGTGCCTCACGAATTCGGCCCGATGATGGCCGAGGTGATGGGGTTCGACGAGACACCGGCACCCCACCCGGCACGAGAAGTGCCGCCCGACTTCTCTGTGATCGTGATCGGCGCCGGGATCGGCGGCATGCTCGCGTCGGTCCGCCTCACCGAAGCCGGGATCGAGCACGTCGTCCTCGAGAAGAACAGCAATGTCGGCGGATCCTGGTGGGAGAACACCTATCCGGGCGCCGGAGTGGACACTCCGAGCTATCTGTACTCGTTCTCGTTCTTCCGTCACCCGTGGTCGACACACTTCGGCAAGCGCGACGAGGTTCAGGAATATCTGGAGAATTTCGCGGCGGCATACGACCTTCGCCCGAACATCCGATTCGGCACCGAGGTCAGTGATGTTGTGTACGACGATGCCACCCAGCGCTGGAACATCACCGCCCGCGACGGTGACAACACCCTGATCTCATTGTCGTCCAATGCCGTCATCAGCGCGGTGGGCCTGCTCAACCGCCCGAAGATGCCGCCGGTGCCCGGGCTCGATTCGTTCTCCGGCGACCTCTTCCATTCGGCGCAATGGCCCTCCGGGATCAACCTGCACGGCAAGCGGGTTGCCATTGTCGGTGCCGGCGCCAGCGCGATGCAGATCGGGCCCGCGATCGCCGGTTCCACCGCCTCACTGACCATCTTCCAGCGTTCGCCCCAGTGGATCGCCCCCAACGACGTCTACTTCTCGCAGGTCGGCGACGACGTCCACTGGCTGATGGATCATGTGCCGTACTACCACGAGTGGTACCGCGTGCGGTTGTCGTGGATCTTCAACGACAAGGTTCATCCGACTCTGACCGTGGATCCGGAATGGACCGAACCGAAGCTGTCGATCAACGCGACCAATCATGGTCACCGCGCGTTCTACACGCGCTACCTCAGCGACGAACTCGAAGGTCGCCCGGACCTCATCGAGAAGTGTCTGCCGGACTACCCACCCTTCGGCAAGCGCATGCTTCTCGACAACGGCTGGTATCGCATGCTCAAACGCCCCGGCGTCGAACTCATCACCGAAGGCGTCACGGAGATCACCGAGACCGGACTCAGGGACAGCGCCGGCCGGGAACACGAGTTCGACGTCATCATCATGGCCACCGGATTCCACACCGACCGCCTGCTGTACCCGATGGACGTGGTCGGGCGCTCCGGCGCAACCACCCGCGAGGTGTGGGGTGAGCACGATGCCCGCGCCTACCTCGGCATCACCGTGCCCGACTTCCCCAACCTCTTCATCATGACCGGCCCGAACACCGCGTTGGGACACGGCGGAAGTTTCATCACCATGCTCGAATGCCAGATCCGCTACATCATGGACGCCTTGTCGCAGATGGTCGACAAAGATCTCGGCGCCATCGAGCCGCGCCGCGACGTCTATGACAACTACAACAAGTCGGTCGACGACGCGCACGCGTCGATGGTGTGGACCCACCCCGGTATGAGCAACTGGTATCGCAACGCCGACGGACGTGTGGTTGCGGTCCTGCCCTGGCGAATCATCGACTACTGGACCATGACCCGCCACGCCGACCTGTCGGACTACTTGACCGAACCCAACGCAGCAAAGAATGCCCCGATCACCGGAAACCACCGGCCCAGGTAGGCACCACGAGGGGCGCCGGTGGACCGGTGGCTTCATCTGTGAATCGCAGTAACCACCTGTGATTTCACCTGCGTGTCTGTGGCGCCACTACTCCAGCTCGACCAGCAGATCGCCGCCTTCAACCTGCGAGACCGAGGTGATCGCAACGCGTTTGACGGTGCCACCGGTCGGGGCGGTGATGGCCGCTTCCATTTTCATGGCTTCGATGGAACCGATCGCAGCACCGGCCGCGAGTTCATCGCCGGGCTGGACGACGATGGTGACAACACCACCGAACGGTGCGGCAATGTGCTTCGGATTCCCCGTCTGAGCCTTTTCGGCCACCGATTCGGTGACGTCCAACGAGCGGTCACGGACCTGCACCGGGCGGAGTTGCCCATTGAGGATGCACATCACCGTCCGCATGCCACGCTTGTCGGGTTCACTGATCGCTTCGAGACCGATCAGCAATTCCACGCCGGGTTCGAGGACCACCCGATGCTCATCGCCGTACCGCAATCCGTAGAAGAACTGGTTGGCCGACAGCGTGGAGGTGTCACCAAAGGCGGCCTTGTGGTCTTCGTATTCCTTGGTCGGGCCGGGGAACAACAACCGGTTCAACGTCTTTCGCCGCGTCTCGGCATCCGATGCATGGAGATCGGCGGTGTCCTGATCCGACAGTGCCACCACCGGTTTGGGCTCACCGCGCCCGGCCAGCGCCCGCGTCCGCAACGGCTCCGGCCAGCCACCGGCCGGTTCCCCCAACTCTCCGCGCAAGAACCCGATCACCGAATCCGGGATGTCGTAGGACGTCGGATCGTCAGAGAACTCCTTGGCGCTGACACCCTGGCCGACCAACGTCAACGCCAGATCACCGACAACCTTTGACGACGGTGTGACCTTGATCAGGCGGCCCAGCATCCGGTCGGCATCAGCGTAAGCACCTTCGATCTGCTCGAACTGATCACCCAGACCCAGCGCCACCGCCTGCTGGCGCAGGTTCGAGAGCTGTCCGCCCGGGATCTCGTGGGTATACACGCGACCGGTCGGCGACGGCAGTCCGGACTCGAACGGCGCGTACACCTTGCGCAGCGCCTCCCAGTACGGTTCCAGATCACAGACCGCCCCCAGATCCAGACCCGTGTCGTACTCGGTGTGCGCGGTCGCGGCCACGATCGCCGACAACGCCGGCTGGCTGGTCGTCCCGGCCATCGACGCCGAAGCACCGTCAACAGCGTCGGCACCGGCCTGCCACGCTGCGTAATACGTCGCCAACTGCCCACCGGGAGTGTCATGGGTGTGCACATGCACCGGCAGGTCGAAGTTGCTGCGCAAGGCGCTGACCAGGGCGGTCGCTGCCGCCGGGCGCAACAATCCGGCCATGTCCTTGATCGCCAGCACATGGGCGCCGGCCTCGACGATCTGTTCGGCGAGCTTCAGGTAGTAGTCCAGCGTGTACAGCTTCTCGTTCGGATCAGCCAGATCACCGGTGTACGACATCGCCACCTCGGCGACCGTCGTCCCCGTCTCGCGAACCGCATCGATCGCCGGCCGCATCTGATCGACGTTGTTCAGTGCGTCGAAGATCCGGAAGATATCGATACCCGTCGACGCCGCCTCGGCAACAAACGCTTTGGTCACCAACTCCGGATACGGCGTGTACCCGACAGTGTTGCGGCCCCGCAGCAACATCTGCAGGTTGATGTTCGGCATCGCTTCGCGCAACTGCGCCAACCGATCCCACGGATCTTCCTTCAAGAACCGAAGCGCCACATCATAAGTCGCGCCGCCCCAGCATTCCACCGACAACAACTGCGGGGTCGCGGCCGCCACGTATGGTGCCACCGCGATCAAACCACTGGTCCGAACCCGCGTCGCCAGCAACGACTGATGGGCATCGCGGAACGTGGTGTCGGTGACACCCACCGCCTTTGACGCCCGCAGGTCTGCTGCGAAACCTTCCGGCCCCAGCTTCAGCAGCCGCTGACGGGATCCGTCAGCCGGCGAGGTGATGTCGATGTCGGGCAGCTTGTCGCGGGGGTACACCGTCGCCGGCCGCTCACCATGCGGCTTGTTCACCGTGACATCGGCCAGGTAGTTGAGGATGCGGGTACCGCGGTCCGCCGAGACCCGCGAGGTCAGCAACTGGGGACGTTGCTCGATGAACGAGGTGGTGACATTCCCGGCCTGGAAATCTGGATCCTCCAGAACCGCCTGCAGGAACGGAATGTTCGTTGCCACACCACGGATCCGGAACTCGGCCACCGCCCGCCGCGCACGTGCCACCGCGGTCTCGAAGTTTCGGCCGCGACACGTCAACTTCACCAGCATCGAATCGAAATGTGCACTGACCTCGGCACCGAGTGTGGCACCGCCATCGAGGCGGATACCCGCACCACCCGGTGTCCGGTAGGCGGTGATCCGGCCGGTATCAGGCCGGAACCCATTCGTCGGGTCCTCGGTGGTGATGCGGCACTGTAGCGCCGCACCCCGAATCTGCACCGTGTCCTGTGACAATCCCAGATCAGACAGGGTTTCCCCCGACGCGATCCGGATCTGCGACTGCACCAGATCCACATCGGTGATCTCTTCGGTGACCGTGTGCTCGACCTGGATCCGCGGATTCATCTCGATGAACACGTGATTGCCGTTGCGGTCGAGCAAGAACTCGACGGTGCCCGCGCACGAATAACCGATCTGCCTGGCGAACGCCACCGCGTCCGCGCACATGCGTTCGCGCAGTTCCTGCGGCAAGTGTGGCGCCGGCGCCAGCTCGATGACCTTCTGATGACGCCGCTGCACACTGCAGTCCCGTTCGAACAGATGCATCACATTGCCGGCACCGTCGGCCAGGATCTGGACCTCGATGTGACGGGGTTCGATCACCGCCTGCTCGAGGAATACCGCCGCGTCGCCGAATGCCGACTTCGCTTCGCGCCCAGCCGCTTCGATCGCCTCACTCAACTCCGCGATCGTTTCGACCCGGCGCATACCACGGCCACCACCGCCGGCGATGGCCTTGACGAACACCGGGAACGTCATCGACTCGGCAGCAGCCATCAACTCATCGACATCATCGGAGGCCTGCGACGAAGCCAGCACCGGCAGACCCGCCTCCCGAGCCGCGGCGATCGCCCGGGCCTTGTTGCCCGTCAACTCCAGCACCGCTGCGGACGGCCCGATGAACGTGATGCCCGCAGCCTCACACGCCGCAGCGAGGTCCGGATTCTCCGACAGGAACCCGTACCCCGGATAGATCGCATCCGCCCCGGCCCGCCGGGCCGCCGCGATGATCTCGTCGACCGACAGGTACGCGCGCACCGGATGTCCCTCGTCACCGATCTGATAGGCCTCGTCGGCCTTCAAACGATGAACAGAATTGCGGTCCTCATACGGGTACACCGCCACCGTGCCGGCACCCAACTCATACGCCGCACGAAACGCACGAATCGCGATCTCACCACGATTGGCCACCAACACCTTGCGAAACATCAACCCGCCTCCACCTTTGTTCGCACCGATCACTGCACCACCGTGGGACACAGATGAACCCTCTACGAGGATCCCCTACGGGAACCCTACGGCCGGTCGACTTCCTCACACGCGATCATCCGATGGCTGTGCGTTGTTCGTGATCGTGCTGTTTCCCTGGTTAACAATCGGCCCGGATACGACCCTATGTCTTCGCTTCGCTGTCGTCGACGAGATTGCCGGCATCGTCGACGTCCACCGGCCGGTTTTCCATTCGGTTCACGAGGTACGTGACCCCCCAGAGCACAACACCGATCAGCAACATCACACCCGCGATCTTGTACTGGATCATCTGTGAGTCGGTACGAGCCCACGGACCGGCCAGAAACAGGCACAGGATCGCGCCGAGTGCCGGAATCCAGACCGGAGCCCGGAAGAAGGTTTCGGCATCCGATCGCTTCAGAACGAGGCAACACACGTTCACCACGGCGAACACACAGAGCAGCAACAATCCGGTTGTACCCGCCAGAGCCGCCACAACATCGTTGTCCGACAACTGATTCACCACGATGATGAGCCCAAGGGCCAGTACGGTGGTGAAGAGGATCGCACTCCACGGCGACCGTCGATTCGGCAGTACCCCGCCCAGCGCGCGCGGAAGCACCCGCTGCCGGGACATGCCATATATCAATCTGCTGGCCATCAGCATGTTGATCAGAGCGGTGTTGGCGACGGCGAAAACAGTGAGATACGGGAATATCTCATCGATCGGTACAGAGGGTGCACCGATTCGAACCACGTGCAGGAGAATTCCTTCATCCCCCGAGTCGTAATCGAGCGGCAGGACCGCGATCACCGCGACAACAACAAGTACATAGATCAGGCAGGCCAGACCCAATCCCGACAACATGACCTTGGGGAAGATCTTCTGCGGTTCCTTGGTCTCCTCGACCATGTTGACCGAATCCTCGAAGCCCACCATCGCGAAGAATGCGACGGTCGTCGCGATCGTTGTCGCCAGGAACCAGCCCTTGTCGTTGGCGTCCTCGAACACGACCAGATTTCCGATGTCACCATCGCCGGTGCCCCGCCCGGCAGCCACGAAACCGATCACGATCACTATCGCCAGCGCGAGTATCTCCACCACGGTGAGAACGACGTTGAACCGGACCGACTCCCCGACACCACGCAGGTTGATGAGGGCCAGGACGATCATGAACCCGAGGGCAACCGCCAACTGGGCACCGTCACCGGTGGGCACATCGAACCAGCCCAATCCGTCCGCGCTGCTGAATGATTCGTGCAGTCCTTCGAGAAGGTTCCCGGCCACCACATTCGACGACGTCGAAGCACTGGTGATCCCGGAGCAGACCACCGCGAATGCCACCAGGAAGGTCAGGAAATGGATCCTGAACGCCTTCTGCGTGTACAACGCCGCGCCCGCGCACTTCGGAAACTTGGTGACCAACTCCAGATAGGAGAATGCGGTCATGGTGGCCACCGCGAACGCCAGGATGAACGGCACCCATGCCATCCCTCCGACGTGGCCGATCATCTGTCCGGTGACCGCATAAACACCGGCACCGAGGATATCGCCGACAATGAACAGGAGCAGCAGACCGGGCCCCATCACCCGCTTCAACTCAGGTTCGGACTTGGAAACGGGATCAATTGTCGTTTCTGTCATTTCAGACCCTCCCGGTAAGAGGACGTCAACCGACTGAGGCCGTTTTCTCGACCTCATGATGATATTCCTCACCCGGCCCCGGGATGACGGTTGTCATTTTTTCGTAACTCGCCCGTCGTACCGTGGCGCCATGAGCACTGTGATCGAAAACGCCTACCTCGTCACCATGGATGCCGGGCGCCGGGAGTTGCGCTCCGGTTCCGTGGTTTTTGACGGCAATTCGATCACCGCCGTGATCGACGGGCGCGTGGACCCACAGATCGCCGACAAGTCCGAGGTGGTCGACGGCACCGGGTGCGTCCTGACACCGGGTCTGATCAACACACACCATCATCTGTATCAGTGGATCACCCGGGGCCTGGCCGCCGATCACACACTTTTCCAGTGGCTGACCACGCTGTATCCGGTGTGGGCCGGCATCGACGAGGAAAGTGTCCACGTCGCCGCGACCGGGGCCCTGGGCCGGTTGGCGTTGTCCGGCTGCACCACCAGCACCGATCACCACTACGTCTTCCCCAAGGAGGGCGGCGACCTGCTCGCGGCCGAAATACTTGCCGCGCAGTCGGTGGGATTGCGTTTCCATCCCACCCGTGGATCGATGGATCTGAGCGAGAAGGACGGTGGCCTGCCGCCCGACAGTGTGGTCGAGACCATCGATCAGATCATGACCGCGAGCTCGGACGCGATCGACCGCTGGCATGACCCGTCAGCCGATGCCATGGTCAAGATCGCACTCGCCCCCTGCTCCCCGTTTTCCGTCACCGCGGACCTGCTGCGCGCATCGGCAGAGCTGGCCCGCGAGAAGAACGTGCGGCTCCACACGCACCTCGCCGAAACCCTCGACGAATCTGATTACACCGCCGAACATTTCGGCTGCACACCGCTGGAATACATGGAATCCGTGGGCTGGCTGGGCAACGACGTCTGGTTTGCCCACGGTGTGCACTTTGATGACAAGGCGATCTCCACGCTCGCGGCGACCGGCAGCGGAGTCGCCCACTGCCCCACGTCCAACGGCCGCCTGGGAGCAGGAATCGCACGTACCCGCGACCTGATCGCGGCTGGTGTGCCCGTCGGTCTGGGCGTCGACGGTGCCGCGTCCAACGAATCGAGTCGACTGCTCGAAGAAGCCCACCAGGCCGTGCTGATGGCTCGCGCCATCGGCGGTCCGACCGCGCTCACCACCCGCGAAGCACTGGAGCTGGCGACGCTGGGTGGAGCCCGTGTCCTCGGATACCAGGACACCCTCGGATCCATCGAGCCCGGTAAACTCGCCGACCTGGTGCTCTGGCGCATCGACGGCCTGGGCCACAGCGGCATTCACGATCCGGTGGCAGCACTCGTACTCGGCGACGTTCCGCCCATCGAACGTATGTGGGTCAACGGGAAAACGGTTGTCAGCGGCGGTGAACTCACCACCATCGACGCCGAAGACACCGCACGCAAGGTCGCGGCCGCACATACCGCGCTGATCGCCAAGGCGGGATGATGGACCTCCACACGATCGAGAGCATCGAAATACCGCGTACCCGCGCCGATCTGACCGGCCTGACCACCACCGACGGCCTGATGTCGGGCGGCACCTGGCTGATGAGTGAGCCGCAACTGCACCTGCGACGACTGATCGACCTGCGTGGACTCGACTGGCCCGACCTCACTGTCACCGACTCTGGCCTCGAGATCGCTGCCACCTGCACCATCGAGACGCTCATGTCCGCGCATTACCCTCCGGAATGGGTCGCCACCCCGGTCTTTGCCGCCGCCGCCGCAGCGCTGGTGGCGTCGTTCAAGATCTGGAAGAACGCCAGTGTCGGCGGCAACATCTGCCTCGGTTTTCCGGCCGGAGCGATGATTTCGATGACCTCGGCGCTCGATGCGCGGCTGCTGGTCTGGAAGTCAGATGGCACCGATCGCCACTATTCGATACCGGAATTCGTCATCGCGCAGAACGAGACCATCCTCGAACCCGGAGATGTACTGCGCTCCATCACGATTCCGGCCTCCGCACTCGCACAGCCCACGGCTCTGCGCAAGATGGCCATGTCGCCGTTGGGACGATCCGGTGTGGTGGTGGTCGGTCGCCGACGTCCTACCGGTGCGCTGATCTCGGTGACTGCGGCCACCCAGGTTCCCTATGTGATCGCCACTGACTCCATGGAACCCGATATGGTTGCCGCCCTTGTTGATTCGGCGATACCGCCGCAGGCGTACTATTCGGACGCGCACGGCACCGCAGACTGGCGCCATCATGTCACCGGCGTACTCACCCGGGATGTTGTTGTCGGGCTGGCCGGTTCGCCGAAGGACTGAAGGCAGATGAAGATCAACGGAAAGCTTGTCGAAGCCCGTCCCGCGCCCGGGCAGTGCCTTCGCACGTTCATCCGCGACCAGGGTGAGGACAGCGTCAAAAAGGGTTGCGACGCCGGCGATTGCGGCGCATGTTCGGTCCTGATCGACGGTGAGCCGCACCATTCGTGCCTGATACCGGCGTTCCGGGTGTCGGATGCCGAGATCACCACCGTGTCCGGACTCGGTACCCCGGACAACATGCATCCGCTCCAGCAGAGATTTGTCGATGCGGCCGGGTTTCAGTGCGGCTTCTGTACCGCCGGCATGGTGGTCACTGTCAGTGCGCTGGACCGGGCTCAGCTGGACGACCTGCCGCAGAGTCTCAAGGGAAACCTGTGCCGCTGCACCGGGTATCGCTCCATCTGCGACGCGATCGATGGCGTTGTCGGGACGGAGAAGGTCTCGGCCGGTGATCCGGGCCGCTCGGTGGGCCGGTCGATCCCGGCACCGGCGGCCAAGCGCATCGTCACCGGCACCGAGCCGTACACGATGGACCGCCTGCCCACCGACCTCGGTCACATCGCCGTGGTCGGCAGTCCGCACCCACATGCCCGGATCCTGTCGATCGACACCACCGCGGCCGAGCAGATGCCCGGAGTCCGTGCGGTCCTCACCCACCGGGATGATCCCGGCGTTCGGTTTTCCACCGCTCGTCACGAGAATCGTCTCGACGATCCCGACGACACCCATGTCTTCGACACCACCGTGCGATTCGTCGGGCAGCGGGTCGCGGCCGTGGTCGCCGATTCCATGACCGTCGCCCGCCGAGCCGGTGAGCTGATCACCGTCGAATACGAAGTCCTGCAGGCCAACTTCGATCCGGCACTGGCCACCGAACCCGGTACTCCACTCGTCCACGGCGACAAGGGTCGCGGCGCCCGCATCGCGGATCCACAGAGCAACCTCGTCGCCGGATTCGAGGGGACGACCGGCGATGTGGATGCCGGTTTGGAACAAGCCCGGGCCGCGGGTGGAACGGTGGTCTCCGGCCGCTGGCAGACCGCGCGGGTCCAGCACACTCATCTCGAAACTCATGGAGCAGTTGGCTGGCGAGATGAGAACGGCCGCTTGGTCATTCGGTCGAGCACTCAGGTTCCCTTCTTGATCCGCGACGAGTTGTGCCACATCTTCGGACTGCCCGCCGACGACCTCCGCGTCCACACCGCCCGTGTCGGTGGCGGATTCGGCGGCAAACAGGAACTGCTGACGGAAGACCTGGTGTTGCTGGCCATGCTCAAGACCGGCCGTCCCGCTGTCTACGAGTTCACCCGGACCGACCAGTTCACCATCGCGCCATGCCGTCATCCGATGCGCATCGATGTCACGGCCGCCGCCGGGGCCGACGGTGTGCTGACCGCGCTGTCTGTGTCGGTGTTGTCCGATGCCGGCGCCTATGGCAATCACAGCACCGGAGTGCTGTTCCACTCGTGTGGCGAATCGGTCGCGTTGTACCGGTGTGCGAACAAGCACGTCGATGCACGTGCGGTCTACACCAACAACATTCCGTCGGGGGCGTTCCGCGGCTATGGGCTCGGGCAGGTCTCGTTCGGGATCGAGGGCGCGATCGACGAATTGGCAGCGCAGTTGGGTATCGATCCATTTGAGATGCGCCGCATCAACGTCACGGTGCCCGGCGATCCGCTGGTCACCTGGCAGGTCGAAGAGGACGACCTCGAATACGGAAGCTACGGCCTCGACCAGTGTCTCGATCTCGCTCAAGGGGCGTTGGAGTCAGGACGCACCGATCCCACCCGCAATGGTGAAGTGCTGGCCTCCCAACCGGATTGGCAGATCGGTGAAGGTATGGCTGCGACGATGATCGCGACGATTCCCCCGCGCGGTCACCACGCCGATGCCCGGATGACACTCACTGCCGAGGGTGACTTCATCGCTGCGGTCGGTACGGCCGAATTCGGCAACGGAACCACCACGGTCCTCACGCAGATCGCCGCCTCGGCACTCGGCTGCGCGCCCAGCCAGATTGTCCTGCAGCAAGCCGACACCGACGTCGTCGGCCATGACACCGGAGCGTTCGGTTCAGCCGGCACCGTTGTCGCGGGCAAGGCCCTGAACTCGGCCTGCGTTGAACTCCGTCGGCGCATAATCGAGGTCGCCGCCGCACGACTCGGGGCGGATCAGGCCGATTGCCGGCTCGGACCTCAAGGTGTGCAGGCCGGAGCGGCATTCATCGATCTGCCCGGGGTCGCGGCCGCTGCCGGCGGCACCCTCGAGTGCAGCGGTAACCATGACGGCAGTCCGCGGTCGGTGGCGTACAACGTCCACGCGTTCCGGGTCGCGGTCAGCACCGCCACCGGGCAGGTCCGCATCCTGCAGTCGCTGCAGGCCGCCGACGCCGGTGTGGTGATGAACCCGCAGCAGTGTCGCGGACAGATCGAAGGCGGTGCGGCCCAGGCCATCGGAACCGCGCTGTACGAGGAGATGATCCTCGAAGACGGCCACGTGATGACCCAGGTGCTGCGGAACTATCACATCCCCCAGTTGGCCGATGTGCCGCGGACCGACGTCTATTTCGCCGACACCTACGATTCCGTCGGCCCGCTCGGCGCGAAGTCGATGAGTGAGGCGCCCTACAACCCGGTCGCCCCGGCCTTGGAAAGCGCCATCCGCAACGCCATCGGCGTCCGCATCCACCAGCTACCGATGAACCCACCCCGAGTCTGGCGCGCCCTCACCACCTGACCCACCCGCCACCGAGCGTGCCGAAATCACCGTCGAGCGTGCCCATCCCGCCAAGCGGGCCGTCGAGCGTGCCAAACGAACCGCCGAGCGTGCCAAAGAAACCATCGAGCGTGCCGAAAACACCAGGCCTACAGTCGATCTCGTGCACCTTCGGCACGGTCGACGGTGATTTCGGCACGCTCGGCGGGGGTGCGGTCAGGATGAGATGGTGCGGGCGATGCCGGTTTCCATTGTTCCGGACACGATCTGGAGGCCGTGGTGGGTGCCCGGTTTGAGCCAGCCGGTCAACGTCGGCCCTTCCGCGAGAACGGTGACTTTCGCATAGCGGGCCCGGCCGGTCATTTTGGTCGACGCTACCTGCAACCCGTCGACAACCGGCTGGGCAAATCCGAGTCCGCCTTTGATCGGGAACGACGGGCCACGCCCTTCGGACTGGGTTTCCACCAGCCAGTGGGGGCCCGATGCCCCGGCACCTTCGAGGACGTCGCCGGTGAAGTCGGCCAGCACCTTTGGCAGGTGCCAGTGCTCCCGGCCACCGTGGACCGAGGCCGCCGAGTCGACGGCGATGAACGGAACCGACAGCCGGGGCATCACACCACGACCCCCGCCCGGCCGGCGAAGTACCGGACTGGCCAAGATCTCTCGATACGGGCCGACCGGCGAATCAAGGTAGTCGACCACCATCCCGACGGTGATGTTGATGTTCGAGTCCGGTCCACCGAGCGCAATGGCTTGCTCCGTCGCCCGGTGCCACCAGAGTGTGGCCCGCACCGTCGCGGGCCACGGCGGTGGCGAACTCACCGGCAACTGCGCGGGGATACCTTCGGATTCAGCCACACTCCACATCAACAGGCTCCTTCAGTTGTCTTGGTAGTGGTCACAAACAGGGGCAGTCGCAGCGCCGCGGGAGCATCCGCCGGCACGACCGGCGACGTGGGCGGCACCGCGGGCACCCGGACATAATTTTCACCGAGCCGCGGCCGCCGATCGGCCTCACCCTTGTTGGGCCACAGTGCAATCGCACGTTCTGCCTGTGCGGTGATGGTCAGCGACGGGTTCACCCCCAAGTTGGCGCTCACTGCGGATCCGTCGACGACATGCAAGCCGGGATGGCCGAAGACGCGGTGATACGGGTCGACGACACCGCGTTCGGCGTCCGCACCGATGACGCAACCACCCAGGAAGTGTGCGGTCATCGGGATGTTGACCACCTCGGCCATCGATCCACCCGGATCGCCGTCGATCTTGTCGGCGAGGAGCCGGATCGCCGTATGTCCCTGCGGGATCCACTCGGGCGGCGGGTTTCCGGAACCGGGCCGGCTGGTCAGCCGGCGACCGAAGACGCCGCGCACCGATGCCAGTTCGAGCGAGTTGTCGTCGGTCTGCATCACGAGCGCGATGATGGTCTTCTCCGACCAGTGCCGCACCGAGAGACTCCGGACGAACGCCGCCGGGTGACGCATGGCGACTCCGACTGTCTTGAGAACCCGAGGTGTCCGGCCACCACCGTCCGACAACACCGTCTGCAAGAGTCCGATGGCATTGCTGCCCTTGCCGTATCGCACCGGCTCGATATGCGTGTGGTCGTCCGGATGGAAAGACGAGGTGATGGCAACACCGTTGGTGTAGTCGGTGTCGCGGTTACGTGCCGTCGCGGCCAGCACCGCCTCTGAGTTGGTTCGCACCACCGAGCCCAACTGGTCGGACAGCTCGGGAAGTTCTCCGGTGTCCTTCATCGCGAGCAGCAACTTCTGTGTGCCGTAGGTTCCGGCCGCGAAGACCACCTGGCCGGCAGAGATGCTCTTCTCCCGACGACGCAGTTTGGCGCCGGTCCGCCGGGTGACGACCTCATAGCCGTCCCCGGACGGCCGGACCGCGCTCACCGTGGTCAACGGCAATACCGTCACTCCGGCCTTCTCTGCCAGGTGCAGGTAGTTCTTGACCAGCGTGTTCTTGGCACCCACCCGGCATCCGGTCATGCACGACCCACATTCGGTGCACGCGGTGCGCTCGGGTCCGGCCCCACCGAAGAAGGGATCCGCCACCCGCTCACCGGGGTTGCCGAACAGCACACCCACCGGCGTGGTGGTGAACGTCGAACCAACGCCCATGTCCTCGGCGACCTCACGCATGACCTTGTCGGCGGCAGTCACACTCGGATTGTCGACAACGCCGAGCATCCGGCGGGCCTGGTCGTAGTAGGGGTTCAGTTCGTCGAACCAGTCGGTGATGTCGCCCCATTGCGGATCTTCGAAGAAGCGCTGCGGCGGCTGATACAGCGTGTTGGCATAGTTCAGTGAACCGCCGCCCACACCCGCACCGGCCATCACCAGGACATCGGGTAGCAGGTGAATGCGCTGGACGCCATAACAACCCATCCACGGCGCCCACAGGTACTTGCGCAATCGCCAGCTGGTCTTCGGCAATTCGTCGTCTTCGAAGCGGCGGCCGGCCTCCAGAACCGCTACTTTGTAACCCTTTTCGGCCAGGCGCAGTGCGGACACCGATCCACCGAAGCCGGATCCGACAACCACGACGTCGTAGTCGTTCATGCAGACTCACTTTCCCGGGGCTGCGCGGCGGGGGCACCGCGGCGGAGTTCGAAGTCGCCCAGATCCGTTGTGCGTAGAAGCTTTCGGAATTCCCAGGTGAACGTCGGCCACATCACCGAGTTCCGGCCTTTGCGATCGAAGTACCAGCTGGAGCATCCGCCCGCATTCCAGACGGTGTCGGTGAGCTGTTCGTCGATGTCGTCGTTGTAGGCCTCTTGTGCTCGTCGCGTCACATCGATGCTCGACAACTTCCGGTCCGACATCTGCGCGATCGCCGAATTGATGTAGTTCGCCTGCGATTCCAGCATGTACACGATGGAACTGTGCCCGAGGTTGGTGTTCGGCCCGTACATCAGGAAGAGGTTCGGGAAGCCGTTCACCGACGTGCCGCGATACGCGCTCGGGCTGCCGTTCCAGGATTCGGCAAGACTTCGGCCGTCGGCACCGTGCAGTACCTGCGCCACCGGGGGCTCCGTCGCGGTGAATCCGGTACCGAAGACCACTGCGTCGACCTTGTGTTCAACACCATTTCCGTCGACCACACCCTCCGCGGTCATCGCCGACATGCCCGTGTCCACCAGGTCGACATCCGGCCGAGACAGCGTCCGAAGCCAGGTGTTGCTCAGCAACATCCGTTTGCACCCGATGGTGAAACCGGGCGTCAACTTCTTCCGGAGGACAGGATCGGAGACCTGCCTGCGCAGCTGCCCTTGGGCGACCAATTTGAACAGTGGCAGCAGGAACGTGAATTTCGCCAGCGCGACGACGTAGCCTTCGCGGTAGGCATAGAGCGCACCTCTGGCGATCTTCTGGGTGGGGGGCAGCACCTTGTACAACCTGCGCTCCAGGGCGCCGATGGGCCGCTCCAGTCGCGGAATGATCCATGCCGGCGTGCGCTGGAAGACAGTCAGATGTTCTGCAGGATCGGCCAATTCAGGAACGAACTGAATGGCCGATGCGCCGGTCCCGACCACCGCGATGCGCTTGCCTGCCGGGTCGAAGCCGTGGTCCCAGGTGGCGCTGTGGAACATCGTCCCGGTGAAGTCACCGATCCCCGGAACATCCGGGAAGCTCGGATTCGACAACGTTCCCGTCGCCGCCACCAGCACCTGAGCCGATGTCGTGCCCTGCGAGGTCTCGACGTTCCACCGCGAGGTCTCCGAATCCCATCGCGCACTGAGCAACTCGCAGTCGAAGACGGTCCGCTCGCGCATCCCATGGCTGTCCGCCACCGACTTCAGGTAGTCGAAGATCTCCGGCTGGCGCGCATAATTGTGCGTCCAGGCCGGGCTTGGCGCGAAGGAGAACGAGTACAGGTTGCTCGGAACATCGCAGGCCGCACCGGGATAGGTGTTGTCGCGCCAGGTGCCGCCCACATCCGCGGCGCGTTCGATGAGTACAACGTCGGATGAAGTCTTTTCGGTCAGGATCTTGTGTGCCGCAGCCAGTCCGGCAAAGCCGGTTCCGACGATCAACGTGTGCACCTGTGCCGGCAGTGCTGCCAGCGGCGCGGGGCGGGTGGGGCGGATACTCATTTGTCGGTCACCATTGCCTCCCATATCGGGATCAGTCGCTCGCGCAACTCCCGGTCGGTTGTGTTGTTGCGGAACAGGGCTGAGACCGCCAGTCCCCGGGCGAGTTCGACGCTGATCTCGATCGCTTCGGGCGACATCCGGTCACCGAAGATGGCGGCGCCGCCATCCCGGATGGCCTCATTGACCCGCGCCTCGAGCGGCAGTACCGCAGCATGCAGTGCCGGATCCGTCCGAGCGGCGATCCATAGCTCGAGCGCGGCATAGAACAGCGGGCCCGAGAAGGCGTCGAGGAACAGTTCGACACCGGCGGAGCCGTCGGTGTGCGCGTCCAGCATCTCGGCGAGACGTTGCTCGACCAGATGTTCGACGGCTGCGACCACCAGCGACTCCTTGGTCGGAAAGTGGTGCAGCTGCGCGCCTCTGGAGACACCCGCGCGACGCGAGATCTCCTGGGTGCTGGTTCCCGCATAGCCGTTGTCGATGAGGCAGCCGATCGCCGCATCGAGCAGCCTGGCTCGCATCTGCGCGGTGCGCTGAGCCTGCGTGCGACTGGGGGCCGTGACGGGATCGCCGGCTTCGGCCGCAGGGTCATCCGATGTGCCGGGTGCAGGTGTCCTTGTTGCCACACCAGTGAGGCTAGCGAAGAATTTAGAAACAGTCCACTCTGTTTGTAAATATCGTGCATTAATCCCGCCCCACACAAAACGGTCGTACCCCCACACGCGCGCCAGCGCCTGTACCTGGGGATACGACCGTTCTCGGCCGATCTGTCTACCGGGCCAAAATGCCCTTGGCGACGTGTGTGACCTGGACTTCGTTGCTGCCGGCGTAGATCATCAGCGACTTCGCGTCACGAGCCAGCTGCTCCACCCGGTACTCGGCCATGTAACCGTTGCCGCCGAACAGCTGCACCGCTTCCATCGCCACATCGGTGGCCGCGCGTGATGAATACAGCTTCATCGCGGACGCCTCCGCGAGGTCGAGCGGCTTGCCCGCCTGCGACCGTTCGAGGGCGTGGAACACCATGTTCTGCACGTTGAACCGGGCAACTTCCATCTCGGCGAGCTTCAGCTGGATCAGCTGGAGCTCGGAGATCGGCTTGCCCCACAGCATGCGCTGCTTTGCGTAGTCGATACACAGCCGCTGGCATTCGTTGATGACGCCCAGCGAGATCGACGCGATGCCGACGCGCTCGAGCACAAACCCGGCCTTGGCACCCTCGCCGCCGGTGCCGCCGCCGGTGTCCTCGGTTTCACCGAGCAGGCGATCCTTGTCGACCTTCACGTTGTCGAAGAACAGCTCGCCGGTCGGCGACGACATGATGCCCATCTTCTTGAACGGTTTGCCCTGCGTGAAGCCCTCCATGCCCTTGTCGAGGACAAAGGTGAGAACTTTGCGATGGCGACGGTCGACGTCCGGGTCACCCTCGTCGAGCTTGGCGAACACCACTGCGGTGTCGGCGAAGGGACCGTTGGTGATGAACGTCTTCTGGCCGTTGAGGATGTAGTTCTCGCCGTCCCGCCGAACCGTTGTCTTCATGCCACCCAATGCATCCGAGCCGGAATCGGGTTCGGTGATGGCCCAGGCGCCGACCTTGTTCATGGTGACCAACCCGGGCAGCCATCGCCTCTTCTGGGCCAGCGTTCCGCGCGACCGGATGGTCGACGGGGTCAGACCCATGCTCACGCCCATCGAGGCAACGATGCCCAGGCTCACGCCGGACAGCTCGATGTTCAGGATCGACGCCATCGACGTCATCCCCCCGCCACCGGACCCCGACTTCGCCGGCGCCTCGGTTTGCCCACCGGCCGCTGCGGCCTCCTCGCGGGCGAGCTCCTTCTCCAGTGCATCGGCAGCCATCGCGTCGATACCGAAAGTCTTGAGCATCAAGCGAATGATGTCGTAAGGCGGCATGTTGCCGGTCTCGAGTTCATCGACGTGCGGACGTATCTCCTTGTCGATGAATCCGCGGACGGCGTCCCGCACCATCAGATCTTCTTCGGACCACTCGAACATTCTCGGCTCCCCTGGCGTCGGCGCAACTATTGGCTCCAACATTAGAACAAGTTTCAGTTCCTGTGCCAGGTTCGCGAATCGCCTCCGCGGCCCGCTAACACCCGATGCGAACCCGCCACCGGCCGCCTCGTCGCGACAGGTTCACGACCTGTGCAGGAGCGACCTCGACACTCCAGAAATCGCATGCAAGCGCTGCGGCCACCAGCCCTTGCGCTGTACCGCTGGTCACGACCGCGATCGAATCCGAGTCGGCACAGCCCTTGAGCCAATCTGCCAGGCGAGCGACAAAGGCGGTGACACTCTCACCGCCATGCGAGGCGAAATCCGGGTCCATCAGCCAGGATCCGAGTTCCATCGGATCGACCTGCTCTGGAGCAAGACCGGCCCAGGAACCGAGGTCTATGGACGACAGCTTCGAATCGATCGGGCCGGCACACCCGGTCAGTTCAGCCGTCTCGATGGCCGAACGTTCCGGCGCGACCTGAGCTTCCCTGGAAACAGACCAACGCAGCCGCGCACAATCGGCGCGGCCGCGTTGGTCGAGTGGATCGTCGGCACCGAAACTCAGTGCCGAGTTGGGCCCGGTTCGGGCCGCGGTGAGCAGACGCAGATTCAGCCTGCGCTCACAGATGCCGGGGTTTGCGCCGCACGTGCCTGACGCTTGCCCATCACGGTCAGGATCACCGCGAACACCAGCCCGAGGACGGTCCAGAGGATCACCTGGTTGAGAACTGAATAGAGCCGGAAGTCGCCCACCAGATCGGCCGGGAATCCCGGGAACACGATGGTGTTGCCATTCATCAACGACGACGGCACCTCATCGAAGCTCGGCAACAAGGCGATGGTGATGCCGACGGCCACGAGATATGCAGCGCCACCGGCGATCGCCGAGTACAGCCCGCCGATCTTGGGTGCCAACCAGAACGCCAGCACCGTCGCGGCGACCATGAAGGCGACAGACAACAGAACGATCGTCAGATACGCGCTACTACGCGACCCGATCGTGTCTTCCTCACCAACCGCCGGCGGATTTGCCGGGTACGCACAGAACGGGATCAGGTAGACCGCGACAAAACCGAAGGTGGCGAGAAAACCTGCCACGGTACGGGGGTCGGTCCGCGGGTAGCGCCGACCGATGTACGCCCACAGCACCGTGAACGCGACCGCGAAGAACGCACCCATGATGAGTCCGAAGACCACGGTGCCGACTCCGGCTCCGATGTTCTGCTGGATGGTGCGCGAGAACAGCTCGTGCTCATGACCGTGCTCGCCGCCGGTGAGTTCCAGCTCGGCGTGCGACCGGTCCTCTTCGTAACCGACGGCCCGCTCGACGAGCGGTTCGAGGTAGATGCGGGCGAAGATGAACGCGACCAATCCGGCGACCAGGCCTGAGAGCAGGCCGGCGCCGATGAACTTCTTTTCCATGGTGTCAGTTGCTCAGTGGCAGGGGTATCCAAGGAAATGGCGGGCGTCATGGATGAACTCGTGGACGTGGGTATCCGACCCGAACACTGACACCGCCCCCTGGTCGAACCCGAGGAAGTAGTACGCCAAAGCGGCCACGAACGTGGTTGCGGTCAACCACAACGCGGCGTCGGCCACCGATACGTCGGGCACCGCGACTGAAAGCTTTGCACCCGAAACCGGCTGGGCCACTGAAGAACTCGACACATTAACTCCTCTCGCGGGTAAACGCGCCCGCGTCTATGTTGATATGCGCTGAGTGCCGGTGCTCTGACTCGTTCTCCAGATCACGGATGACCTGTCGAACCCACAGTGGCGCGACCGTTCCGGATTTCCACCGGATTTCCCGTTCACACAGCGTGAACCGACTCTATTCGTGCGACTTTTCCCCGGTCAAGGCGGGCTGTGTCCGGGAATGTCGGGCGCCACTGTCAGACCTCTCATGGATCATGGAGCAATGGCCGCCCGCAAGCCCTCACCGCCGAAGTCTGCCGGTATCGACGCGCAGCAGGTTCTCGGCCGGTTCACCGCGCCCACCCGCGCCTGGTTCACTGCGGCATTCCCCGAGCCCACCGCAGCCCAGTTGGGTGCCTGGAACTCGATCGCCGACGGCCAGAACACGCTGGTGGTGGCGCCAACCGGGTCCGGCAAGACGCTGTCGGCGTTCCTGTGGGCGCTCGATCAGCTCGCGGCGCATCCGGTGCCGGCCGGAGCAGAACCGGTGGGTACCCGCGTTCTGTATGTCTCGCCGCTCAAGGCGCTGGCCATCGACGTCGAACGCAACCTGCGCGCGCCCCTGATCGGCCTGACACGGGCGGCACAAGATCTGGGCGAACCCGTCCCCGACATCACTGTCGGCGTCCGGTCCGGCGACACCCCGCCGGCCCAGCGCCGCCAGCTGCTGCGCAAGCCACCGGACATCCTCATCACCACACCCGAGTCACTCTTCCTGATGCTGACGTCGTCGGCCCGCGAAACCCTGACGTCGGTACAGACCGTCATCATCGACGAGGTCCACGCCGTCGCCGGGACCAAACGGGGCACCCACCTCGCTGTCTCGCTGGAACGCCTCGACGAACTCCTCGACACCCCCGCGCAGCGCATCGGTCTGTCCGCGACCGTACGCCCCGCGCAACGCGTTGCCGAGTTCCTGTCCGGCAGTCGCCCGTGCACGGTGGTGCAGCCGGTGGCACAGAAGACATTCGATCTGTCCGTCGAGGTTCCGGTCGCCGACATGACCAACATCCCGGTGATCGCCGGCAGCGAGGAGATCGACGACGAAGCGTCCGCACCGGCAGCGGGATCACTCTGGCCGTACGTCGAGAACTCCATCGTCGATCGGATCGAAAAGAACCGGTCGACCATCGTCTTCACCAATTCGCGTCGACTGGCCGAACAATTGACGGCCCGCCTCAACGAGGTCCACGCCATCCGGATCGGTGAATCCGGGGAGTCCATGCCCAATCCCCGGGTGCCCGGCGGTGCCCCGGCGCAGGTGATGGGCAGCGGCGCCAGCAAGGGCGCGGCTCCCCTGCTCGCCCGCGCACACCATGGTTCGGTCAGCAAAGAGGTTCGCGGCCAGATCGAAGAAGAGCTCAAGTCCGGACGTCTGCGTTGTGTGGTCGCCACCAGCAGTCTCGAATTGGGCATCGACATGGGCGCGGTAGACCTGGTCGTCCAGGTCGAGGCGCCGCCCTCGGTGGCGAGCGGGCTGCAGCGGATCGGCCGCGCCGGCCACCAGGTCGGCGAGATCAGCCAGGGTGTGCTGTTTCCCAAGCATCGGGCCGACCTGCTGCGCTGTGCCGTTGCCGTCGAACGGATGACCGACGGACTCATCGAAGAACTCACGGTCCCGTCCAATCCGCTCGACATCCTCGCGCAGCAGACCGTCGCCGCCTGTGCCACCGGCAGTATCGACGTCGACGAGTGGTACCAGCTCGTGCGTCGCAGCGCACCCTACGCAACGCTGTCGAGGCCGGTTTTCGACGCGACACTCGATCTGCTGTCGGGGCGTTATCCGTCCGACGAGTTCGCCGAACTGCGGCCGCGGATCGTCTGGGATCGTGCGCAGGGCACGTTGACCGGGCGGCCGGGGGCACAGCGCCTGGCCGTCACCTCCGGTGGAGCGATCCCCGACCGGGGCCTGTTCGCCGTCTACATGGTCGGCGAAAAACAAACGCGGGTAGGCGAACTCGACGAGGAGATGGTCTACGAATCGCGGGTCGGCGATGTGTTTGCACTGGGCGCCACGAGTTGGCGGATCGAGGACATCACGCACGACCGCGTCCTGGTCACACCCGCGTTCGGACAGGCCGGACGGCTCCCGTTCTGGCATGGCGACAGCATCGGCAGGCCGGCCGAGCTGGGTGAGGCCATCGGCAGGTTCGTCGGTGAGCTCATCGACAACAAGAAGCTCGAGTCACATGCGAAGCGGCTGGGGCTCAACGATTTTGCCCGCGACAACCTCGCCCAACTGGTATCCGAGCAGCAGGCGGCCACCGGCCATCTGCCCACCGACCGCACTCTGCTGGTCGAGAGATTCCGCGACGAACTCGGCGACTGGCGGGTGATCCTGCACTCCCCGTACGGTTTGCGGGTGCACGCACCGTGGGCCAGTGCGGTGTCGGCGCGGCTGCAGCAGGACTACGGCATCGACGGGGCGGTCTCCGCCGCGGACGACGGCATCATCGTCCGGCTTCCCGACACCGACGACCAGCCGCCGGGTGCGGCACTGTTCGGGTTCGAGGCCGATGAGATCGAGCAGATCGTCACCGAGCAACTCGGCGGTTCGGCCATGTTCGCCTCCCGGTTCCGCGAATGCGCTGCCCGGGCGCTGCTCTTGCCCCGGCGCAATCCCGGGCGCCGCGCACCCCTGTGGCAGCAGCGCCAACGCAGCGCGCAGCTCCTCGCGGTGGCCCAGAAGTTTCCGCAGTTCCCGATCATCCTCGAGGCGTTTCGCGAGTGCCTCCAAGACGTCTACGACCTGCCCGCGCTGGTCGACCTCCTCACCCGGATAGCAACGCGGCGCCTGCGGATCATCGAGATCGAAACGCAGACACCGTCTCCCATGGCGTCGTCGCTTTTGTTCGGCTATGTCGGCGCCTTCATGTACGCCGACGACGCCCCGCTGGCCGAGCGCCGCGCCGCCACGCTGTCCCTCGACACCGCATTGCTGGCTCAGCTCCTCGGCCGGGTCGATCTTCGAGAACTCCTCGACGCCAATGTCATCGCCGATACCGAGGCCAAACTGCAGCGACTGCATCCGGATCGCCGCGCCCGCGACATCGAGGGCATCGCAGATCTGTTCCGCTGGCTCGGACCACTACGCGCGAGCGAGGTGGGTCCTCGCTTCACCGGCGACGATCCGCTGCCGCTGATCGACGAACTCATCGCCGCCGGACGCGTCATCACCATTCAGCGCGCTGGTTCGGAGCTGTACGCAGCTGCCGAGGACGCCGGACGGCTGCGCGACGGGTTGGGCATCCCGCCACCGCAGGGACTTCCGCTGGCATTCCTCGAACCCGTCGACGACCCACTCGGCGACATCGTCGGCCGCTACGCCCGAACCCATGGCCCGTTCCTGGCCTCCGATGCCGCCGAGTCGCTGGGCGTGAGAGTGGCGGTTGTCCGCGACACCCTGGTGCGCCTGGCCGGTCAGCGGCGAGTTGTCGAGGGAGACTTCCGGCCCGAACCCGCCGGGACCCTGCGCAACGGTGAACAGTGGTGCAATACAGAGGTTCTCGCGGGATTACGTAGGGCGTCGCTGGCGGCGAGCCGCGCCGAGATCGCGCCGGTCAGTCACGAAACCTACGCCCGGTTCGTGACCGGTTGGCAGCACGTCACCGGACGGTCGCGGCTCCGGGGCATCGACGGTGTGTCGACGGTGATCGATCAGCTTGCCGGAGTACCGATTCCGGCATCGGCGTGGGAGTCGCTGATCCTGCCCGCGCGGGTGGCCGACTACCGCCCCGACATGCTCGACGAACTGAGCGCCGGCGGCGAGGTGCTCTGGGCCGGTCACGGGCGGCTGTCGGGATCCGACGGCTGGATCAGCCTGCATCCGGCGGATGTGGCCGAAGACAGTCTCCCGATCCAGGCGGAGATCGACATGGGCGATCTGCACCACCGGCTGCTCGAGCAGCTCGCCACCGGCGGAGCCTTCTTCTTTCGGCAGCTCAGCGATGCGTTGGCCCTTGGCGGCGTATCTCCGCTCGGAGCCGATGTCGAAATGGCCCTCTGGGATCTGGCCTGGGCCGGACGGATCAGCAACGACACCTTCAGCCCGGTCCGGGCCCTGCTCGGTCCCGGCCGCAAACCGGGCGGCACGCGCGGTGCCCCGGCACATCGCGGTCGAAGCCGGTTTGCCCGAACCCCACGGACGGCACCGCTGTCGATGACCGGACGATGGTTTGCGCTACCGGAACAGATGTCCGATCCGACTCGCGCGGTCGCTGCTCAGTGCTCGGCACTGCTCGACCGGTACGGCGTGGTGACCAAGGGTGCGGTGACGACCGAAGGCATCGCCGGTGGTTTCTCCCGGGTATACAAGGCGCTCAGCGGTTTTGAGGACAGCGGTAAAGTTCGGCGCGGCTACTACATCGACGGGCTCGGCGGCGCCCAGTTCGCCGCGACCACCACGGTCGACCGGCTCCGCGACGAGGTCGAGACCACCGGCACGTCGGCTCTGGCGCTCGCCGCCACCGATCCGGCCAATCCGTACGGCGCAGCGCTGGCCTGGCCGAAGCAGGCCGAGGGCCATCGACCCGGTCGCAAACCGGGCGCGCTGGTGGTTCTTGTCGACGGGCATCTGGTCTTGTTCGTCGAGCGCGGCGGAAAGACTGTGCTGACGTTCAGCGAGAACGTCGCCCATCTGGAGGCCGCGACCGGCGCACTGGCAAAGGTGGTGATCCGCGGCCAGGTCGATCGCCTGCACGTCGAACGCGTCGACGGTGACCCGGTTCTGACCAGTGATCTCGCACCGCATCTGCGTGAGAGTGGCTTTGCGGCCACGCCGCGGGGTTTGCGGCTCCGCCGAACAGGCTGAGGCCGGATAGCCAATCGTGCCGGTGTGACGGACAGGGCAAGTCGGGACAATTTAGTCTGTACCCAGGCTCGGTCATCACTAGGTGGCTCACACACGCAAAGGACTTGATTCATGGCGCAACAGGCACCTTCCACTGCAGCGGCGACGCTCAGTTCGGAGCTGCCCGCCTGGCAGCAGGCGCGCCGGCTCAGCATCATCAAGGCTGCCAACGCCGCGCTCAAGGCGCAGGAGTACGAGCAGATCCAGATCCGTGATGTGGCACAGGAGGCCGGTGTCGCGCTCGGCACCCTGTATCGATACTTCTCCTCCAAGGAACACCTCTACGCTGCCGTGCTCCTGGATTGGGCGGAGCCAGCGTACGCGCGGTCCGGCGAGAACCTATCGGAACATCAGATCCGCGCCAAGATGAACGCTGTCATCTCGGCGTTCGAGCGCCGCCCACATTTCTTCAAGGTCCACGTGATCTTGCAGTCGAGTTCGGACGCCAACGCAAACTTGTTACTGGGCCAGTTCTTTTCAGTCTGTCAGCAGACGCTGGCCGGCGACTTCGCCCGGCTCGGCCCGGATGCGTCCACCGACGCCGCGATCATGCTCTGGTCGATCATCAACACTGCCCTGACCTCGGCGATCTATCACGATGGAGACATGGATGACGTCTACCGCCTGTGCAACCGATTCATGGACTTCCTGTTCGGCCCGGCTTAGCCCTCCCTTGAAAACTAGATTCAGATTCTAGTAGGTTGACGGTCGACCGTCTTTTCCATTTCTGACCTGCAGGAGCATCCATGGGGTTTCAAGGCGATGCGGCAATTGTCGGATATACGGAATTGCCACCGCAGAAAGTCTCCACCAGGACGCCTCGCTTCACGCTCGAACAGTGGGCGACGCTGTCGGCGGCGGCCATCGCGGACGCCGGACTGACCGGGGTCGCGATCGACGGAATCGTCACGTCGACGCTGCTCGAGTCCGAGATGTTCGTTCCGTCGACCATCGCCGAATACCTCGGTGCCAAGATCAACTTCGCCGAAGTCGTCGACCTCGGCGGCGCATCGGCGTCTGCGATGGTCTGGCGCGCCGCCGCGGCCGTGGAGCTGGGCATCTGTGAAGCCGTCTTGTGTGTGCTGCCTGCCGATTACGGTGTGCCGTACAACGCGAAGAAGCCGCTGCCGGAGAGTCTCACCGACATCCTGCTGTACGGCTCGTCGTCGAACCGTTACGGCTCGCCCCAGGCAGAGTTCGACATCCCGTTCGGCAATCTCGGCCAGAACGGTCCGTACGGGCAGATCGCGCAGTTGTATCGTTCGGTCTACGGATACGACGAGCGCGCACTTGCGAAAATTGTTGTGGACCAACGGGTCAACGCCAATCACACACCCGATGCGATCTTCTACGACACGCCACTGACCATCGAGGACGTCTTGGCCAGTCCCATGATCGCCGACCCCCTTCACCGTCTCGAGATCGTGATGCCCTGTTCAGGTGGCGCCACGGTGTTGGTCACGTCTGCGTCGCTGGCCAAGAAGAGCAAGAATCGGCCGGTGTGGGTCAAGGGCTTCGGCGAGCACGTCGCCTACAAGACGCCCAGCTACGCCGACGATCTGCTGCAGACGCCGATCACCCAGGCCGCCAACACCGCATTCACGATGAGCGGACTCGATCGCGACGACATGGACATGGTCTCGATCTACGACTGCTACACCATCACCGTGCTGATGAGCCTGGAAGACGCCGGCTTCTGCGACAAGGGCAAGGGCATGGAGTTCGTGAACTCGCATGACCTGACCTTCCGCGGAGACTTCCCGCTGAACACCGCGGGCGGCCAGCTCGGCTTCGGCCAGGCCGGACTTGCCGGCGGCATGCATCACGTCTGCGATGCCACCCGCCAGATCATGGGCCGGGCCGGGGACGCACAGGTCAACGACTGCAATCGCGCGTTCGTCTCCGGCAACGGTGGCGTGATGGGCGAACAGACCACACTGGTTCTCCAGGGCGACTAGAAAGCGATCACCTCATGACGTTCACCAAACCGATGCCGGTGAAAACGCCTGTGACCGCACCCTTCTGGGACGCGTTGGCAGAGCACAAGATTCGTATCCAGTATTCGCCGTCGCTACAGAAGTATGTGTTCTATCCGCGCCTCCTGGCGCCCGGAACACTGGCCGACGACCTCGAGTGGCGCGAGATCTCCGGACTCGGGAAGCTCTACACCTTCACCATTGCGCACAAACCGGTGTCGCCGCACTTCGCTGACTCGGTACCGCAGTTGGTTGCCGTGGTGCAGTGGGACGAGGGCCCCCGCTTGTCCACCGAACTGGTCAACGTCGCACCGGAGGACATCACCGTGGGCATGCGGGTCAAGCCGGTCTTCTTCGACTACCCCGACGACGACGTCACTCTGCTGCGGTACGAGCCCGCCTGATCCTGCGCCTACCTACGCGGTGCTGAACCTTCATCAATCCGGGACCGGCACCGGTTCCAGGAGTTCGGAGCGCGATTCCGGAGCGGCCGCGCGCAGGGCGTCGGCGGATTCGTCGTCGGGCTGACGCTGCGAGGCGACCTCGGCGGCCACCCGGGCCAGGTATGTCTCGACCTCGAACTCGGTCTGCTCGGCATCCCAGTCCAGCAGTGGCGCAACCAGATCGGCCACCTCGGCCGCGCAGTTCACGCCACGGTCGGGGTATTCGATCGCGATGCGGGTACGCCGCGCGAGGATGTCTTCGAGGTGCAGTGCGGCTTCGCTGACCACGGCGTAGACCACCTCGACCCGCAGGTATTGCGGAGCGCTCGTCAGCGGTTCGAGGAGGCTGGCGTCCTTCTTGGCGTAGGCCAGGACGTCGTCGATCAACGAGCCGTAGCGATTGAGCAGTCGGCGAATGCGGTACGGGTGTAGGCCGTGTCGTTGTCCGAGCTGATCGCATTGGTTGATCAGCGCGTGGTAGCCGTCTGCCCCGATCAGTGGCACCTTCGCGGTGATCGACGGCGCCACCCGCACCGGGATGAAGTCGGTGATGGCATCCACGGCGTCTGCGGCCATCACCCGATAGGTGGTGTATTTGCCGCCGGCGATCGCGATCATTCCGGGCGCCACCTCGGCGACCGCATGTTCACGGGAGAGCTTCGACGTCTCGTCGCTTTCGCCGGCGAGCAGTGGACGGAGTCCGGCGTAGACCCCTTCGATGTCGGCCTGGGTCAACGGCGTCACCAGCACTTCGTTGACACGTTCGAGAATGTATTCGATGTCGGCGGCGGTGGCGGCCGGATGCGCGAGGTCGAGGTTCCAGTCGGTGTCGGTGGTTCCGACGATCCAGTGGGTCTCCCAGGGGATCACGAACAGCACGGACTTGGCGGTCCGGAGGATGATGGCGGACTCGCTGACGATGCGGTCGCGCGGGACCACGATGTGCACACCCTTGGATGCCCGGACCCGAAAGCGGCCACGCTGCTTCGACAATGCCTGGATCTCGTCGGTCCAGACCCCCGACGCATTGATCACGCAATGACTGCGGATCTCTGCGATCTCGCCGGACTCGGTATCTCGGACGCGGACGCCGCTGACCCTGTCCGCCTCCCGAAGGAAGCCGGTGACCTGCGTCGAGGTCCGGATGACCGCACCATATTGCGCGGCCGTGCGCGCCACGGTCATGGTGTGGCGGGCGTCGTCGACCACCGTGTCGTAGTAGGTGATCCCGCCGGTGAGTGAGTTCCGTTTGAGTGCCGGAGCGATCCGCAGCGCCCCGGATCGGGTCACGTGGCGTTGCCCGGGAACCGATTTCGAACCACCCAGCGAGTCGTAGAGAAAAAGGCCCGCTGCCATATACGGCCGTTCCCAGCCGCGGTGCGTCAGCGGATACAGAAACGGGAGCGGTTTGACCAGGTGCGGCGCGAGGGTGCTCAGCGACAGTTCACGTTCACGCAGCGCTTCGCGGACCAGACCGAACTCGAGTTGCTCGAGGTAGCGCAGTCCACCGTGGAACATCTTGGATGAACGACTCGATGTACCCGATGCGATATCGCGGGCCTCGACGAGTGCCACCCGCAGTCCGCGGGTCGCGGCATCGAGCGCAGTTCCGACCCCGACGATCCCGCCGCCGACCACCACCACGTCGAACTGCTCGGTCGACAGGCGCTGCCAGGCATTTTCCCGGTAGCGCGGACCAAGGTCGGCGGGACGATCCGGATCGAATGTTGCTGTGCTCATCGCGATCTCCCATTCGCTGGGCGGATACTCCTGTCCCAGGTTACCCGCTGGTAACTATTCGGCCACTCCAAAGCGCTCCGGTGACACGTCGAGGTCCATCACAGCGGACTCTACGTGCAGTTCATGGAACACTCGGGGACGTGAGCAACACCACGGGTTACGTCGCCGCGGTCGACCAGGGAACAACGTCGACGCGTTGCATGATTTTCGACCATTCCGGACGTGTCATCAGTTCGGAGCAGGTCGAGCACACGCAGATCTTCCCGCGGTCCGGGTGGGTCGAGCACGATGCCGTCGAGATCTGGCGTCACACGCGCCGGGTCGTGGCCGCTGCCATGGCGGCGGAAGATCTGCAGACCGCCGACATCGTCGCCCTCGGGATCACCAATCAGCGTGAGACCACCGTGGTCTGGGATCGGTCGACGGGGCAGCCCGTCTACAACGCGATCGTCTGGCAGGACACGCGCACGGCGGCACTCTGCAAGGAGCTCGCCGGCGACCAGGGTCCGGGTAGATATCAGCAGCGCACCGGCCTGCCGTTGTCCACCTACTTCTCCGGCCCCAAGATCCGATGGATTCTCGACAACGTCGACGGTGTCCGGGACCGAGCCGAGGCCGGTGAATTGTGTTTCGGCACAATGGATACGTGGCTGATCTGGAACATGACCGGCGGACCCGACGGTGGCCGGCATCTGACCGACGTCACCAATGCGTCCCGGACCATGCTGATGGATCTCGAAACCCTCGCCTGGGACGAACAGATCTGCGCCGAGATGCGTATCCCGATGAGCCTGTTACCCGAGATCCACAGTTCGTCGAAGGTGTATTGCCATGTCCGCGAGCGCGGCGCACTCGCCGATGTGCCGATCGCCGGCATCCTCGGCGACCAGCAGGCAGCCACCTTCGGACAGGCCTGCCTCAAACCGGGTGAAGCCAAAAACACCTATGGCACAGGCAATTTCCTTCTCCTGAACACCGGTGAGGAAGTCGTCCACAGCGAACACGGACTACTCACCACCGTCTGCTATCAAATCGGCGACAACAAACCCGTGTACGCGCTGGAGGGTTCGATCGCCGTGACCGGATCACTCGTCCAGTGGCTCCGCGACAATCTGGGATTGATCAGTGCCGCAGGCGATATCGAAGAGGTCGCTCAGACCGTCGACGACAACGGCGGCGTCTATTTTGTTCCGGCGTTCTCAGGGCTGTTCGCTCCGCGGTGGCGACCCGATGCGCGTGGCGTCATCATCGGCCTGACCCGTTTCGTCAACAAAGGTCACATTGCGCGAGCAGCGTTGGAGGCCACAGCTTTCCAGACCCGTGAGGTGATCGAGGCGATGCAGGCCGATTCAGGCGTGGCGTTGTCGACGCTCAAAGTCGATGGCGGCATGGTCGTCAACGAGCTGCTGATGCAATTTCAGTCCGACATTCTCGGCGTTCCCGTGGTCCGGCCGGTTGTCAACGAAACCACCGCGTTGGGCGCCGCCTACGCGGCCGGGCTGGCGGTGGGCTATTGGGACAGTGAGCAGGAGATTCGCGACAACTGGGCGCAGGCGAAGTCATGGGAGCCCACGATGCCCGCGGCTGATCGCGATGCGCGCTTCGCGGAGTGGAACATTGCCGTGGAACGTAGCTACGACCTGGCCTGACTCGCAGTCAGGTCCTGTTGTTCGGGTTGTTGTCGGGGCTGTCCGGACCTTTCCCATCGGCTGCCGGCGTTGAACTCGCACCCGCGGTGCCGAGGTCGACAACGCGCGCCCAGTCGCCGAGGACAGGCGGTCCCACCAGCGGGAGCCGGCCGACCATCTCGTCCCCGTTTTCGCGGGTGTGCAGGTACGACGGTGCGCGATGCTGTCCGTCCTTGTCTTTCCCGGCGCCGCGACCACCGGCCGGTGACCCCATCGGACTTCCCGCGCGAGAGCCGCCCGACGGTGTCGCTCCGGACGATTGGCTCGCACCCGTTGTCGGTGAGATCAGGGATGCAGGTGTCCGCCGGCCGAGTGGGTTCGCTTCCGACCCAACACCTCCGACACCGCCGCCTCCCCCAGCGCGGCCGCCTCCCGAGCCACCGCTTCCTGAGCCACCGCTTCCTGACCCGATACCGGACGCCCCGCCACGGGCGCTGTTCAAGCCTGTGGCGGATGTGGATCCGCCGGCACCCGCGCCACCCGGGATCGGTGAACCAAACGCGCCGTTCAGCGGGCCAGGGGTGGATCCGTCTGCGCTCGACCCAGATGTGCTGTCGCCGCTTCCGAGCGTGAACGGGGTGTCCTCGGCCGGACCTCCGGCATACGTTGTTTCGTCGCCACCGGGACCGCTTGGTCCGCCGGGTCCATCGGGGTCGTTCGCGCCGGGGACCCCGGCGGGGGCGAACAACGCAGGACTGTTGTCTCCCGATCCACCACCTGAACCACCGGCGCCCGCCGGCGTCACCTGCGTGGGCTCGAAGCCGGCGCCGAGAGTTGGCAGCGGCGATGCATCGTATTCGGGCAGTGAACCGTTGGCACCGATGACCGGGTTGCTGTACGCCTCAGTCATCGTCCGTGCCATGACGGCTCGCTGCATCGCAATGGCGGCGACGTTGCCCTGATATTCAGCAAAACCTTCGTCGATTTCCGCGATGTTGCTCTGCGTCTGAGAAAGGATCCCCGCGATGGCCGAAATCTGGTCCGCGATCTTGATCCCGATCGCCGCAGAACCATCGGTATGACGGATGCCCGCTATGTTTGCACGCCTCGAACTGTCGACTGTTTCGCCGCTGAACTCGCCTTCGGGATACATCCTCGGAAGGGCCGCTTCATACACCTCCGCAGCCACCTGAATCCGCCTGGCGATCAGCTTGATCGCTTGCGCATCCGCCTCGGCTGATCCAGCCTGCATGCTGGCACAGATTCGACGCATCTCATCAAGCGCATGACTCAGCCAATCTGTCTGCTCTATCGACCTAGGCGCCACGTTCTCCCCCGATCTCAGCACCTCCCCAGCACTGATCTGCGCAGAAGTCTAAGGCACCAAGCCACGCTGCGTCACCATTGCAACGACGCACATCATTCTGGAATTTTGTCAGCATAAGTAGAAGTAAAGTCGACAGCAATTTTGCACGGGTCATAAGCTTCCCGAACTTCAGCTCCACCTACGATACCCACGTCGACCACAACAACCGATTCCATCGACTCAACGTAGGTCATGCAGGCTGCATCGTCGTCATTCAGTACGGCTAGGCCGACAACACGACCTCCAACATTGAGATCCGGCTTCCAATCAATTTCAGGCATACCTGCCTTGTACTGCGCCAGCGACTCAGCATTCGTAACAACGACACCCAAAGTGAATAGGTCCGGCATTAGCCAAAGACATCCACGAATTCCCTGGCCATCGACCTGCGCTGCATCTTCGACTACCGATGGGTCGACGTCAAATCGCAATAACTCTTCATCCGAAAATGCCACACAAGGTTCGAAGGGAGTCCCGTCGTTCGACGGATTCCACCGATTCGGAAATTGGTTTGCAAACGGAAGATTAGCGTGTGTAGGCGTCGGTTCAGAACCGTTTGGTGAAGTAATTCTAATCGAAACTGGCTCCGTCGTGCCGTCGCCCATTGTGCAGGCAGAGATGAACAGTACAATAAAAGCCAATAGCGAAACTCGAATCCTCACTACTTTAGCTGTTCCGAAATCGAATCGTCGATAGACATCAGAACGGACTTAGAAGCCCTGCATTGCTGGGCTACATCCTTGAGGTACTGAGCTTCAGCGGCAATCGCGTGTGCAAACGACCCGGAGTCGCCTCGCAACAGGTCCCGCAAGTTTTGCATAGTGCCTTCGCCCTCAGCGCAAGCGCCAGCCCAGTTTGAACTAAGCACAAGCCGCAGTGCAGCCTGCTCTTTCTGAAGAACCGCCGCGAAATCTTCAGCGGCTGTCGCTACTCTCTCCCACTGCTCATCGGTGAATTTCACTTCGTCGCCCATGGCTCCCCCTCGCATAGATCTCCCACCAGAGGTAAGACGTTAGCGGGTGACGATCGGTTCCAACACAGGTTTGAGCCCCGCATCCGTTGGTGTCTGAAGCCGAAGCTCAGTGCTTGTTCGACTATTCGACCTGGTCAGGGTCGTCCGACTCTGGTTCGGGTTCGGGTGAACTGTCGGATTCCCTGAGAGCGAGTTCAAACAGCGTTTGAGCCAGCGCCTCCTGCCGGTCGACCACAACCTTCTGCCACGCCGCTTCCACCGTCTCATTCACATGATGAGCCCGATTGACCCGCGGTACCCGTTCCGGATCAACCCCCACCGGCGGTATCCACCCCACCCGACCCGCATCAGGGCCGTCAGTGATCATCACCGTCTGCCACCGATCCGGACCGTCACCAATGAGCCGGTGATGCGGCGGACACGCCGGCGTCAACGCATCGATATCGGTCAACCCGCCCTTCGCCCACGCAGTGACATGATGGCTCTCGGTCCAGGTCGCCGGATTAGGGCAACCAGGATGCGAACACCCGCGATCGCGGGCAATCAACGCCAACCGCTGCCCTTTCTGCGCGGTGCGTTTGGTCCGGGCGAAATACAACACTTCCGCACAGTGGTCGGCGAACACCGCCAAATATTTGTCCGACCGGGCTGCCAACTCCAACGCCTCCCCCACCGGGATATCGACCCCCGAGGCCGTCTTGGCGATCCCCGCACACTCCTGCAACTGGGCTTTGGTCATCGTGATGATCAGCTGGGCCGGCAACCCCCGATGCGACCTGCCGAGCAGGTTGCAGTCCAGAATGTTTTCAGGATCGCCTTGAGAGCATCATGCTGGCGCTGCCCCATCGAGC
>NZ_KB911523.1:0-137775 GCF_000383535.1 Nocardia sp. 348MFTsu5.1
GACGTTCTCAGGAATGATGGGTGCATATCGTGAATCGACCAACATGTGAGTACCGAACGATCCATTGACCGAGTAGCCGCCATTGACTTGGTCGGGACACAATGTCTCCCAACCAGTCTGGCAGTATTCACACTCACCACAGGCACTCCACAACCACGCGTTACCCACCGTGTCACCCACCGCGAGGCGGGTCACCTGATCGCCGATCGCAACCACCGTGCCCACACCCTCATGACCGGGTACAAACGGCAGAGTTGGTTTGACCGGCCAGTCACCATGCGCGGCATGCAAATCGGTGTGACAAACCCCCGAGAACTGAACCTTGACCAAAGCCTCGAAGGGACCCGGAGCCGGAATAGGCAACTCTTCGACAACAAGGTCGTCGGTGAAGCTGTGTACGAGAGCGGCATTCATGCTGTTCATCGTTCGGTGCTCCTCGTTTCCCGATGTCCGGGTGTCCGTTGCGGCCCAGCGGCACCGAGCTGACGTCGCTATGCATTGAGTGCAGCATGGTTTGCACGGTGGCGCCTGAGTCGAAAGTCATTGATTGCGGGCCAACGGTCACCCGTCGACAGGCAGCCTGCATCGAGTTTTGTTGTGGTGATTCGTTGCGCACAGCTCTACGGCGGCACAATCATCAGCATGTCGACAAGTCGGTGGCGTCAGGCGCCAGAGTTCAGCACTCCCACGCCGGGTGCCCCGGCGGGCCGAGGTAACCGCAATGTCCTTTGAGATTCTCGCCCTCATCTCTGCCGTCGCTCTCCTCGGTCCGCTGATTGCGAGTCGGCACTCGTGGCACCTGCCGGTGGTGCTCGGTGAATTGCTCGCCGGATTGGTGATCGGCACTTCCGGGTTTCGTTGGCTCGATCCGGGTGACCCTGCGCTGGCCTTCTTCGCTGCCATCGGATTCGCGCTGGTCATGTTCGTGGCGGGAACCCACATCCCCATCGCGAACGCCGCCATTCGGCCTGCCCTCGTCGCGGGCGCGGTCCGTGCTGCCATCGTCGGAGTGGTTGCGGCGGCGGCCGGGTTTGGTATCGCCGGCGTGTTCGGCACCGGACACGCAGCGTTGTATGCGGTGCTCATCGCATCGTCGTCCGCCGTTGTGGTGCTGCCGCTGGTAGATGCAATCGGGCTCACCGGCACACCGGTTCTGCAGACCCTGGCCCAGGTGGCGGTCGCTGACATCGCCTGCATCGTCGCGCTTCCGCTCGTGATCAATCCAGCACACGCCGCCCACGCCGCGCTGGGAGCAGCGGCAGTGGCAGGTTCGGCGGCACTGTTCTATGTGCTGCTGAAGGCGAGCGACAAGCGCGGCTGGCTACACAAACTGCACAAAGAATCCAAGCACCTCAGCTTCGCGCTGGAGTTACGAATCAATCTCGTGATGCTCTTCCTCCTCTCGGCGCTGGCGGTACATACACAGGTCTCGGTCATGCTGGCCGGTTTCGCGCTCGGGTTGGCGATCGCCGGCGTGGGCGAACCACGGCGCCTGGCAAAACAGTTGTTCTCGATCACCGAGGGATTCTTCGGGCCGCTGTTCTTCGTCTGGCTCGGGGCTTCGCTGAATCTGCGCGAGCTGGCGGACCACCGATCACTGATATTGCTCGGAGTAGCGCTCGGTATCGCTGCAGTGCTCGCGCATTGCGTGAATTGGCTGTTCGGCCAGCCCTTGCCGTTGGCAGCCCTGACATCGGCTCAGCTGGGCGTTCCAGTGGCGGCAGCGACAATCGGCGTGCAGTCGCATATCTTGCGTCCCGGCGAACCCTCTGCGCTGATCCTCGGTGCGCTCATCACGATCGGCGTCACTGCTGTTGCCGGCAACTTTGCGGCGCGCCGACGTTCCGCTGCCCCGCCTTCGACAAAACAGCGCCCCGGCACCGGATGACGCATGAACCGGAGGAAACCCTTTCCCGGTCCTGCCCGAGACACGATTTCGCCCGGACTGCTGGCGTTTCCACGATTCGGATCCATCGTTTGATCCTCATGACCCCGTTGGGCAGTTTCCGGGCGATTCGTGCCGACTTTCTTTCGGCACACAAAGTATGCGCACGGACACAATGCTGCGGACAGGGTCGAACGTCCCGTGTGGGCGGGACTTCATCAGTCTTCACAGATGGGTCGCCACCATTGCCCGCAGTCGGGGGTGGAATCTGAAGTCCTCAAGGTGCTGTCCCGGTCCGCGCCGGAATCCACGGTTTTCGATACCTGCGAACAATGGCGTGTTGAGCAGACTCTCATGACGAAATAACTTGTGCGCGACTCGGTTACCACCAACGCGACGCAGGCGGAAGCCAACAATCAAGGTGACGGGTTCGACGATGGTGTCGACGTCGATGAGGGTCTCACGGTAGACGCGCGCCGTCGTTCCGTCGGCGAAGGATATCCGTCGGTCGATGTTTGCTCGAGGTTGGTGGATCTGCTTGCGGGCGAGGAGTCGGCCTGTCTGCGTCACGCAGTTTCCGAGAGCCACCATCGCGTCTATTGGCGACCTCGGTACCGGGCTTGTCATGCTCCTGATCCCTGCTCGTTGCGGGATCTTCAGATCCGCCAGGGGCTGGTCATGTCCTCCACCACGCCCACTGCCTGAAGGACGGCCAGCAATCCGAAGAAGACCGTCAGCCACACTGACAGGGAAACCAGTACGCACAGCAAGAACGCGAGAGCCAAAAACGTAAGTGCGAGCTTTTCAGTTCGCTCATTGCCGAACATGATCGCTGACAACCCCTGTGCTTTCTCACTGCGCCCTGCACGATCTGCAAGTGCCTCTACAACAGCATGGGCTCCGCGAGGAAAAGAGTGAAGGGCCTAAGGTCACAGGTTTGCCCGTGGAGGTAGATGGTTGGTTGGTGGATGCCACGAGCTCACGGCCGGACTGACCTCCGAGGCCGGCTCGGAAGGACTTGAGTCGTCTGCCGAATGACCGTCGGCCCTACCGCTGAAGATCGACAGGATCTCCACTGGAAGAACCAGACTTTTGCCGGTCGATCAACTGGAGAGGGATGCCATGAAAGAGCACCGCTGGACGGTCAACATCTCCATCGACGAAGGTGTTGATGATGGGACGAAGACCGTGGCACATGCACAACTTCACGGTCGCGATGGAGTTCAACTGACGGGGGAAGGTGTCGCTCAACTTAGCCCGCACGACAAAGATGTCCCGGAGATCGGTGACGAATTGTCTGCCAGCAGAGCTCTTCACGACTTGGCAGACCAGCTGCTCCAAGCCAGTACCGATGATGTGGCGCAATCCACCCATGAGCATGTGCATCTGAAAAGCTGAGTGCTCCGGTCGCTACACCGAACCTGTAAACGGCTCGTCGACATCCCGGTCCAAGTGCCTTTCGACATCGTGGCCGATGTCCACCGGCCCTATGTCCAGGTGCCGGCAAGGAGAGACGGTGGGTAGAACAGCGACCGGAATTCACGCTTGGAGGAGTGCCCATGGACAGCAACCCGATTGTGGTGGGAGTCGATGGATCGGAAACCGCACTCGCCGCTGTGCGATGGGCAGCACGCGAAGCCATTCTGCGAGGGGCAAGGCTGAAGATTCTCTGCTGCGTCGACTACGACATGATCACACTCAGCGACTATCCGATTCCCGAGGATTACATCCATCTCCTCCGGGAGCGCGCCACGAAGGACCTTGCCGAGGCAAGCGCACAGGCCTTGGCCGTGGTTGTGGGCGCCGGTTCGGACATCGGGATCGAAACCAAAATGCTCCTCTGCGAACCGCGGGCGGGCCTGCAAACACTTTCCGAAAGTGCGCAACTGCTCGTGCTGGGCGCTCATGGCGCCACCCGCCGCGTCTCAGGCCTACTCGGCTCTGTGGCGGATGCGCTATCGACGCGCGCGAGCTGCCCTATCGCCGTGGTCCGAGAACAGCCGGAGGCCATCCTTGACGCCCGGCCGAACACTGTCGTCGTGGGCATTGATGGATCTCCATGCAGCCGACAAGCCGTCGAGGTCGCCTATGAAGAAGCATCGATCCGCAACGCGAAGCTGATCGCCATCCACGCCTGGCACCTGAGGAAGGTGCATTCGGTGTTCAAGACGGACCACACCAAGCTCGCCTGGGAGGAAGCACGCACTGCCGAAGAAGCTGTCCTCGCCGAAACCCTTGCCGGACATCGGGAACAATACCCGGATCTGGAAGTCTCACAGCAGATCCTCAACTGCGATCCCGTCGCTGCACTACGCGACGCGGCAGGCAACGCCGGTCTACTCGTGGTGGGCTCACGCGGCCGCAGAGGCTTCACCGCAGGCCTGCTCGGATCCACCAGCCGCGCGCTTCTGCACTCCGCAACATGCCCAGTCCTCATCGCCCGCCCGTAGCTGCCAGTTTTGACGAGCCACCGCGAAACCGTCCCGACTACCTACACTGAACGAGCAAGCTGTGACGGCGCCATCAGAGGAGCCAACTGTGATTTCAGTGTTTCTGGTCGACGACCACGAGATCGTCCGGCGGGGCCTGATCGAACTCATCAATTCTGACCCCAACCTGACTGTCATCGGCGAAGCCGGATCCTGTGCGCAGGCGCTGGCCCGGATACCAGCACTGCAACCCGATGTCGCAGTACTCGACGTGCGCTTGCCAGACGGCAACGGCATCGAATTGTGCCGGGAACTGCTCACCAAACTCGATAAGTTGCGGTGCCTGATGCTGACATCCTTCACCGAAGATCAAGCCATGATCGACGCAATCCTCGCCGGCGCAAGCGGTTACGTCGTCAAAGACATCACGGGCATGGAGCTGGCGAAAGCGATCAACGAGGTGGGTGAGGGCAAGTCGCTACTCGACAATCGGGCCGCTGCCGCGCTCATGGCCCGCCTTCGGAGGCGCGCAGCAGCACCCGGACCGCTCGACAATCTCACCGAGCAGGAACAAACGCTGCTCGCTTTGCTCGGTGAAGGCCTGACCAATCGGCAGATCGCCGCCCGAATGCATCTGGCGGAAAAGACAGTCAAGAACTACGTCTCCCGGCTCTTGGCCAAACTGGGCATGGAACGGCGCACACAGGCGGCTGTGTACGCCTCCAAACTGGGAGACAAGCCCAACCGATCGCGAGAATGATCCGAGCAGATTGTTGTGCCGGCCGGCCGCACGGAACACTTGTCTAGCTATTGCTGACGATCGCCCTTGCGTCCCCTGGGTGCAAGGGACCTCGGTCACCTGGCGAGGGACCGCAGACTCTAGGGCCGGGACACCGCCGACGAGTGAAATTGAAGACTCGACTCTGATCAAGAACGACCCTTCGGGTCTGCGATCTAGGAGCACTCGTGAGCACTCGAACCAGTCTCGGACGCAGACGAAATCTGGTGTCGAACAGTCTTTCCGGGCGCGATCGGAGCCGTGAAAGTATTCCTGGGCCAGTGTGGCCATTTGCAGATGCATCTCTCGCCTCTACGACGCGGCGATCGACGAATCAAGACAACTCTGTCGGCTGCGTCACCTGGAACCGACTCGCCGGCTTGAGCACCGTCGAAGGCGATGTAAGTTGTTGCACTGCCTGTTCATTCGTATCGGTCACTTGTGCAGCACCACGCGCCGACAAGCGGTTGTTGTATGCGCTCGCGACGATACTTGCGATCGTGGCGGTTCCCGCGTGGTTACTCACAGTCGCGGCGGACGAGTCGGTGATCGTGGGGTTCGCGATTGCCGCCTTCACATGTACCGCAGGGTCCGCGCTCGGATTGATCTGTATCGCGATCTGGCTGAGCCTCCGGTGGCCGGATCGAGATCGGACGGTGGGGCCCGACGACCCAGATGTGGGGGGTGGATCTCGCTGAAGATCGATTGAAGAGTGCTGAATCGGATATGTCTGCGTGCAGTCTGAGACGGGAGTTCGAGATGTGCTTTTCCCCCGAGGCTGACCTGACCGCTGGAGTGGTGCTTGGTGTGATTGCGGCCGATGCGTTGCGCCGTCACCCGCGTAGGTCTGATCTACCCCTCGCGTTGCTACCGGCCGTGTTGGCAGTTCACAGTCTCATCGAAGCAGTCGTCTGGTACGCGGGCCGAGGGCAGGTAGACGCCTCGGTGGGCACCGTCGCCACATACGCGTACCTGTTCATTGCATTCGTTGTCTTGCCCACACTCGTGCCGGTGGCGATTTGGGTGCGAGAGCCGGACAGTCGTCATCGACGGGCACTGACTGCTCTGGTCCTGCTCGGACTGGCGGTATCCACTGTGCTGTTTTCGGTCCTTCTCCTCCACCCGGTTACCGCGACGTTGGATAACCATTTCATTCGCTACACCACCACGATTCCCGTCGGGGCGCTGGTGGTCCCGGGGTATGTGCTCGCTATCTGCGGAGCGGGGCTGCTTTCCTCTGCGCGGATGATACGAGCCTTTGCGATTGTCAACGTGCTGGCCGTCGCTGTCTTGACGTTGATCAACGCTGCAGCGCTGACCTCGCTGTGGTGCGGTTGGGCGGTGGTGACCAGCGTCGCGATCGTCAGCGCGATCCGCCGCAACGAAGCCGGCCACGAAAGAGACCCGCGGGGTCAGGGAGACGTGTCGGCGGCGCCTGCAGGTCACGCGAAGCACCGATCCGCTAACACAAAGGGACGCACCATCTCAGGACGAGGCCATTCCCGGTATCGGGGCTCGACAATGTCATGACGCCACCCAGTTCCTTCGCGCGCGCTTCCAGGTTCGCCAGACCGCTTGGCGTCACGTCTCCGACCAGACCTACGCCGTCATCGACAACTTCAACGGTGAGGTCGTTGTCCAGCGAGATCGTCAATGTGATCGTCTGCGCTCCCGCGTACCGAACGGCGTTGCTCAGCCCTTCCCGGACCACGGCCAATACCTGTTCTGCCAACACCGGTTCCACCACCGACAACGGTCCGGACATTCGTACATAGGTCTTCACCGCCGCATCGCCGACCTGCTGGTCAACCACCTCATGAACACGCTGCCGCAAATGGGTTGTCTCCTGCCCATCGCTTTGCAAGTCGAAGATCGTGGTGCGGATCTCCTGAACGATGTCCTGCATGTTGTCGATCGTTTCGGTGAGCCGTCGACGGACGTCCTGGGACTGGGTGCGCTGCAAGGTCCCCTGCAGGCTCAATCCAGCGGCAAAGATACGTTGAATCACATGATCATGCAGATCGCGCGCTATGCGCTCACGATCGGCCAGCACCTCGAGTTCACGTGTTCGATGGATCGCTTCGGCCATCGACACGGCCAAGGCCGCTTGATCCGCGAAGTTCGACACCAGTGCCAGCAACTCTTCGGTGAACGGTCGGCGATCTGGCCTTCGCAAGACCACCAATACCCCAGTCATCGTGTCCCCACTGCTCAGCGGGGCCACCATCGCCGGCCCAAACGTGCCCGAATCCCCGACCTTGAGTTCGTAGTCCAATTTCTCCCGCAGAAACGGTGTCAGTCGTGAGAACGCAGCACCAGATGTCGAGCCTTCCACCGGTATGGTGCGCCCGAGCAAATCGGAGGACGACTCACCTTCCGCAACGGTGATGACCAATTCGGTGACCTCGTCGTGGGGTTGCTCACGATCAGCCGGCTCGGCGATGAACACCACCGCGGCGTCGGTGAGCGTCAACGCTTTACGCGAAATCATCTCCAGGACAGTCTCTATCTCGGCGCCGGCAAGCAACTCGGTTCGGATATCGCGAGTGGCTTCAATCCACGCCAGACTCGTCTGCGATTGTTCATACAGGCGTGCGTTGTCGATCGCGATGGCCGCCGCGGCGGCCAATGCCTGAATCACCACCTCGTCGTCTTCGGTGAACCCTCCCCCGCCCTGCTTCTCAGTGAGATACAGGTTGCCGTATATCTCGTCACGCACTCGAATCGGCGCGCCCAAGAATGTGGTCATCGGCGGATGGTTCGGAGGGAAACCCACAGAGTCGGGGTGTTGGGAAAGATCGTTTAGATGCATAACCTTTGGCTGATCGATCAGCAATCCCAGCACGCCACGGCCGGTGGGCAGCGGTCCGATCTGGGCGGTTGTCTCCGCGTCGACCCCTTGGTGGATGAATGCGCTCAGTTCGTGACCGGATCCTCTCACTCCCAAAGCGCCGTATCGTGCATCGACCAATTTGACCGCCGATGCGACGATCGAGCGCAGGGTGGCTTCCAAGTCCAGATCGGCAGCGACCACGAGCATCGCCTCGATCAACCCGTTGGTCTGCTCGCGCGCGACGGCGATCTGCCCGATCCGTTCCTGGACTTCGTCGAGAAGCTCACCTAAACGCAACTGGGACAATGCGCTTCGCAGTTGTTCTGATGCTGCCGGCGTAGAATTCATGCTTCACCCCGAAACATTCCATGACTCAGCGCATGTTGCCCCTGAGTGTAACGCTTCAGCCGGACGAGATCGGTTACGAACTGGAGCTTGATTGATTACTTTCGTCCTGCGACTCGAGGGTCTAAGTCAGGTTCCAAATCAGCGTTCCTCAGGTGGAATTGTTTGGAGAACCTGAGCCACGTTTCAGAGGAGGAGAACCCGATGACCGCTACTGCCCCGACTGTCGTTGGTGTGGATGGTTCATCCACTGCGCTCGACGCTGTGAGATGGGCAGCGTGCGACGCGAAACTGCATCACTCCCAACTCATCCTGGTGTCGTCGATGTGTCCGCCGGCGAACGCCCTGCCCCCGACCGGCTATTACGACGCTCTTCAGGAGGAATCAGAACGTGCTCTGGCCGAGGCTCGTGCCCTGGCTCTGCACACGGACGAGAGGCCCGGGCTCCAGGTGTCCACCAAGGTGACTCCGGAACCCCCGATCCCTGCCCTACTGGAGATGTCGAAATCCGCCCGGATGGTGGTCGTCGGTAACCGCGGAATCGGCAGGATCAATCGGGCGCTACTGGGGTCGGTGAGTTCGGCGCTCGCCTCCCACACCCGCTGCCCGTTGACCGTGGTCCGGGCCTGGTCCGCGAATGATTCAGCCGGGCGACGGAATGTCGTCGTGGGCACTGACGGCTCCGCGGCCAGCCTTTCAGCACTGGAAATGGCATTCGAACAAGCGTCAGGCCGCGGGGTGGATCTGACCGCGGTCCACGCTTGGGCCGATGGCGACTTCACGCTGATCCAATCGAACCAGGGACTCGAACCGTGGGGGTGGTCCGATGTTCATTCTGAAGCCGACCGCGTGTTGGCGCACAGCCTAGAAAATCTGCGTGAGAAGTATCCGCATGTCCGCGTCCGACCAGTGGTGGTCCGGGATCGGCCCGCTCACGCACTGCTCGACCACGCACAGGCCGCCCAGTTGGTTGTGGTGGGAACACATGGGCGAGGTGGATTCGTCGGCATGCTTCTCGGGTCTGTCAGTCGGAAAGTCATCCTTGGCGCGGCGTGCCCGGTGATGATCGTTCCCCGCTGAACCCAAAACGCTGGGATTGAAAAGAACCGACCTTGAATTGAAGCAACAGCAGATGCCGCCGTCCTCGAGGAGAACAGAATGAGCGCCAGCCAGCAGACCGCGACTGCGAACCGCTCCAGCAAACGCATCTGGCGTGTGACCGCGATGGTCACGGCAACCGCCACCAGTGTGCTCGCATTGGCCGGCGCCATCGGCGTCGCCGGCGGTGGCACACGATTCGGCGAGGAGATCGAGAGCCGGTTGCCCTGGCAAAGTCCCGTCTTCGCCGGCATAGCACTCGCGGTCGTCGTCGGAATACCAACGGCCCTGGCAGCCTTCACCCTGTGGCACAACACAACTCAGGCAGCACTCACCACACTCATCGCCGGATTCTTACTGGTCGGATGGATTGCAGTACAGATCGCAGTGATCCAGACATTCAATCCGCTGCAAGTCGTTTTCGGGCTCGTAGGAATTCAACTCGTCGCGGCGGGATCGCAAATGGCAAGCACCGGCACGCCGCCGCGCGACGAGCTCACCCACTGAGCTACCTGCCTGCCGGACAGATTCACGGGGGACGGCCAACCCATGCACTTCGACTAACTCGACGAACCCTTGGCCGCCTTGCGCTTCGCGATCGCCATCCGGATCAGGTAGCGCGGACTCGGCGGAATCCAACCCAACTGTTCGGACAGCGTGAGATCGTCGCGGTTGGCCCAGTGCTCGATCACCTTCCCGTCCCGGATCCGAATCCAGTGCGTCTGCGTACTGGCGAAGTTGCGGCCGGTAGGCGGGAACGCCTGCTTCACCGCCGCGTTCTCGTCGTAGACCACGAAGGGTCCGACCTGGCGGCCAGTCATCGTCGTATGCAGCACGACGAGGTCGCCCGCGGTCACAGATTCGTGGATCTCGTGGTGCAGATCCGCGAAGGCGCCGCGCAACCATTGCGCGGTCGCAAAGAAGGCTGCAGGGCCGGATCCACGAGTAGCGGCAGGTTCTGTAATGCCCTCCCGGTTCACCGCGTCTGGATGCACCACCGCTTCGAAGTCCGGCAAAGACCCGGTCGCCATGATCTCCAAGCTGCGCGCAGCTATGTCCTGCAGGTCGGTGCCCTTCCCAACCACGGTGCCTTTGTTGCCGGGCCCAGCGGCGGGTTCATTCGACGAGGTCATGACGCCTTCTTCGCTCGTTGGTTCGACAAAGTTCAGCCTGTATCCAACTACCGCTATTGCGGCAAGATCCATGACCAAAGACTCCCGAGCGGCGCAGGCCTCGAGCCGAGGAAAACCGATATCCACGTTGAAGATACCTCGGGATGCCGCCGCCAATTGCAGTATCTGGCACCACGCGCTACCTGTTTGTACGACCTAGTCGAAGCCGCAAACCACCGCCGATGCCTGGATTTGCGAAAGTCCGTTCGGGATCGGCCCGCACAGGCGCTGCTCGACCACGCACAGGCCGCACAGCTGGTTGTGGTGGGAACACATGGGCGAGGTGGATTCGTCGGCATGCTTCTCGGGTCTGTCAGTCGGAAAGTCATCCTGGGCGCGACGTGCCCGGTGATGATCATTCCCCGTTGAACATGACAACGAGAGATGGGTTGTACTAGGGCTCGAATGCGGCGGCGTACTCCCATCCAGCGGGACCGCTGTGGCGAAGTTCTGCGAATGCTGGTGATCTGTCCCGGTGTTCTCAACCAAGAGTGGTCCTGCAACGTTGTCGGCGAGAATAGCCTCCAGTGTCTCCCAATATATTTCGTTCCTGGACGCGGGGACCGCCGAGGCCATCGCCGATCTGTATGCACCGGACGCGACATTGGAAGATCCCGTAGGTAACGAGCCACGCCGCGGCCGCGACGACATCCGGTCGTTCTACTCGAAGATCAGCAGTTCCGGTATCGCAGCTGAACTGATCACCATGCGGGTCTCCGGTAACTCGGCCGCTTTTCACTTTCGGGTCACCACAACAACGGCGGATCAGGTCATCACCATTGAGCCGATCGACGTCATGACTTTTGACAATGACGGACTCATCACCAGCATGCGTGCGTTCTGGTCACCGATTGATGTCCACCGATCCCGCTGTGACGAGTGCCCGTGACGGCCGTTCCGGTTTGAACCGCATACCTACCAAGGCGCTTGATGCGCACCACTTCGAAGGGACTCCCTATGGCAGAAGCAGTTGTCGTTGCCACCGCCCGTTCACCGATCGGCAGAGCCGTCAAAGGCTCGCTCAAAGATGTCCGCCCCGACGAACTCGCCCGCCAGATGGTCGAGACCGTGCTGGACAAGGTCCCCGAACTCGACCGCACCGACATCGACGACCTGCACCTGGGATCCGGACAACCGGCAGGTAAAGCCGGCTTCAACCAGGCGCGTGTCGTCGCCGTCCTGGCCGGACTGGACCAGGTTCCCGGCGTCACCGTGAACCGCTACTGCTCGTCGTCGCTGCAGACCACCCGCATGGCACTGCACGCCATCCGCGCCGGAGAAGGAGATGTCTTCATCTCCGCCGGTGTCGAAAGCGTCTCGAGCTTCGCTTTCGGTAGCGCGGACCGGTGGCCCGACACCAAAAACCCCGAATTCGCCGCGGCCATGGAACGCACTGCCACAGCGGCAGAGGGCGGCACCACGTGGAGTGACCCCCGCGCACAAGGTCTCCTCCCTGACATCTACATCCCCATGGGTGAGACCGCCGAAAACGTCGCCTCCTTCTCGAAAATCTCGCGTGAAGACCAGGACCACTGGGCCGTGCTCAGCCAGAACCGCGCCGAAGACGCCATCAACTCCGGATTCTTCGCCCGCGAAATCGACCCCATCACCCTGCCCGACGGCACCCTCATCAGCACCGACGACGGCCCCCGCGCCGGCACCACCTACGACAAACTCAGCGCACTCAAACCCGTCTTCCGCCCCGACGGCACCGTCACCGCCGGCAACGCCTGCCCCCTCAACGACGGCGCCGCCGCACTGGTGATCATGAGCGACACCAAGGCGAAGTCGCTCGGCCTGACCCCACTGGCCCGGATCGTCGCCACCGCAGCCACCGGACTATCCCCCGAGATCATGGGACTGGGACCGATCGAAGCCGTCCGCAAAGCCCTGCGCTACGCCGGCATGAACATCAACGACATCGACCTCTTCGAGATCAACGAAGCCTTCGCCGCACAAGTACTCGGATCAGCCAACGAACTCGGCATCGACCACGACAAACTCAACGTCTCCGGCGGCGCCATCGCCCTCGGCCACCCCTTCGGCATGACCGGCGCCCGCATCACCACCACACTGCTCAACAACCTCACCACCTACGACAAGACCTTCGGCATCGAAACCATGTGCGTCGGCGGCGGACAAGGCATGGCGATGATCCTCGAACGCCTTAGCTGAGCCATCAGTCGCCACCACCACAGGGAAGCTGCAGAGATATGCGTCTTGGCATTTCAACACCGGTTCTGGTCCAGCATCCGGGCACCCGTTCGGCGTGGGAAGCCACCGCAACCATCGATGACGTAGCGGAGATAGCCCAGTGCGCTGATCGTCTCGGCTTCCACCATCTCACCTGCAGCGAGCATGTGGCGGTACCGGTCGAGGTGGCGGCCGAGCGCGGTGGGACGTACTGGGATCCGCTGGCAACGTTCGGATATCTGGCCGCCCGAACCCGGCAAATACGTCTGGCAACACAGGTTTTGGTGCTGGGCTACCATCATCCGCTCGAGATCGCGAAGCGTTACGGAACGCTTGATCGCATCAGCGGCGGCCGTCTGATCCTCGGATTGGGAGTGGGCACGCTCCAGGAAGAATTCGAACTGATCGGCGCACCGTTCGGTGATCGCGGGGCCCGTGCCGATGACGCGCTCGCCGCGATACGCGCGTCCATGTCGAGGTCACAACCCGAGTATCACGGCGCCTTCTACGACTACGAGGGTTTCGTGGTCCAGCCGCACGCCGTCCAGGAGCGGGTCCCGATCTGGATCGGTGGCCGCACCAAACGGTCGCTGCGCCGAGCGTTCGATCACGGTGACGGGTGGGTTCCGTTTGGGCTCAGTGCATCCGAACTGAAAGCGATGCTGGAAACGGTCAACCTCCCGACTGGCTTCGATGTTGTTCTGTCCGCGGGACTTCCCCTCGATCCGCTCGGAAACCCCGACAAAACGGTCAAGACCCTGGCACGTCTGCGCGACGTGGGGGCGACAATCGCCGGCACCTCACTCGTTGCACGAGCTGCCGCCCACTATGGGCAGCAGGTCGAAGAACTCCACCGACTCGCGCGTGACGAGGGTGTCGAGTTCACTCCCGGTCAACGGTAGCGATCCCGGCAAGTCCCGCTGAGCGGGATTGATTGCAATATTCGCGTCGTGCGGCATACCAATAGAATTCAATTCTATTGAGCACGAGGAGAGCAGTGAGACTACAAGGAAAAACAGCAATCATCACCGGTGGTGCCGGTGGTATCGGCGGGGCGATCACCCGCGTGTTCGTCCGGCAAGGGGCCAACGTTTTATTCGTCGACATCGACGAAGAACGCGGAGCAGCACTCGAGCGTGAACTCGGCAGCGCCACACGGTTTCTCAATATCGACATCTCGGAATCTGGTGCCGCGGAGACGATACGCGATGCCGCAGTTGACGCGTTCGGTTCAGTCGACATCTTGGTCAACAACGCTCATGCGTCCCGTCAGGCGCTGCTCGTGGACCACACCGCTGAGATGTTCGAATTGTCGTTCAAGACCGGCTTCTATCCGACCGTTCACCTTATGCAGGCTTGTTATGAACAGCTGAAGGCATCGTCGGGTTCGGTCATCAACTTCGCCTCAGGTTCGGGGCTCGAGGGCATGCCGACACAGACGTCCTACGCAGCTGCGAAGGAGGCCATCCGAGGGATGAGCCGGGTGGCCGCCAATGAATGGGCCCCCGACGGCATCCGCGTGAACATCATCTGCCCGTTCGCGGCCACCGAAGGTGTGCTCGCCTGGCAGAAAGCTTTTCCCGAACGCGCTGCCGAATCCGTGGCCAAGGTGCCGCTGCAGCGGATCGGAGATCCCGAAACCGACATCGCGCCGGTGGTGGTCTTCCTTGCGTCCGAGGATTCCAAATACATGACCGGCCAGACCGTAATGGCCGACGGCGGCATAATCAAACTTCGTTAGACCACTGGCAGAACAGGAGTACATCATGGCCGACGGATTCGATGGACAGGTCGTGTTGATCACGGGGGCCGCCCGGGGACAGGGTCGCAGCCATGCGATCGCGTTTGCCGAGCGTGGCGCGAACGTGGTCGTGTGCGACAGATGCGAGGACAGCCCTGCGGTGGGCTATCCGCTCGCGACGGAGGCCGATCTCGCCGAGACGGCACGGCTGGTTGAAGAGACCGGACGCAAATGTATTGCTGTCAAGGCCAACACCGCCGACCGGTCGGCGATGGATGCGCTTGTCGCACAGGCCGAGTCCGAGTTCGGCCGTATCGACATCGCCGTCGCCAATGCTGGTGTGTCCGTCGCGGCACCCGTTCAGTCCATGACGCAGACCCAATGGTCCGAGGTCATCGCATCGAACCTCACCGGGGTCTTCAACACTGTCGGTGCGGTCTCTCCCGGCATGATCAAGCGCGGATTCGGGCGAATCGTCACCATCTCGTCGATGCTCGGCCGCGCAGGTAACACCAACATGGTCGGCTATGCCGCGTCGAAGTGGGGCGTCATCGGGCTGACCAAGAGCGCAGCGCTCGATCTTGCGGGCCACGGCATCACCGTCAATGCCATTGCGCCGGGCAATATCTCGACACCCATGATCCACAATGATCAGCTGTACTCGATGATGCGTCCTGACCTCGAATCACCGACGGCCGCCGACGTGGCACCCATCTTCAGTTCGCTGCATGCCCAGGACATTCCGTGGCTTGACGCCGCCGAGATAACGCGAGTGGTGCTGTTCCTCGCCGATCGGGCCAGCGCGCACATCAGCGGAACAGTCATTCCTGTGGACGCCGGCAACGCAGCACGCGTCACCGGTTGATATCTGGCTCACTCGTGAGCTAACTCCTCACCGCGACAATCGGTCTCAGCTGATTCGTCCCCTATTTCCACTCACTGGGACTGAGCTCCGAATGTGCTGTGCGTCACTGTATCTCTGTAGTCACGTGGCGGTCACGTTCCGCCTCCGATACAGGTAAGGACACACACAATGCTGAACGGCACGGCAACGGCCCCAAAGCTTCTGCTCCAACGGTGTTGCAGCACGACGCGCCCGTCCATGACGCGACACCTTCTTGGAGGACTTCGATGACCACAATTCCCGATCCTATTGCTCCGGCCAAGCCGGTACCGCTGGCCGGTCGTTACAACCGGAACCGCTCAGCGGCATTCATCATCACGATCCTGGTGCTGGTCGAGATCATCAGCGCATTCGAGACCTCGATGGTCTTCGCCGCGATCCCGACGATCATCGCCGACTTCGGCAGCGACGCCGCCACAGTCGGATGGGCGGTGACGGCGTTCCTCCTCGTGGCCGCCGCCTCGGCTGCGGTCTGCGGTCGCCTCGGTGACATGTTCGGACGCGAACGGGTACTCGTTGTCATCCTCGCCACAGCCACCATCGGTTCGCTGGTCAGTGCACTAGGCGACAGTGTCACCACAATCATTGCCGGACGAGCCATCCAGGGCGTGGCCGGAGCCATTCTCCCGCTGTGCATCGGACTGGCGCGTGAGCACCTGACCAAGGACAAGGTTCCCGTTGCGATCGCGATCATCTCGGGATCAGCGGTGGCTGCCGGCGCAGCATCCGCGTACATCGCGGGTCTGATGATCGACCACGCGAGCTGGCACATGATCTTCATCGTCGCAGCCGTCTATGCGACATTCGCACTCCTACTGGTGTTGTTTGCCCTTCCGTGGCGCCCTCCGGTCGGCACCACGCAAAAGGTCGACTACGTCGGCACCATCGTGTTTGCGCCGGCCATTGCAGCAATCTTGTTGGGTATCAACAAATCCAGCACATGGGGCTGGTCTGATCCGAAAACGATCGGCCTGATCGTGACCGGGCTGGTGGCGATGGCACTGTGGGTGGTCTGGGAACTTCGTGTGACAGACCCGATCGCCAATGTGCGGCTGTTCACCAACCGCAAGGTTGCACTGACGATGCTTGCGACGCTGGCGGCGGCCGTGGGCCCCTTCGGAATCGGCAACATGATCACGCCCTTGGTGCTCCAGTCCCCGACAACTGCGCCGTACGGGCTCGGCATGTCGCCCACCGATGCCGGATTGCTTGCTCTGATCGGTGCTCTGATCGGTTTCGCGTTCACCCCGTTGAGCGGCCGACTGACCCGCACCGTCGGGTCTCGCGCTTCGTTGATCGTCGGTGGTCTGCTCTATGTCGTGGTGGCGATCCTGCTGGTCACGTCGCACGATTCGATTGGCGGCATGTTTGCCATGGTCACCACGGCATCTATCGCCACCGCCTTCGCGTACACCGCCCTTCCGAACCTCATCGTCGAGGCTGTGCCTGTCGACAACACCAGCGAGGCAACCGGATTGCAAACAGTCATCCGTACCGCCGGACAGGGCATCGGCACGTCTATCGGCACAACTGTATTGGCTGCTTCGGCTGTGGCAGGCAGTATCGCACCCACCGTGGCAGGGCTCAACGCCGTCGCCGGTATCATTTTTGCCGGTGCGGTGGTCACCGTCGGCCTGGCACTGATGCTGCGCCGCGGCAGCGTGTACGCGCACTGACAGAACACCCCGAGCACATCGCACCCGCGCCGCACTCACGGGTGCGATGTGTTCGGTTTTGACAATCCGAAACTCCATAGGCACTGTGTTGCTGAACAATTCGAGGCTACATCGAGTAATCGATGTAGCCTCGAATTATTTGCAGCGGGTCACAAGTCGACGGGCTAGAACTCCACGTGGAGGTCGTCACTGATCGGGCGAGCCTGGCAGGCCAGGATGTAGCCATCCGCGATGTCATCCTCATCAAGGATGGAGGCATTGCCCATGTCGACTTTTCCATCGACCAATGTGCATGCGCACGAACCACATTCACCTTCGCGGCAGGAGAAGGGCACATCGATGCCCTTGGACAACAGTACGTCGACCAGCGTCACCGAGCGCGGCCAGGCGTACTTGTGCGAGTCCCCGTCGAGTGTGACCGACACCGTTGCCGCATCACCGGCCTCCTCTTCAGAGAGGTCTGGCAGGACCACGTCCGCGAACGGATCACCGGAGAGCGAGGTGAACACCTCTGCATGCACACGGTTGCGTGGGATACCGGCGCGTGCGGCGGCGTCGTGGACCGTGTCCATGAACGGCTTCGGTCCACACATGAACACCCGGTGGCCGGTGAACGAGGAGGCAAGGACTGCGAGCTGGCCCGCAGACGGCAGGCCCTGCACGCTCTCGAGCCAGTGGATCACCGTCAACCGGTCGCCGTGACGTGCCGCGAGCTCGATCAGTTCACGCGCGAAGATCACCGACGTCTCGTCTCGATTCGCGTACACCAGAACAACTTTGCGCGTGCCCTGACTCAGGGCCGACTTCAGGATGGAGATCACCGGGGTGACGCCGCTGCCGGCGGCGAACAACAGCAGATCCTCATCGAGGTTCGTGGGCGTGAACACGCCGGATGGCGGCAAGACCTCGATCACATCTCCGACGGTCACGTTGTCGCACAGCCAATGTGAGGCGTAGCCGCCCGCCGTCCGCTTGATGGTCACCTTCGGCAGATCGTCGGTGAACGGTGAACTGGCCAGCGAATAGCATCGCGCGACCGACCCGGTCTGATCGCTCGGAACACGAAGGGTGAGAAACTGTCCGGGCGTGTAGGCGAACTCGTCGACGCGGTCGGTAGGGACTTCGAACACCAGCGACCTCGCATCACTGGTCTCCTCGATGACCGCCGCGACGGTCATCTTTGCAGAACGCGAGCTGCTCGACGCTTGAGCGGTTGCCATCGCGGACCATGCCTTTCCATACGTGAACTGGACTCGACGACACTAGGGCACCGGATGTGGCGCGTCACACCCACTTCTCGCTGAACGGGATTGCACGACGTGTCACTCACCGGCCGAACGCGGCACGTCCCCCGGTAATCGTCGGGTCACCGTCTTTGACGAGCTCGAACGCAAGGTCTGTGGTGTCGCCCCATACCCGTAGGTCGGCAGACTCACCGGGATGAATCGCAGCCCCGAACCGTCCATCGAGGGCCGTCAGGTCTGCCGGATGCGCCCCGGTCAATCGCGCGAGTTCCACCGCCGCGACTCCGAGCGTGCACAGTCCGTGCATGATCGGACGGGGCTGGTTGATCTTGGCGGCGGCCTCGGGGTCGATGTGGATGTGATGGCGATCCCCGGTGAGCCGGTACAGCGCTGCCTGATTTTCCGTGGTGTGCAGCACCGCTTCGACAACCGGATCCCCCTGCGGTCCCGCCGGGCGTGCCGGTCCGCGTTCTCCCCCGAATCCGCCTGTGCCCGGGGCAAAGATCGACCACGTGGTCACGAAGTAGTCGCTGCGGACAACCACCTCGAACACTGCGGCGCTGCCCTTGTCCCAGACCTCGCCGACAGAGGCGGCCAAGGTCACCTCGCCGCTACGGGGTAGCGGTGCGGTGACCGTCAACTGCTGTGAGCCGTGCAGCGCCGTGGTCGTGTCGAATGCGCCGCGCACACCGAGTTCGTCGGGCGCCCACTGGGCCAGCGTCAGCGCGAATGTCGGCAGAACCCGCAGCCGGTCTTCGAATACGAGGTCGAGCTCGGTTGCCCTGGAACCGACTGCCAATGCGTAGAGGATGGCGTCGCGTTCGTCGTACGAGACGGTGCGGGTGCCCAGATCCTCGCCGCGCCAGTCGCCGGCAGGTTTCGTGGTGGTCACAATGTGCTCCTTCACGCGGCACCGAGGATGAGGCCACTGGTCGGGACCGCGGTTCCGGCGGTGACGAGTACGTTGTCTACCCCGTCGGGCTGATTCGTCGACGTTCCTCGCAACAACCGGACCGCTTCGGCGATGCCGTTGACGCCGTGCAGGTACGCCTCACCGATCTGTCCACCATGGGTGTTCGCCGGAAGCCGTCCACCGATCTCCAGGTTGCCGTCGCCGATGAAATCTTTCGCCTCACCCCGTGCGCAGAAACCGAGTTCTTCGAGTTGCGGCAACACCAGCGGGGTGAAGTGGTCGTAGAGGATCGCGGCGTTGATGTCGGCGGGCGACAGGCCACTCTGGCCGTAGAGCTGTCTGCCGACCAGTCCCATCTCCGGGATCCCGGAGATGTCTGGGCGGTAGTAACTGGTCATCATGTGCTGGTCTTTTCCACTGCCCTGAGCGGCGCCCTTGATGAATGCCGCTGTGCCGGTGAGGGTCTTGGCCCGCTCCGCGGACACGATCACGAGGGCCTGGCCGCCGTCGGTCTCCTGGCAACAGTCCAGCAGATGCAGTGGTTCGGCGATCCACCGCGAGTTCTGGTGATCTTCCAGCGTGATCGGCCGCCCGTAAAACCACGCGGCGGGATTGTTCGCGGCGTGCTTGCGAGCCACTACGGCCACCTGGCCGAAATCCTCACTGGTGGCGCCATATTGGTGCATGTACCGCCGGGCGAACATCGCCACCCACTGCGCGGGCGTCGACAGACCCTGCGGTGTCATCCAGGCGTATGCCGCCCGGTCGGCGGTGCTGTCCATCGGCCGGTCGTGCTGACCGAGGCCGTAGCGCACACCCGAACGCTCATTGAAGGCGCGATAACAGACCACAACGTCCGCGACACCGGTGGCCACCGCCATCGCGGCCTGCTGCACGGTGCCGCATGCGGCACCGCCCCCATAACCGATGCGCGAGAAGAACTTCAACTCCCCCAGCCCGCAGTTACGGGCCACCAGCACCTCGCCGTTCGTCTCGGCGGTGTAGGTCGAGAGACCATCGACCTCGGACGGATCGATGCCGGCGTCGGCCAGCGCGGCGATGATCGCCTCACACGCCAGCTGAAGTTCGGTGCGTCCGGAGTTCTTGGAGAACTCGGTCGCACCGATGCCGACGATGGCCGCCGCGCCAGACAGTGGGCTGATCGCCATCAGCGGCTTCCTTCCAGGTATGTGAACTTGACGGCGCCCTTGACGTGGTCGCCGAGGCTGTTGGCGCCCCGAACCTGCACGGACACAAGACCGTCTTCGACGCTCGTCACCGTTCCGGTCAGCGTCATGGTGTCGCCGGGGTAGTTGGGCGCTCCGAGCCGGATCGCGACCTTGCGCAGCGATGCCTGTGGTCCGGCCCAGTCGGTGACGAACCGGCCCACGAGCCCGTTGGTGGTGAGAATGTTCATGAACACGTCTTTGGAGCCGCGGGCCACCGCGAGATCCGGATCGTGGTGCACATCCTGGTAGTCACGGCTCGCGAGGGCCGTGGCCACGATCATCGTCCGGGTCAGCGGGATGGTGAGCTCCGGCAGGACCTGTCCCACCACAACCTGACCAGCTGCTGCCTGCCCCACTTCGTCATCGACGGTCATGATGCGACCCCGGAGGCAAGCTGTGCGCCGATCCGGGCGAGGTCGGCACTCGAACCGCCCAGGGTTGCCGCGATCTGCTTGCCCCACAACAGGTGCCGGTGCACCGGGTAGTCGGTGTCCACACCGATACCGCCGTGCACATGCTGGGTGCGGTGCACCACCCGCTGACCGCCGTCGGTGGCCCACCACTTGGCCACCAGCACTGCGGTTTTCGGATCGTGATCGTTGGCGAGCAACCAGGCTGCCTGCCACAGGGTGACCCGCATGGCCTCGAGGTCGATGTAGCAGTCGGCGAGCTGATGGCTGACCGCCTGGAACGTCGACAACGGCCGGCCGAACTGCTGACGATCGTTGAGGTAGGTCACGGCCTGCGCGACCGCACCGGTGCCGACCCCGACCTGCAGGGCGGCCATCGCGACCTCCACGCGGTCGACGAGCCACTGCACCGACTCCCCTTCCCCGAGCAACTCCGCCGGAGCGGAGTCGAAGGTCAGGTTCGACGCGATCGCGCGGGTCGTTGTCTCGTTGTTCTGCGAGACCACCCCGGTACCGGCCGGATCGACCAGGAAAAGCCCTGTGCCCGAAGGTGTTGCGGCCGACACCACGACGCGCGTGGCGATGTGGGCGGCCGGGACCACGGCCTTGGCGCCGGTCAGCGTCCAGGTTCCGTCGGCTCCGGCGCGCGCAGCCGTCGTCGGTGCGGTCGGGTCCATGGGGCCGAACTCTTCGAGACCGACGGTCAGGAAGATCTCACCGGCAGCGACCGGACCCACATATGCCTGCTTCTGTTCCTGCGTCCCGAACTCCGCGATCGCCATGGCGCCCAGCGCGGTCTCCCACAGTGGTACCGGGGCGACGTTGCGGCCCTGCTGCTCGAGCAGCACACACAGTTCGGTCAAACCCATTGCACCGCCGTTGAATTCCTCGGGCAAGGCGATCCCGACAAGCCCCGCCTGGGCGAGTTCGCGCCACAACTCGCGGTCGATGCGTTCATCGGTGGACTCGACGGCCTTGACCCGGTCGATGGCCGACTTGCCGGCGAAGATGTCCGCGGCCAGGTCACCGATCGCGGTCTGCTCTTCGTTGAAGGTGAAATCCATCAGTTCTCCTCGGGTGCGGCCGGCCGGAACGCGGGAAGCGTCAGATCCGGGTCGGCGTCGATCCAGTCCAATACCACCGGCATGTCGACCTTCACCTGGTCCGGTTCGATACCGACCATGTTGGCGATCAATCGGGTGCCCTCTTCGAGTTCGATGACGGCGACGATCAGCGGATAGTCGAACGCATCGATCTTGGGATGGTGGTTGACGACAAAGCTGTAGACGAACCCCTTGCCCGAGGCGTCCACGGTGTCCCAGTCCAGTGACCGGCAGTGTCCACACATCGGCCCCGTCGGATGCCGCAGCGTTCCGCATGCGGTGCACCGCTGGATGACCAGTCGGTGTTCCTTGGCGGCGTCGAACCAGAAGGCGTTGTCCTGGTTGAGTGCCGGCCGGGGCCGCAGCGCACGCGGCGCCGGCTTCTCCTCAGGACGGAAACGCAGTGTGCGCCACCGCTGGGTGGCCACGACGTCACCCTCTTCGTTGCGGTACGTCTTCAGCGTCGTCACGAAGTGCCCGGTACCCAGGCCGGTCTTCTTCTCCGGCGAAATCGATTCGATGACCTCGGTGACGTTGATCAGGTCGCCGGGCCGCAGCTCGGTGAAGTATTCCTGCTCCGAGTCGGTGGCGACCACCGAGGTGAACCCGGCGTCGGCCAGCAGACCGAAGAGCTCGACCGCCACCTCCGAACCGGCGCTGCCCGCCGCGGTTGCCGCGTAGCCCCGCATGGTCCAGGCCTGCACCATCGTCGGAGGGGCGATCGCGCCGTCGCGTCCGGCGCTGCGGGCCGCGTCGTCATCGAGGTAGATGGGATTCTCATCAGCCATGGCCTCCACCCAGTGCCGGATCATCGGTGTGTTCACCGGATCCTGCGCCCACGTGGTGGGCACCAGCTCCTGACCGACCAGGTTGCTCAGCGCCGCGTCGATCCCGCTCATTTTCCACGCCCCATGCGGGCGGTACCGAGGCCGATGGTCGCGACCATGTCGCGCAGCACCTCGTTGACGCCACCGCCGAAAGTGTTGACCACGCCCTGCCGAGAGATCTGTTCGATCTGTCCGGCCAGGATCGCACCCGGGTTGTCAGGGCGAATACGTCCTGCGGCACCGAGGATTCCGAGCAGGGTCCGGTAGACGTCGACGTGGGTCTCGGTGCCGAACACCTTGGTGGCACCGGCATCTGCGCCCGAGAGGGTATCCGCGGCGACCGCGGCGGTCATCTTCCAGTTCATCAGTCGCATGGCGACCAACTTCGCGTGCGTACGCGCGAAATCCTGCTGGACCCAGGGGATCTCGATGGCACCGGACTCTGTGGCCCATTCCAGCACCTGGTTCCACAGGCCCTCGGTCCGCCCGCCGAGTGCGGCCAGACCGATGCGTTCGTGATTGAGCTGCGCGGTGATCAGGCGCCAGCCGCCGTTGGCCTCACCGACAAGGGCTTCGGGGCCGACCCGGATTCCGGTGTAGTAGGTGGAGGTGACCATCAGGCCGCCGACGGTCGGGATCGGTGACCACGAGAACCCGGGATCGTCGGTGGGGACCATCAGGATTGAGATGCCCTTGTGTTTGGGCGCTTCCGGATCGGTCCGGCAGGCCAGCCAGACGTAATCAGCTGTGTTCGCGCCCGAAGTGAAGATCTTGTTGCCGTCGACCACCCATTTGTCGCCCTCGCGGACCGCCCGGGTCTTGAGGGAGGCCAGATCTGTGCCGGCGTCGGGTTCGGTGTAGCCGATGGCGAAAACAATGTCGCCGGAGAGGATTCCGGGCAGGAAGCGGGCCTTCTGCTCCTCGGTGCCGTACTTCTGCAGCGTCGGTCCGACGGTGTTCACCGTGACGAACGGGAACGGCAGCCCGGCCCGCTGGACCTCATCGAAGAAGACGAACTGATCCTCGATCGAACGGCCCTGGCCGCCGAACTCCACCGGCCAGCCGATGCCGAGCCATCCGTCTTTGCCGAGCATCTTGACGATCTCGCGGAAGCGGGGACCACCTACACCCTGCTCGCCGGCCGCACGGCGCTCATCTTCGGGCAGCAGCGTGGAGAAGTACGCGCGCAATTCCCTTCTGAGCTCCTGCTGCTCGGGCGATTCAGTCAAATCCATCGTGGTTCTCCTATGACGTTTATGGCTATCGCTGCAGTTTTCTGGACGCTAACTGCGCACCGCCGACCGCGGTAGCGAGGTCCCGCCCAGCGGGAGGAGCGTGAATTCACAGGAAGCGGGTACGCCCGTGCTCGTCGAATTCCTTCTCGAGTGCGTCCCGATCGGCATCGGTCATCAGGGTGTAGACGGGCGCGCCCCGACCGACCCAGTGGTACACCGGTTCGTCACAGCGCCAGCCTTCGGTCTGCAGGGCACGCTTGAGGACCTTGTTCGATCCGGTGACCGGAAGGCTGGTCGAGACCCGGATGAACCTCGGCGCCGCCTTGGTACCCAGATCAGCCTGTGCGGCAAGGTATACCGCGAACTCTTCCGGATCGAAATCGCTGTGGTCGGCGACCTCGACGGCAGCCATCACCCGGTCTCCCGAGCGGGGGTCGGGTACCGCGAACACACCGGTGGAGATCACCTTCGGATGACGCCGCAGAACGTGTTCGATCATCAGGGCCGACGTGTTCTCGCTGTCGACGCGGATCCAATCCCCCTTTCGTCCGGCGAAGTATATGAATCCGGCTTCGTCGACATATCCGAGGTCGCCGGTCCAGTACCAGCCGTGGCGAATTCGCTCGGCCACCGCCGACTCGTTCTTGTAGTAGCCCTCGAAGCGACCGGCACCGGCCTTGTCGATCATTTCTCCGATCGCCTCGTCCGAGTTGAGGACGCGGCCGTATTCGTCGAGTACCGCACGCGGACATTCCTCAAGCGTCTCGGGATCGACGATGACGATGTTCTCGTTGGCAGGGCGTCCCAGTGCCGCGGTCGGTGCCGCCGGATCCAGACGGATCGAACCGGCACCCTCACTGGAACCGTAGGCCTCGTACAACTTCGCCCCGAAGCGGCGGCTGAACTCGGTCTTGTCCCCCGGTGACGCCTCCGTCCCGAACCCATGGGTCAGCGTGTTGTCCGCATCATCCGGGGTTTCCTCGGTCGACATGAGATATCCCAGGGCCTTGCCGACATAGGTGAAATAGGTTGCGCCGTAGTACCGGACGTCGGGCATGAACCCTGATGCGGTGAACTTCGGCACCAGACATACCGTCGCGCCCGCGGACAGGGCCGGCGCCCACAACCCCATCAACGCGTTGCCATGGAACAGCGGCATGCAGCAGTAGCAGACGTCGTCTCGATCGATGTCGTACTTCGCGCAGTTCGCGTAGGCCAGTCGGGTGATGCGACCTTGACTGCACCGCACCGCTTTTGACATTCCGGTGGTGCCCGAGGTGAACAGGAGCAGGAACAGTGTCGAGGCGTCGACCCCGTCGGCCACCTGCGGCTCGGTGACGTGCCCGGCCACCGAGTCCACGTACGACGCGTCATCGACCAGTACAAAACGGTCATCGGTGAGTCCGAGATCAAGGTCGGCGAGCTTCTCCCGACCGGCACTGTCGGTGACGATGAGTTGGCAATCGACGTACCGGACTTCGGCCTCGAGTTCTTTGCCACGCCGGGTGGGATTGATGCCGACGATCGTCGCGCCGGTCAGTGCCGCGCCGCCCAGCCAGAAGGTGAACTCGGGTGTGTTCTCGAGCAGGACCCCGATGTGAAAGGGTCCCGGCTGACGCAATGACTGCGCCAAGGCGCCGCGCGCCGCGCTCTCCCGGACGACCTCATCCCAGGTCCAGTCCCGGGTCCGGGTCCGCAGTCCGAGATGCTCATCGCCGAGCCGGTCCATCAGCATCTGTGCGACGTCGTCGCGGGGGTTTGTCGTGGCGGGGGTTGTCGTGGCGGGGGTTGTCGCGTCCAAGACTTCAGTCCTCATCGTGCTCGAAGCACACAGTGTGTGCCACCGTAGATTGCCGTCATGCATTTGTTGTTGTGATTGCACAGTCCCGGCGAGTGGGTTTGTGCCGCAATTCGATTGACGAGATCAGGCTCGCGAAGCAACGCCCGGGCAACCGCCACGAACTGGAATCCCTCGCGCATCGCCAGGTCCATGGTCTCTTTGCCGGTGATCCCACCCAGCAGGACCAGCGGCATCTTCACCGCTTCGCGGATCTGGCGGGCATCCTCCAACAGGTACGCGTCCTTGTACGGGTACTCCTTGAGGAAGTGCTTGCCGACTAGCTGAATTCCCAGCTTTGTGGGCTGCGGCATCACGGCGGCGAACTCACGGAGCGGGGCATCGCCTTTGAACAGATACATCGGGTTGAGCAGCGAGCTGCCAGCGGTCAGCTCCAATGCGTCGAGGGAACCGTCCTGTTCGAGCCACCTGGCAACCTGGATCGCTTCCTCGACCCAAAACCCGCCGGGCACACCATCATCCATGTTCAGCTTGGCCAGGATCGCGATCTTGTCGCCGACCGCGTCCCGGACTGCGAGCGCGATCTCGCGGGCGAAACGGGCCCGGTTCTCGAGCGAACCCCCATACTCGTCCTTGCGCTTGTTCACCCGGGGACTCAAAAAGGAACTGACCAGGTAGTTGTGGCCGAAGTGGATCTCGACGGCGTCGAATCCGACCTCGATCGCCCGGCGTGCGGCCTCCGCATGCGCTTCGGTGATCCGGGCGATGTCGGCTTTGGACGCGGGCTTGGAGAAGTTCTGCGTTGTCATTCGAAACGCCCGCGAGGGCCCGAGCGCCGGGGTACCCAGATATTTCGAACCCGCGACCGGACCGGCATGCCCGATCTGGGCAGAGGCTGCCGCACCCTCGCTGTGGATGGCGTCGGTGAGCTTGCGTAGGCCGGGCATCGCCTCGTCGCGCCAGTAGATCTGGGCAGGTGACGTCCGGCCCTCGTATGAGACGGCGCAATATGCGACCGTCGTCATGCCGACACCACCGGCTGCAGGCTGGCGATGGAACTCGATCAGCTCGTCGCTGACCAGGCCCTTGGGCGTCAGACCCTCGAAGGTCGCCGCCTTGATGACCCGGTTGCGTAGCGTGATCGGCCCCAGTTTGGCGGGAGCCAACGGGTCGGCGTACATCGTGGGCCGGCCGAGATCTGTCGTCATGGTGATATTCCTCCAGCTGCGATTATTCGCCGAACGGTATCGTCGCCACCGTTTCCGAGAAGGCCGAGTCTCGCTCAGTGGTAACCGTCACCATGGATATGTCACGCCGTGAGATTTTGTGGCGTACATCGCAGTACAAACGAAAGGCTTCCGATGTCTGCCCCCACCGACCCGCAGCTACAGATCGCTGCGGTGATGACCCGCCTGACCGGCCCCGGCGGACCGTTCGAGCTGGTTGAAGAAGATGTGCTCGGTACGTCCATGCAGGTGATGAAGCATCGCCGGCACGCTGTGGCCGAACTTCTTCCGCAATCCCTGAACTGGGGAGATGCCGACTACCTCGTCACCACCGATCGTCGCATCTCCTACGCCGACCACGCTCGGTCCGTCGCCGCGCTCGCCACGGCACTGCGCGACAAATACCGCGTCGGCAAAGGCGACCGTGTCGGCATCCTCGCAGCGAACACCCCCGAATGGGTCATGACGTTCTGGGCCACACAGGCTCTGGGTGCCATCACCGTCGGCCTCAACGGCTGGTGGGTGCCGCGTGAGGTCACCTACGGCCTCGAGCACAGCCGGCCGACGGTCCTCGTGGTCGACGCGAAGCGCGCTGCCGCACTCCCCGAGATCCCCAGCACGGTCACCGTCTTGACCATGGAAGAAGACCTTCCCGCACTCATCGCCGAATACGACGGTGCCGACCTGCCGTACCCCGATGTCGACGAGGACGACCCGTCGGTCATCCTCTACACCAGCGGCACCAGCGGGCGCCCCAAAGGTGCGCTGCACTCACAGCGCAATCTCTTGGCGGTGGTCGACTATCAGCGGTTCAGTGACGCGTTCATGGCCGAACTCAGCAGACAGACCTACGATCCGACCGCGTCCAGCCCGGCACGCCATCTGCTGACTTCACCGTTGTTCCACATCGCGAGCCTGCACAATCTGGTGGTGCCTCGTTTGGCGACCGGGGGCGCCGTGATCATGAATCAGGGCGCGTTCGACGCCGACACCATCCTGGGTCTCATCGAGCGGGAACGGGTAACCAATTGGGGTGCGGTGCCGACCATGGCCACCCGACTCCTCGAGCACGACAATGTCGAGAAGTACGACCTGTCGTCCCTGAAGTCCTTCGCGCTCGCATCGGCGCCCTCCTCGGTCGCGTTCAAGGAGAAGCTGCAGTCCAAGTTTGCGTTCGCTCGCAACGCGCTGGTCGACAGTTACGGTCTCACCGAATGCAGCACGGCCATCGCCGTCGCGACACCCGCCGACATCGAGGCGTTCCCCGGCACCCTTGGCCGTCCCATCGTGACCGTCAGCCTGCAGATCCGCGATCCGCTCGGGCGGCAGGTAACCGACGGAACCGAGGGCGAGATCTGCGTGCGCAGTCCATTCGTGATGCTCGGCTACTGGGAGGACGAGGCGGCCACCGATGCCGCGATCGCACCCGGGCGATGGCTGCGGACCGGTGATTTCGGCATCGTCGAGGACGGCAGGCTGCGCCTCACCGGACGCAGGTCCGATCTGATCCTGCGCGGTGGAGAGAACGTCTACCCGACCGAGATCGAACAGTGTCTCGACGAGCATCCGGATGTCGCCGAATGTGCCGTGGTCGGTGTGCCGCATCCCGACCTGGGTCAGGAGGTTGCTGCCGTGATCGTGACCAGGCCGGGAGCATCGGCGACCGAGGACGACCTCCGCGCCTTCGCAACCGAGCGACTCTCCTACTACAAGGTTCCGACGCAGTGGCGGATCACCGATCATCCGTTGCCCCGCAACGCGACCGGCAAGATGATGCGCCGCTCGATCACGGTCTGACGACAAAGCACACGCTCCAGTCATTTGCACACGTTGCGACGTGTGCCGGTGACTGGAGCGTGTGCTTCTGTTCGATGTGTACGACTAGTCGACGGCCGGCGCCCATTGGACGCCGTTGATGTGGGCGCCACCATCGACGAAGAGTGTGTTTCCGGTCAGATACCGGCTGTCATCGCTCGCCAGGAAGACAGCAACCGGGCCGATGTCGTCGAGGGGGTCGCCGATACGCCCCATCGGGTTGCCGGCGGCCATGCCCGCGGCCATCTGGGGGTCGGCTTCGGCGACGCGCTTGTAGGCCTCGCTCTGGGCACCCGGGCAAATGACGTTGCAGCACACCTGATGTGGCGCCCATTCGCGGGCCGCGGTCCGGGTCAAGCTGCGCAGTGCCTCTTTGGCCGCGTTGTACTGCACCGAGTACATGTGCGCATTGACGCCGTTGAGTGAACACAGATTGATGACCCGCCCGGTGCCGTGCTTCAGCAATTCCGGCAGAGCCTTCTGCATCGCCCAGAACGCCCCCATCACAGCCATGTCGAAACCGCCACGCAGCTGCTCGTCGGTCATGTTCTCGAAGCGCGCATAGCCGGAGCCACGCCAGGCGTTGTTGACCAAGATGTCGAGCCTGCCGAAACGCTTCACCGCGACGTCCACCATCGCCAAGACCTGCAACTTGTCGGTGACGTCGGTGCGGACGAACTCCGCGGCCACACCCCACTCGTCACGCAACCATGCGACCGTCTGTTCGCCTGCAGCAGTGTCGATCTCGGCTACCACCACCGAAGCGCCCTCGCGGGCAAACGCCCCGGCGATACCCCGGCCGATACCCATACCGGCGCCGGTGACCACAGCCACCCTGCCGTCCAACTTGGCCATGAAGACTCCTTCGCCGGTACTCCTCTAGCGAGGGCGGGGCACCGTTTTGTCGATGAACAATGCCTCGACCGAGACACAGACCGTGCCGTCCGCGGTGCGGATGTCGCCCACGGTTGTGATCTTTCTGCCGTTTTCCTCCGTCAACCGGCCACGTATCGTCAACGGCTCGAACAACGGTGTCGGAGCGTGATAGCGCACATTGAGCTGTGCCGTGGCACCGCTGCGGCCGGACCAGGCGTTGGCCACGCCGAGCGTGTGGTCGAGTAACAACGCCGCCACGCCGCCGTGCACATGCCCCGGGGGTCCCTGATACGGGAACGTCAGCGTCACATCACCTTCGACGTAGCCGTCGTCACGGCCGGCCAGCGTGAGCGGCGGTGCTATCGCATTCTCCGGGCCGGTCACGGGATCGTGCCGGGTGACGCCTTCGCCATGCCACATATCGATCAGACGGTCGGCGACCTCTGGAGCATGTTCTTCGAGATGCTCGGCGATACCGTTCAATTCCTCGGCCACTCGATGGAGGTTCGCATTGGTGCGATCCGTGCGCAGCAGTGCATCCACCACACGCCGTGCGGCGGCAGTCGCCTGATCGACGGGTTCGCCGTTGGGCGCCGAGGTCAGGACGATGCCGTCCGGCGCGTTCCCGACCGTCGGGTGCTTGGCCGGGTCCTGGCTCATCGGATCTCCATCGTGGCGTGGGTGAGGATCGGCTGCTGATCGCGTTCGACGCAGACGGCCTGCAAGATCAATTCGTTGTCGCCGCGCCAGACGGAGGTCTCGATGGTCTCCCCCGGGCACAGCGAACCGGCGAACCGCGCCGAATAGGCCTGCACCGCTGCGGGATCACCGTCGAGGATGCCGTCGACGACGGCCTTACACACGATGCCGTATGAAGCCAGCCCGTGCAGGATTGGTTGCTCGAAACCGGCCATCTTGGCAAAGGCGGGATCGGCATGCAACGGATTCATGTCGCCGCTGAGTCGGTATACCAATGCCTGCTGGGCCGACGTCTTGGAAACGAGGACCTTGTCCGGTTCACGGTCGGGGGTCGCCGTCACCACATCGGGTCCGGCCGGTCCCCCGAAACCACCTTCTCCGCGGGCCCAGATCTGCATCGAACTGGTCCACAATGGATTTCGGTCGACATCGGTGGCCGCCTGTTCGAGCACGATGACCGCCGCCTTGCCCTTGTCCCACACGTCGGCGACACGCGACGAGATCTGCGCGGTGCCGGACACCGGGATGGGCGCATGCAGTGTCAGCGACTGTCCACCGTGCAGGATCTTGCGCAGGTCGATGTCGATGCCCGGGAGATTCATACCCGAAGCTTCGATCGCGCCGGCCGAAACACCCTGTCCGGCAACCATCGCGAAGGTCGGAACCACACGCAGGTTCTTCTCGTAGACCCAGGCCAACTCGGCCGGATCCAGATTGTTGGTACCTGCGCCGAGGCCCAGATGATAGAGCAGGACGTCTCGCTCGGTCCAGGACACATCACGGACGGTCGGCTCGGCAGAGAGTGCAACGTTGACGTCGATACCCACGGCTAGAACTCCTTCATTGCGGTCATGCCCGCACTTCTTATGCCGGTTCGGGATCGCGGGGGAGCCCCAGGATCCGCTCACCGATGATGTTCAGCTGGACATTGGTTGTCCCGCCGGCGATCGACAGACACTGAGAGTTGAGGAACTGCTGGGTCGGTGCCCACCGATCCTGCTCACTCAGGAGTGAGGATGGTCCGGCCCACTCCATGGCCACCTCCCACACCTGCTGGATGTGCTCGACACCGAGCAGTTTTGCAATCGACGACTCCGCTCCCGGCTGACCACCGGTGAGCGACCGCAGTGTGGTCCTCAGGCCCATCAACCCGCCGGTCTGCGCGTCGCACAACACCTTTCCAAGGACTGTCATCTGCTCATCATCCAGACCACCGGGCACCGTAGACGCCAGATCGAGCAGCGCCTCGCCACCGGAGCCCAGTGACGAATCGTTCGACAGCGAGACACGTTCGTTCGCGAGTGTGGTGCGGGCCAGCTTCCAGCCGTCGCCCGGCTCTCCTACCAGTAGCTCGTCGGGCACGAACACGTCGTCGAAAAACACTTCGTTGAAGAGTGATTCGCCGGTGATCTCGCGCAGAGGCCGGATATCCAGGCCTTCGCTGTTCCTGATATCGATCAAGAAGTACGACAGACCCTTGTGTTTCGCAACATCCCCATCGGTGCGTGCCAGGCAGATTCCCCAGTGGGCATCTCGCGCCATCGAGGTCCACACCTTCTGGCCCTGCAGCTTCCAGCCACCCTCGACCTTGGTGGCCCTGGTGCTCAGTCCGGCCAGGTCCGACCCGGCACCGGGTTCGGAGAACAGCTGACACCACACGATGTCGCCGCGCAGCGACGGCGGAAGGAACCGCTGCAACTGCTCGTCGTTCCCATGGGCGATCAAGGTTGGCACCACCCAGTTGCCGATGATCATGTCGTGCGGCTCGAGGTCGGCGGCCCGTAGTTCGTCGGCGATGACCAGCTGCGTGATGGCATCGGCGCCCTTGCCCCATGGGGTGGCCAGATGCGGTGCCGTATAACCGTTGTCGGCCAGGAACACCTTGCGTTCGGCATCGTCGAGCGACGCTGCGCCGGCGAGTTCTGACCGGATCCCGGTGCGAATCCGCTCGGCCTCGGGCGGTAGGTCGATGCCCAGGACACGGCGTACACCGTCGACGGTGAGCGAAGCGACCCGGCGGCGCCACGTGGCGGTCGAACCCAGCAGAATCCGGAGCGATTGGGCGCGACGGAGATACAGATGCGCGTCGTGTTCCCACGTGTAGCCGATACCACCGAGGATCTGAATGCAGTCCTTGGTGACGGAGAACGCAGCCTCGGGCGCCACGGCGCCCGCGACGGCCGCTGCCAGGGAGGCTTCGCCGCCATCCGTGCCCGGTCCCATCGCACGGGCAGCATCCCAGGCTGTCACCCGCGCCTGCTCGGTCAGCCCGAGCATGCGCGCGGCCTTGTGTTTGACACCCTGGAACTGACCGATGACCCGGCCGAATTGTTGTCGGACACGGGCGTATTCGGCCGCGGTCGTCGTGGCCCAATCGGCGAGACCTGCGGCCTCGGCCGAAAACAGCGTCGCCGCGATGTCGAGGACACGCTGCGAATCGAGTCCAAGGACATCCGCATCGGACAACTCGAGATCGTCGACCTCGACCTGCGCGTTACGGCGTACCAGGTCGTGGCTGGGCAGATCGGTAATGTCGACGCGGTCACGGGAAACCACCACATATGCGCGAGCGCCGTTGTCATCGGCGGCCAGCAAGAGCAGGTCACCGACCTGTCCACCGAGGATATGACTGGATGTTCCGGACAGCGTCACGGTGCCACCGTCACGATGCAACCGCAGCGAACCGGGTTGTAGCGCAACGGCTCCAAAGAGCGAGCCGTCGGCCAGCCCCGCCAGCTCGGCGGTTCGGCCGGCCTCGTGCAGAACCGTCGAGACCACAGCGGTCGGCAAGAATGGCCCGGGCACCATCGAACGCCCGAGTTCCTCGGCGACGATGGCGAGCTCCACCAGTCCGACACCGGCACCACCGAACTCTTCGGGCAGGTGAAGGCCGAGCATGCCCAGGTCGGCCAAAGACTGCCAATAGGTGGGGCGGACTTCGGTTTTCGCTTCCACCGCATCCCGGATCACGGTCGCAGACGCGTGGCGCGCTGCCCATCCCCGCACCGAATCGCGCAGTTCGCGGTCGTCGTCAGTGAGTTCAATTCCCATGTCGTTCAATTCCCATGTCGTTCAATTCCCATGTTCTTCGTGCCGCTATCGGTCTCGTGAGTTCGGGTGGGTGTGTCAGACGCGTTCGATGATGGTCGCCGTCGACAACGCACCACCGGCGCACATCGTGATCAGCGCCGTCGATTTGTCGCTGCGTTCGAGCTCGTGCAAGGCCGTGGTGATGAGCCGCGAGCCGGTCGAACCGACCGGGTGGCCGAGCGCGATGGCTCCACCGTTGACGTTGACCTTCGACATGTCGGCCTCGTGGACCTGCGCCCACGAAAGGACAACAGACGCGAACGCCTCATTGATTTCGACGATGTCGATGTCGCCCAACGACATTCCGGTGCGCTCGAGCACCAACCGGGTCGAGTCGACCGGTCCGTCGAGGTGGTAGTACGGGTCGGAGCCGACCATTGCCGAGGAGACGATGCGCGCGCGCGGACGCAGGCCGGCCTGTGCCGCCTTCTCCTCGCTCATCAGCAGTACGGCCGCGGCGCCGTCACTGACCTGCGACGAGTTGCCTGCGGTGTGCATCCCGTCTTCGATGACAGGCTTCAGCGCGGCCAGTCCCTCCGCGGTGGTCTCACGCAGGCCGCCGTCGCGAGTCACTGTGGCGATCTCGCCACTGGGCGTGCCCTCCTTGTCGACAACGGGTGCCTGCACGGGCACGATCTCGCGGTCGAAACGACCCTCGGCCCATGCCGCTGCAGCGCGACGCTGCGACTGGAGTCCCAGGGCGTCGACGTCACCGCGTTTGATACCGCGCCGCGCTGCGATGCGTTCAGCGGACGTGAACTGATCCCGCATGTCGATTGTCCAGTCAGCCGGATACGGATTCCCGGTACCCGGCGCGTTGGCCTGGCCGAGGAAAACTCGGCTCATCACCTCGACACCACAACCGATGCCGGCATCGATCTGACCGGAGGCGATCAGTCCGGCAACCATGTGCACGGCCTGCTGCGAGGAGCTACACGCACAATCGATCGTGGTCGCGGCCGTTGTGTAGGGCAGGCCGGCATGCAACCAGGCCTGGCGCGTGACGTTGTTGGACTGCTCGCCTGCCTGGGTGACGCAGCCCCCCACCAATTGTCCGATGTCGGACGCGGGCAGGCCGGTGCGGTCGAGGACGGCTTGCTGGGCGGCACCCAGCAAGACGGCCGGGTGAACACCGGACAATGCTCCGCGGCGACGGCCGATCGGTGTGCGAGCCGCTTCCACGATGACGACATTGCTCATGTTCGCTCCTTCGAATGGCGCGAGACATTCCGGCGCCTTGGGGGTATTTCTAGAATGTATTCTATTTTTCGACACCCGGCAATGCCCTTGTAGATTCATCGCAATGGGAGACGCCTAAAACAAGCTGGTCGACGATTTCGACATCGCCTTGGGCGACTTCGGCACGTTCGGCTGCGTTTTCGGCCCGCTCGACGGTCGGTTCGGCCCGCTCGACGGTGGCTTGGGCACGCTCGACGGTCGCCTGGGCACGCTCGGCGGAAGGCCCGACCGAGCGCAAGCGGAAGAATGTATTTCAGTCAGAACTCGTTGGTCGACATCCGGGCCAGCAACAGATCACACGCCGTGCGGATATCCGATTCGGCGTCGGGGATGGAGATACGGCCGTTGAGACAGGACTGGATCACACCGAGCCACAGCTGCATCAACAGCCGGACCGCCGTGTGGTCGTCCTCAGTCGGGTGTTCGATGCCCGCGGCGTTCATCACGATGTCGTGAAATGCGCGGTCGATCTTTGCCGCATCGGGCACCGTCGCCGCGTTGGCCGTACTGCTCGACTGGATCATCGCCGTCGACAATGCCGGTCTGCGCAAGAGGGCGCGGGTCGACCGGACGAGCACCTCGTAGATCGCATCCTTACCGCCGTGCGCCGGCGGGCGTCGCGCGAGATTGTCGTTGATCTGCTCGATCTGCTCGACCATGACCGCGACGAACAGGTGGGTCTTCGACGGGAAATACCGGTACAGGGTGCCGATGGCCACACCGGCCCGCTTGGCGACCTCGTGCATCTGCACCCGCGAGAACTCTTTCTCGGTCGCCAACTCCGCGGCGGCCTCCAGCATCCGGACATGGCGGGCCCGCTGCTCGTCGGAACTGGGTTCCGCGGCATCTCTCGCCTCGCCGATTCTCGGCACCGTCCGTCCTCCTCGTCATGCGCTCACGCGCGTTGTCGCTCTCTGACTGTCTCATCACCGTAGGAAACAGTGACACTCTGTCCGGTGAGTGGGACCCGGGGCGCGTCGATCACCGGAATGAGATTGCGTGGACACCCACTCGAACCCATGGAGGAATGACGATGCAGGACTGGACCATCCGATGCGACGTGCTGGTTGTGGGATCCGGCGGCGGCGCCCTGACCGGTGCGTATACCGCGGCGGCCAACGGATTTAGCACGATCGTACTGGAGAAAACCGATCTGTTCGGTGGTACATCAGCGTATTCGGGAGCGGCAGTCTGGTTGCCGGGTACCGCGGTGCAGGATCGTGCGGGCATCGGCGATTCGACCGAGAAGGCGCGCACCTACCTCCGAGCTCTGGTCGGTGATGTCGACGTCGAGCGTCAGGAGGCGTACCTGACCACTGCCCCGGCTGTGGTCGACTTCCTCGAGAGCGACCCCAACATCGAGTTCGAGTGGCGCCCGTTCCCCGACTACTACCAGGCACCGGGACGGATGGACTCAGGCCGAGCGATCAATCCCCTCGACCTGCCCAGCGCCGAGATCGCGGACCTTCGGGAGTTGGTGCGGCCGGAACCGAACCTCGACCGAGCCGGGAAACCGCAACCCGACGCCACGCTCATCGGTGGGCGTGCCCTGATCGGTCGGCTGTTGTTGGCGTTGCAGGGCACCGGACGCGCAGACCTGCGCACCCGCACGGCCGCCCGGCAGATCCTGACCGAAGGCGACCGGGTGGTCGGTGTCGAGGCGGTGACCGCCACCGGCGAGATCCTGCGTATCCGCGCAGAACGTGGCGTCCTCTTGGCCGCAGGCGGAATCGAAGGCAACGCCGAACTGCGCGGAGCGAACCACACTCCGGGCCGCGCGCGATGGAGCATGGGACCGCAGGGCGCCAACACCGGCGATCTGATCCGCGCGGCAGTCGAGGTGGGCGCAGATACCGCGTTGCTCGACGAAGCATGGTGGTGCCCCGGAATCGAGATGCCCGACGGATCGGGCGCCTTCATGGTCGGCGTCCGCGGCGGCATCCTGGTCGACACCTCAGGTAACCGGTACCTCAACGAATCACTGCCCTACGATCAGTTCGGTCGGGCCATGATCGCTCGTGGATCCGACGCCGCCATCCCGTCGTACCTGGTCTTCGACTCTTCCGAGGGCGGGCCCACGCTGCCCGCGATCTCTATCCCCCAGGCCACGGCCGAAGAGCACTTCGACGCGGGCACGTGGGTGTCGGCGGACACCATCGAGGAACTGGCCATGAAGATCGGAGTGCCTGCCGACACCCTGCTGCACACCGTCGAACGGTTCAACGACCACGCCGAACGCGGAGTCGACGAAGACTTCCACCGCGGCGAGGACCCTTACGACGCCTTCTTCTGCCGCCCCGGCGCGGACCTGCCGAACGCCGCGCTGAAACCGATCGCGACCGGTCCGTACCACGCGGCCCGCATCATCCTCAGCGATCTCGGCACCAAGGGCGGCGTGCGCACCGATGCCGACGCCCGGGTGCTGCGCAAGGACGGCACCGCGATCGAAGGTCTCTACGCGGCCGGCAACACCAGCGCCTCGCTCAGTGGCAAGGTCTACCCGGGTCCCGGGGTTCCGCTGGGGACGGCGATGGCGTTCTCGTATCGGGCCGCCTTGCACATGATGGGTTGATGCCGTCGGGTCAGACGAGATTGTCTTCGAACGGCAACCCGAACGCGCCCCGGCCGTATAGGGCGAGGGCGCGTTCGGGTTCGTTGGCCACGTGCACGCTGCCCGCATGGGCATCACGCCACGCCCGTTCGATCGGGTTTCCCCGGGTCAGCGAGTTGCCGCCGGAGGTCTTGAACAGCAAATCGATGGCTTCGAGTGACCGTTCGGTGGCTCGGACCTGGTCTCGGCGCGCCCGCAGCCGCATCCACATCGGCAGGTCCTCGCCTGCCCGGGCCAGATTCCACAGATCGCGGACGTTGCGATCCATCTGCAGCATCGCCGCATCGATCTCCGAGGCCGCGCGGGCCACGGCCACCTGGGCGGCCTGATCCTCGGCGAACCGCCCACCGCCGAGGCTGAGCCGAACGCGCTCGCGCATCATCGTCAGATAGGACTCGTGACATCCGGCGACAACACCAACGATCGGCGCCGCGATCGCCGAGGTGAATATCGTCGCGAACGGCAATCGGTACAGCGGCCCGGAGTTGACCTTCTGTCCCCGACCACGGAGTTGAGCGGTGTCATAGTTCCGGATGGTTCGGTATTCGGGCACAAACGCCTTGGTCACGGTGATCTCGTTGCTCGCCGTACCGCGCATTCCGACCACATCCCACACGTCCTGGATGCTGTAATCGCTCCGCGGCACGAGCACCGTCATGAAGTCGACCGGCCGGCCCTCGGCACCGAAGACGAGCCCCCCGAGCAGCGCCCACGAGGCGTGCTCGCATCCGGAGGAAAATCGCCAATTGCCGGTGAGTTCGAATCCACCTTCGACCGGCACCAATTTGCCCACCGGCGCGTACGCCGAAGAGATCAGCTCCGAGTCGTTTTCACCCCACACATCATCCTGCGCCCGCTGATCGAACAACGCGAGGTGCCATGGGTGCACTCCCAGCACCGACGCCACCCAACCGGTGGACCCGCAAGCCCCCGAGATCGCACGTACCACCTCGTAGAACTCCACCGGATCACCTTCGGCCCCGCCATATCGTTTGGGCTGCAACATCTTCAGCACGCCGGCCTGTTGTAGGTCGGCAATTGCCGCATCCGGCACATGCCGCGACTCGTCGACCTCCCGTGCCCTCTCGGCGATCGTGGGCAGCAGGTCGCGAATTGATTGCAGGACCTCATTGGCCATCTTCGAAAACTCCATCGGTGCGTTGCGGGCCGTACCCCGTGATGGTAGGCCGGTGCCGCGAAGCGGTGGGTCGACCGGAAGGTCTCGGTTAGTGGGACATGGGCTCTGGATGTGTGCGTTATCACCTAGCGTTCGAACAACCACGCCACTGCCACAACTCTCCATGGAAGGACGGACACATCGTGACCACCCCGCAGTCCGAATCAGTCGAGATCCGTGAGATCGACACCGGGACTCCACCCGCGCGGTTCGCCCGCGGCTGGCACTGCCTCGGCCTCTCCGATTCTTTCCGGGATGGCAAACCCCATTCCATCCAGGCTTTTGACACCAAATTGGTGGTGTTCGCGAACAGCTCGGGCGAGCTCGCGGTCCTCGACGGATATTGCCGGCACATGGGTGGGGACCTGAGTCAGGGCACGATCAAGGGCGACGAGGTGGCGTGCCCGTTCCACGACTGGCGTTGGGGAGCCAACGGCCGGTGCAAGAAGATCCCGTACGCCCGTCGGGTACCTCCGGTCGCGAAGACGCGGTCGTGGAAGGTGCTCGATCAGGACGGCATGCTGTTCGTCTGGAACGATCCCGAAGGCAATCCCCCGCCGGCCGATGTCACGATCCCCCGCATCGAGGGAGCACTCAGCGACGAATGGTCCGATTGGGTCTGGTACCAGGTCACCGTCGACACGAACTGTCGCGAAGTGGTCGACAACATCGTCGACATGGCGCACTTCTTCTACGTGCACTACTCTTTCCCGACATTCTTCAAGAATGTGTTCGAGGGGCATGTCGCCAGCCAGTTCATGCGTGGCCAGGCGCGTGAGGACATGCGGCCGCATGCCGCCGGGCAGCCCAAGATGCTGGGAAGCCGCTCTGACGCAACCTATTTCGGTCCTTCCTTCATGATCGACGATCTGGTGTACCAGTACGAGGACCATGACGTCGAGTCAATCCTCATCAACTGCCACTACCCGGTCAGTGCCGACAAGTTCGTTTTGCAGTACGGCATGATCGTCAAGAAGTCGAAGCAACTCGAGGGCGACGCCGCCGATGAGATGGCCAAGAACTTCGGAGTCTTCATCGCAAAAGGCTTCGAGCAGGACATCGAGATCTGGAAGAACAAAACGCGTATCGAGAATCCGTTGCTCTGCGAAGAGGACGGACCCGTTTACCAGTTACGCCGCTGGTACGAGCAGTTCTATGTCGATGTCGCCGACGTGACACCGGAGATGACCGAACGCTTCGAGTTCGAACTCGACACGACGCGCCCGGTCGAGTCATGGAAGAAGGAAGTGGAAGCAAACCTCGAACGGAACGCGGGCACTGATGCAGCCATTGCAGTGCACTGAGTGCGGAGCGAAGGTTCTGGTCGAGAAGAACAGTTGGGAGCACACATCCGTGCAGTGGAACCCCGCTGCCCGTACCGCGTGCCGGGAGTTCTCCGGTGAAAACAACGGGGCGGCCCGCCGGGCCGGTGCCCCACGAGAACGGTGCCGCACCCTGACCGACGAGATCGAGGTCGCGGCGCGTCTCGGTTCGGTCACCGTGCTAGACCCCGAGCCGGTTCGCCCGCTCGGGCTGTCGCACTGAGCGTTTCGCGACACCATCAATTCTGAAGGAGGAGTCTTGATCGACAAGAGTTACTACGGTCCGTGGGCGGTGATCGCCGGCGGCTCAGAAGGTGTCGGCGCATCGTTCGCAGACCAGCTGAGCAATGCGGGTATCAATCTGGTGCTGATCGCCCGTAAACCCGGTCCGCTCGAAGAGACCGCGGAAAAGGCGCGCACCAACGGGGTGGAGGTTCGGACCCTGGCGCTCGATCTGCTGTCCCCCGACGCTTTCGATCAGATCCGGCAGGCCACCGACGATGTCGAAGTCGGCTTGTTGATCTTCAACGCCGGCGCCAACAGCTACGGACATGAGTTCGTCAGCGGCGACCTGGCCGGTTTCCAGGGCGTCATCGACCTCAACATCACCTCGCAGCTGACCCTCTCACAGCACTTCGGCGCCAGGATGAAAGAGCGCGGACGGGGCGGCATCATGCTGCTGGGTTCGCTGTCGGGATACATGGGTGCCGAACATCAGAGCATCTACGCGGCGTCAAAGGCGTTCGGCCGCATCTTCGCCGAGAGCCTGTGGATCGAACTCGAACCGTTCGGCGTGCACGTGGTCGAGCTGGTGCTGGGTGTCACGCGGACTCCTGCGATGATCCGGGCCGGATTGAACTTCGATCTGCCCGGCATGAATGTGGCCGAGCCCGAAGATGTTGCGCGAGAAGGTCTCGAACACCTCACCGACGGACCGGTCTGGGTTGCCGGCGGCAACTACGAGGCAGCTCAGAAGCGCAACGGCTTCCCCCGGGACAAGCTTGTCAAAGGTGCTGCCGAGGCCATGCGCAAGCTGCTCAACCGTAACTGAGAAACGGATGCTGCCGGTCTTGCGCTTCGGCGCAGGGCCGGCTCATTCGTCTGATGGATCACGAAGAAGGACGGCGGCCGGGAATCCGGTGGGTGATTCACCCCGGATCCCCGGCCGCCGTCATTCATCGGTCCCGGTTCGGTGTCACACGGTGGGCGGCGGCGCGAATGCCGCCAGCGGTTCGGATCCGGACCAGTCATGGCCCCAGTAGCTGTCCGCGGTGATTTCTTCGGCCGTGTAATGGGTTTCGTCGACGAGCATGCCCTCGGTACCGAACTCGATGTCCCAGCCACCTGGTGCGCGTACGTAGAACGAGACCATCTTGTCGTTCGTGTGGCGGCCGAGCGTCGAGGACAGGCTGAAGCCGAGCTTGTTGATCCGGTCGAGGGCCTGACCGACCGCGTCGAGGGTGTCGACCTCGACCATCAGGTGCACCATGCCGGGATCCTGGCTGGCCGGCGCCGGGCACAGCGCCAGGCTGTGGTGCCGCTGGTTGACACCGAGGAACCGCACTCGGCGGGCCGGGCCGGGTGCGTCAGGGCCGCCGAGCCGGATGGCACCCCGCGGCAGAAATCCGAGAACCTCGGTGTAGAAGGCGTAGGTCTCGTCGAACGCCGGGGTGGGCAGCACCACATGACCGAGTCCACTTGCGCCGGTGATGAATCGGCCACCGTGAGGGGTTACGACCGGGCTGTGGTCGAGCACCGGCCCGAAGAAGACCTCCGTACGGGTTCCGGACGGATCGGCGAATGCGATGACCCTCTCGGCATCGAGGTACCGCGCGTCCTCCTCGGACAGGACCTCGACCTCGATCCCTGCCTTTTCGACCGCTTCATGCACGCGCTGCAGAGCGAACTGGTCACGTACCTCCCAGCCGACGGCCAGCGCCTTGTCTGTGTCTCCGGGTAGCACGATGATGCGGGCCCGCCGCTCATCGAGCCGCAGGTACAGACCGTCGGGTTCGGGACCCGAACCGATCGACATGCCCAGACCATCAACCGTGAGTTCTCGCCAGCGGTCGACATCACTGGTCTGGACCCGGAGGTATCCGAGTGCTCGTATGTCAGTCATGGGAAAAACCTTTCGTGGAACCGGAACTAGATCATCGAGCGGTGGGCACCTTGCGGTTCGCCGCCCATCTGGGTGAGCGCCGAGGCATGGAAAATCGAACCCGGCACGTGGATGGCGTGCGCCAGACCGGCGTGGGCATCGCGCCAGAAACGCTGCATCGGGGTACTGAGCTGCAACGCTCCGCCTCCCGAGCGTGCAAAGATCTCGTCGACTGCCCGCACTGCCCGCCAGGCGGCTGCGGCCTGTGTCCGGCGTCCGATGGCACGCAGTTCGAACGAGACCTCTTGTCCCTTCTCTGTCATGTCCCAGAAACGGTCGACCGTTTCGAGGATCGCAGCGCGCGACGCCGCGATCTCGGCCGCCGCGTCACCGATGGCGAACAGGACATAGGGATCTTCTTTGATCGCGGTGCCCGACACTGTGACTCGATCACGCTGCGCATTGATGTGGCATGCCAGCGCACCTTCGGCGATCCCGATCAGCGACGATGTGATTCCGAGTGGGAAGATGCACGAGAACGGGAAGTTGTACAGCGACTGGGTGCGCCCGAACTCCTTGGGTGCCGATCCGTCGAAGACCTTCTTGGCCGACAACGTGCGGTAGGTGGGGATGTACGCATCTTTGACGATCAGATCTTTGCTGCCGGTTCCGCGCAGCCCGACCACATTCCAGCTCTCCTGGTCGATGTCGTAGTCGGAGCGCGGCAACAGGACGTGCAGATGCTGTGGCGGCATCAAGGGCTTGCCGTCCCGGTCTCCGACCGTGGCTCCGATCATTACCCACCCGCAGTGATCCGTTCCCGAGGAAAATGACCAGCGTCCGTTGAGGATGTAGCCACCGTCGACCGGCTTTGCCACACCCATCGGCGCATAAGGCGAGGCCATCCACGTGTCGGGATCCTCACCCCAGACCTCGTCCTGCGCTTTGCGATCGAAGAAGGCGAGCTCCCAGGGATGAACGCCGACGATACCGCTCACCCAGCCGGCCGCACCGTCGATGGCGCCGATACCCATTGCGGTTTCGGCGAACTCACGAGGGTGTGACTCGAACCCGCCGTACTCCTTCGGTTGCAGCATTCGGATGACGCCGGAGTCCCGCAGGCGCTTCGCGGAGGTGTCCGAGAGCTGCATCAGCTTGTCACCCTCGACACCCTCTGCGCGGATCTCGTCTGCGAACTGCAAGATGTTGTCCAGTACCTGGCCCATGATCTTCTCTGCTTTCTTGATTGATACCCGGCAGACGCCTAGGCAGGGGTTGTGAAGGTGGCGGCGTTGTCGACGCGGTGCATTCTCGGGACCATTCAGCCGGCTGCCACGTCTGCGGCGGTGTGCTGTTCTACCTCCGCCACGTGCTGGGCTGCGATGTATCCGAACACCATCGATGGACCGATGGTCGCTCCGGCGCCGGCATACTCGTTACCCATCACAGACGCGGACGTGTTGCCGGTGGCATACAGACCTGCGATGGCAGTGCCGTCTTCCCTGAGCACCCGGCTGTCCGCGTCACAGACCAGACCGCCCTTGGTACCCAAATCTCCTGCTTCACAACGAATTGCATAGAATGGACCCTTCACGATCTCGTCGAGGTTCGGGTTCTTCATCGTCGGATCGCCGTAGTACCGGTCGTACGCGCTGTCACCGCGGCCGAAGTCTTCGTCCTTGCCCGTGCGCGCGAAGCCGTTGAACCGTTCGATGGTCTTCGCCAATTCCTTCGCCGGAATCCCCACTGCCTGAGCCAGTTCCGCCAGTGTATCGGCCTTGTGCACAACACCGGAGTCATAGAAGCCCTGGGGGAACGGAACATTCGGGAGAACCTGTGCAAACGGGTACCGGTTCTTGGCCTTGGTGTCCATGATGAACCAGGCCGGCACGTGGCCACCTTCGAGCTGATCGTGGACGAAGTTCACGTACGGTGCCGATTCATTGGTGAATCGGCGACCCGCACTGTTGACGATGACCGACGCGGGGATGCAGCGCTCGGACACCAGCGGGATGACCGCTCCCATGGGGTGGAAGACCGACGGCATCCACCAGGCATCATCCATCAGGTCGACGGCAGCACCGAGACGCTGGCCGGCAACGATGCCATCCCCCACGTTCTCCCTGGCACCTGCACTGATGTCCGGAACACCCTTCTCCGGAAGATATTTCGCGCGCATCTCCTTGTTGTGATCGAACCCACCGGTCGCCAGCAGCACACCTTTGCGGGCCCCGATGCGAACGGTCTTGCCGTCACGCTCGGCCACCACACCGATGACAGTGCCGCGGTCGTCGGTGATCAGGTCGGTCATGGAGGTCTTGAGCCACAACGGGACACCGGCGTCCTTGAGCACCATCCGCATCCGGGCGACCAACGCGCGGCCACCGGTTGCCATATGCCGACGACGGATCACGTTGGACGAGACGCGCCAAGCGGCGACCAGCGATGCCTTGCGTCCCTTCCAGGTGCGCTTGACCATGGCCAGATCGTGATAGTCCTTCGAGGTCACCCACAGGCCCAGCGGACCCTTCATGCTGTTGGGGCGCTGGTGCTTCTCGTCCTCTTTCAGCGCCCGGGTGTCGAACGGCTTGCACTCGATGGTACGTCCCAGCGGGCGCCCACCTTCGAGCTCGGGATGGTAGTCGGAGTAGCCCTTGACCCAGTACATCTTCATGTGTGGGCTCTTGTCGAGCAGTTCCATCAGCTCGGGGCCGTTGTCGACGTAGGCGTCGAGACGGTCCGCGGGCACTTTGCCCTCGGTGATGATGTCGAGATACCTGCGAACTGAACTGCGGCTGTCGACAACACCTTTCGCGCGCAAGGTCGGCGCATTGGGGATCCAGATCCCACCACCGGAGATCGCTGTGGAACCACCATAGGTGGCACCCTTGTCGATGATGAGGGTGTCGAGTTCGTGGTGCGCCGCTGTGATGCCGGCAGCCATACCTCCGCCCCCGCTGCCGACGATGAGAAAGTCGACCACATGGTCGAAATCGCCTGCTGTGTTGCGGTTGTCCGTCATCCGGTTGTCCGTCATCCGGTTGTCCGTCATCCGGTTGTCCGTCATCGTTGGGTCCTGTCTGTACGGGTGAGAAATGCCAGCACTGCACAGAGCCAGGCCTCACGGGCCTCGATCATCGTCCAGTGCCCGCACTTGGGGAATACGTGAAGTTCTGCGTTCGGAATGTCGCGCATCGGCAGCACCGCCATGTCGACCGGGCTGACCCGATCGTCCCGACCCCAGGTGAGCAATGTCGGCGCGGTGATCTTGCCCAGCCGGGCCCAGTACGGCGGCACGTCGGATGCGGCAGCGGCAGCCATGCTCGCTGCAAATGCCTTACTGCTGTACATCCGTCGAGCGATTTCGAGTGTGGTCGGTTCGGTTGCGAGAGCCCAGCGTTCTTCGATCAGCTCCGGTGTCACCAGGGCCTGGTCATGGACCATTGACAGCAGCCACCGGATCAGACGCTCTCGTGTGGGGTCGTCGGTGAACTCCATCAGAAGTTTGATGCCCTCGCTGGGGCCCGATGAGAAAATGCTCTTTCCCATTCCGCCGATCGTGACGAGTTTGCCGACGCGCTCGGGTTCATCGATCGCGACCTTGGTGGCGATGATGCCACCCATCGAGTTGCCGATCATGTCGACCGCACCGAGCCCGAGACCATCGAGAAAGTGACCAACTGCCGACTGCGCCATCACCATCGGATGTCCCTCGGCCGGGTCACTGACACCGAAGCCCGGGAATTCGAGTACCAGGCAACGGAAATGCGCAGCGAGATCGGCGAGCACACCGCGGTAGTTGCGCCATCCCGTGACACCCGGACCAGATCCGTGGAGCAGCAACAGCGGAGGACCTTCTCCGGCCTCGTGATACCGCAGTACCCCGAGACTCGTCTCCAATTCCCTTTGGGTGCGCTCGTAGCTCACGTCTGTGGTCATGCGGGAGAGGTTGCCAGCACGTAACGCCGCTCACAGCGATCGTCCCGTTGAGCGAGATCGAGAGTGCCTGCGAACTGACCGATATCGACATCTTCCACTCAGCGAGACCACCTCGGGGCGTGCTGCGGCCTCGCCATACGCTCGCAGCGTCATTGGAGTCGAATCCTTGACCACAGAACGGAATCGGAGGTGGATCTGATGTCGATCGAAACGATGTCACAGGCCGAGATGCGCAGAGCTATGGGCCAGTTCGCAAGTGGTGTGACCGTGGTGACGGGCATGGACGACGCGGGACCGATCGGATTCGCGTGCCAGTCGTTCGCATCGGTGTCGCTCGAACCGCCGCTGATCCTCTTCTGCGCCGACCATCGTGGTCGGTCCTGGCCACGAATCCGCGGCACCGGGAGGTTCAGTATCAATGTGTTGCACGAGGATCAGACCGACTTGTGCGCACGATTCGGGGGAAGCGCCGGCCTCAAGTTCGACGGACTCGAGTGGGACATGTCCAAGTGGACGACACCATCTCTGCCCGACGTGCTGATGCGGGTGCACGCCGAGGTCCACGATGTGCACCCCGCCGGCGATCACGACGTGGTGATCGGCCGGGTCCTCGAACTCGAGTCGGTGACCGAAGAGCGTCCCCTGATCTTCTTCCGGGGCAAGTTCGGAATCGAGGCGCCCTCGACACCGCTCCGTACATAGCTCTCGCCGGCTCCGAGACCCTGGGGCATTACACCCATTGCCCCGACTCGACGGCCAACAGCCGGTCGAGCGCCTCGGAGGACCAGGTCTTCTCCGGCACGGCCACGGTTTTGCGACTTCGCCGCGGGGTCTCGGCTTCTGGGTAAAGCGTCCTCGTCGCTTCCCGGGCAGCGTGAACGACCAGTGGCGCAACCCTTTTGAGCTGTGAGGTACGAGAATCACCGCACAGCGAGATTGCGGCAACGGGACCGTCGAAACTGCGGACCGCGACTCCGACACAAGAGACGTCCCGCACCGACTCTCCGTGTTCGAGCGCGAGCCCATTGCGCTGGCGAATGCGATTGAGTTCCTGATGCAACGTCGGCAGATCGGTGATGGTGGACTCGGTGACCTGATTCAAGCGGTGCGGGTAGAGCGAATCGACCTTCTCCGGATCCATCCAGGCCAGCATCGCTTTGCCACCGGCGGTGGAGTAGGCCGGAGCACGGCCACCGACCCGTGAGGGCAGCCGCGAGGCAAAACGTCCACCGACCTTGTCCAGGTAGACACTCTCGCTCCCGTCGAGCACAGACAGGTGCACCACCATTCCGGTTTGCATGTGCAGCTCGTGCAGCAGAGGTGCAGTCGCTTCCCGAATCTGGGCGTGACCACCGTCGCCACCGCCGAGTCCGATCGCCCGCCGTCCCAGGCCGTAGCCGAACGAGGCGTGTTCCGCCCAGTTCAAACGAACCAGCTGATCCAGGATGCGGTGGACCGTGGAACGCGGCAGCTGCGTACGACCGGCGACCTCCTCGAGTGTCAGTCGAGTCTTCGGGCCGTCAAACGCGTCAAGGATGAGCGTCATGCGCTCCACCATCGACGGCGGCAGGTCTCGCCGCGAAGCTCCCACCGGAGCTGTGGAACCAGAATCAACGACAGTCATGGAGCCTCCAAACAACCTGGTCACGCTCGCGCCCAGGAACAAAACTGAAATGAATTCCTATTATGGTAGCACCGGTCCCGCTGAGCGGGAAGAGGGCACACAACCTCCACGGGACGAAGTCCCCTGGATTCAGCTGTTCACTCACGAGAAGGATGTGACGACATGAACGACCTGACACCCGACACAGAAGCCCTGGTCCAATCCCTGGCCCAACGGGTCGCTTTGCTGGAGGACAAACTCGCCATCACAGAACTGATGACCGCCTACGGGCCCGCCATCGACAGCGGATCCGCCGAGGCCGTCGCCCGCCTGTGGACCGAGGACGGCGTCTACGACGTCGACACCGGCGTCATGCGTGGGCACGCCGAGATCACGGCAATGGTCCGATCACAGGCCCACCAGTCCTGGATCGAGGGTGGTTGTGGACACGTCCTGGAACCGGGGCACACGCGTGTCGACGGCACTACAGCGGTCTCGACGTGCAAGTCACAGTTGATCATTCGGGACGGCGACTCGTTCAAGGTCCACCGGGTCACGGCAACCCGATGGAACCTGGAAAAAATCGACGGCCAGTGGAAGGTGACAGTGCGGACCAGTCGCGTTCTCGACGGTCGCGCCGAGGCCCGCGATCTCCTGGCCGCGGGCCTCTGAGGATCTGATCCTCCGCACAGGTGCCGACCCGAAGTGGCGGATGCCATCGATCCCGCTGAGCAAGACTCCATGCGCCCAAACCTCCTCCAGAGCAGAAACTAGAATCAATACCAGTTTTTACGGAAGTAATCCGAAGAGGAGTTCAACATGGTGGAAACACTCGACCTGTCCGGCCGCACCGCGGTCGTCACCGGAGCGGGCGCTGGTCTCGGGCGTGCAGAAGCTCTCGCGCTCGCCGAGGCCGGTGCCGCTGTTGTCGTCAATGACATGGGCGAGAACGCACACGTCGTGGCAGAAGAGATCACGGCCGCCGGAGGCCGCGCAGTCGCACTGACCGGGGATGTCTCCGACTGGTCGCTCGGTGAGCGTCTCGTGGACCAGGCGGTCACCGCGTTCGGATCGTTCGACATCCTGGTCAACAACGCCGGCATCGTCCGCGACAAGATGATCTTCAATTTGTCCGAATCCGACTGGGACGACGTGATCCGCGTGCACCTCAAAGGACACGCCGCCACCTCGCGTGCGGCGGCCGTCCACTGGCGTGCGGCCGGCAAGGCTGCCGGTGGCCCGGTGTTCGGACGTGTCATCAACACCTCGTCGGAGGCATTCCTGTTCGGTGCGGCCGGTCAACCCAACTACTCGGCCGCCAAGGCCGGCATCACCGCGCTGACACTTTCCACGGCACAAGGGCTGTCCCGCTACGGAATCCGCGCCAATGCCATCTGCCCGCGGGCACGTACCGCGATGACCGCTGATGCCTTCGGTGAAAACACCGGCACCGCCGAGCTCGATCCACTTGCCCCCGAACGCGTCGCTACGCTGGTCCGGTACCTCGCGTCTCCGGCATCCGACGAGATCAACGGACAGGTGTTCGTCGTGTACGGCAAGATGGTCGCCTTGATGGCAGCTCCCAAGGTGGAGAACCGTTTCGACGCGGCGGGGTCGGCGTTCTCCGTGGAAGAACTCGATGATCAACTCACGCCGTACTTTTCCGGCCGAGGACAATACGAGACGTATGCCGCCTACGACGTCGCCGCGCTGGAGAAGGCTGCATTGGCGACCGAGCCGGCGAGCGTCTGAGGTCGAGACCGCCATGTCGCAGGCTCCTCCCCCACACTCACTGTCGGCCGCCGACGCTGTTCTGGCCATCGAGGAGATCAAGCGCGTCTTCGCGGCGCGGCTCCGCTGTATGGACACGAAACAGTGGCACGAGTACGCCCCGCTCCACACCGACGACGTGGTGAGCGAAACATGGGGTGGACTACCCGAAGACAAGCAACCCCGGACGGGCGACACCGCGAACCGGGTCGTCGGTAAGGAGAAGCTGGCCGAGACGATCCGGGCACTCCTCGACGGACCCGTCTGCGTCACGACTGCCCATCACGGGCACACCCCGGAGATCGAACTGACCTCCGACACCACCGCGCGGGGCATCTGGGCGATGGAAGACATGCTGTGGTGGCGAGACGGTGATGCGGAACTTCACCTTCACGGGTACGGGCATTATCACGAGGAATACCGCAAGGAAGACGGACGCTGGCTGATCAGCTATCGCAAACTCACCCGATTGAGGGTCGATTCATCACCCGGATTCTTCCGTTTCATGAAAGCACTGTGAATACATGAACGACCATCACTCCGCGATCTTCGAGCCGCTGACAATCCGTTCCCTCGAACTCGCGAACCGGATCGTGATGTCGCCGATGACCCGATCATCTTCGCCCGCAGGGATTCCCGGGCCGGACGTCGCCCGGTACTACACCCGCCGGGCACAAGGTGGCACCGGGCTGGTCGTGACCGAGGGCGTTGCCATCGATCACCCGTCCGCCGTGGACAACGCCCGTGTGCCGCGTCTGTACGGCGACGATGCCCTGGCCGGTTGGCGCGCCGTGGTCGACGAGGTGCACGCTGCCGGTGGCAAGATCATCCCGCAGCTCTGGCACGTCGGACCGCTCTGGGGCGCCATGGGCAACGTGGACCCCGCGATCAAGCCGATGCGTCCCTCCGGACTATGGGGCCCAGTCGGTACGACGTCCTACTCGAACGAATACATCACGCGCGCAACGCAGGCGACCGCGTCGATGACCGAAGAAGACATCGCTGATGTTATCGCCGCCTATGTTCAAGCTGCGCGCCACGCCGTCGCGGCCGGCTTCGACGGAATCGCGCTGCATGGCGGCCATGGCTACCTACTCGACTCGTTCGTGTGGCATGGCACCAACACCCGCGAAGACGCATGGGGCGGAGACCTGTTGGCCCGCACCCGCTTCCCCGTCGAGGTCGTCACAGCGATCCGGGCGGCCATCGGCGACGATCTTCCGATCTTCTACCGGTTCTCGCAGCACAAGCAGCAGGATTACACAGCACGTATCGCCGAGACCCCGGACGAACTCGGCATTGTCCTCGGGGCGCTCGCCAATGCTGGTGTCGACGTGTTCGACGCCAGCAACCGCCGTTTCGATTCACCCGCCTTCGACGGCAGTGATCTGTCGCTTGCGGGTTGGGCCAAAAGGCTCACAGGTGCCCACTCGATGGCTGTCGGCAGCGTGGGACTCGGAAAATCACTGCGCGACAGTCGTATAGACGGTGCCGCCCCGGTGGTCGACAACATCGGCGACGTGGAAGAGCGGATCATCTCCGGCGAGTTCGACCTCATCGCCATCGGACGACTGCACCTCGCGGACTCCGCGCTGGCGACCACTCTGCGCTCGGGTGCGGCGCTGACACCGTTCAATCGTTCAGTGCACGAAGCCAGTCTGCGCTGACCAAAGCTTCGCGCCGATCCCGTGTCAACTCCCCGGGATCGGCGCGATCCCCAATGAATTGATCGGTTCGCCGCTGCTGCGGTACGTGCCCGGCATCCGGTCTCCCCTACCGGGAATCGAGACCACCTACAACGGACGTCGAAAGCACGCCGTAACGGCAACCGGCCGGCAGTAGAAGGGATTGCGCTCAAGCCGAGGGGTCAGAGTCCGAGCATCGCGGTGGCGACCTGGTCGGCCGCGGCGTGCCGCAGGGCGGTACCCATGTCATCGAGGACGAGCAGTCGCGCCGCAGGGATCTCGGCGGCGAGGGCCTCGCCGTTGCCGACCGGGAAGAACGGGTCGGCGCGACCGTGCACCACAAGCGTGGGCACGTCGAGCTCACCGAGCCGCTCCCGCCATCGCGGGGCGCAATCGATCCGGGAGAACACCATCCCGAGCTGGTTCGCCTGGTGCACCGCGGGATCGCTCGACGGTGTCCGGTCCCAGATTCGGGCCGCCGTCGCCCGCACCTCCTCCGGATCGTCGCCCAGCAGCTCGGCACCCTCAGCGGCGAACGCCGCGACGGCATCCCGGTCGGACCAGTCCGGCATCGGGTGGGCGAACAGCGCGCCCATGACCGCTGAATCGTGGTCCGGCAGATCCTCGTCCACCGGGCCCGGCGCCACCGGCCGGGTGCCGACCAGTGTCAATGCCGAGAACACCTCCGGGTGGTCCAGGGCGGCAACCTGAGCGACCATCCCACCGACGCCGACCCCACCGAGATGGGCGGTCCCGGCGCCGAGCGCCCCGACCAGCGCGGCCGCGTCGGCAACGAGATCCCGCAGGTCGTACGCCGGATTCTCCGGGTCGCAGGTCGTCGATGCACCGGAGTCCCGCAGGTCGTAACGGACAACGCGTCGCCCGCCCGACGCGAGCCGCTCGCACACCGCGTCGGGCCACGAGAACATCGTTGTGCCGCCGGCCAGAAGGATCAGCGGATCGTCCTCGCGGCCAAAGCTCTCGATGCCGAGATCCACACCGTTCGCCCGAACCGAGGCCGCGGCTGATTCAATCCGTCCCGTCATGCCCTGGACTCCTGTCTGTCGGTCTTCATCCAGAGGTATGGACGACCGATTCACCTGAAAGTCATCGGTACCGCCGACGGGTGATTCGCGCCCATCGCGTGTCAGGCCGAAACACGGATCAAGAAACAGTCCCCGCCAGAGCCGGAATTTTCGCGAAAGAGTTTACTTTAATGCGACCGCTTGTAGGTATGTAGCTCTTCCAGCAAGAGCATTCATTAATTTCTAATTGTTTATTGCTCGGGTGCGACGCACTTTTTTCTACGACGTGACCGGTCCACCCTCAAAGGAAAGGTCAGCCCACCGGACGGATCCACCAACACAGGGTCGATGCGGTCCATGCAGATAAATGGGCTGGTCAGAGCAGATTCAGGGTGCACGTCGCCGTCGTTTCCGGACGGACTGGCTTTTATTTATTTTTGGGCTAGAGTCCATGGGACCAAGTAAATATAAAGGAGTGAGTTCCGTGCGAGCGGTTCTGATGGAAAGTCGTTTTCGGGTATGCGCGTCACCGGAGCGGTTTCAACGCTTTTTCAAGCACACCGCATATGTTGTGGGGCATTTATTCCCTGACCATGTGCAGCGATCATGCATTATCGAGCATTGCGTCTCAACCTTGCTGGCCCGCCAATGGACCGAGCGCAACGATGCAAGTTCGTTGCCCGCCCCCGTCACCTGGGAACTGAGCTATGGCTTTCGGGATCCGACCGGGTGGTTGACCGACGCACGGTTACAGAGATTGTCCAGGGACGTTCTGACCGACCTGGACTCACCGCCAGAGGTTTCCAAAGACGTCGAGTCGGTGCCGTGGATGGTGACCTTGACCACCGACACCGACCAGGACTCGCGCGCCGGCTTGGAGAAGCGCTACCCGGCTCTGCATCTTGCACCCCTGATGCCGTCTTTCTGAGCGTTTGAGCTCAGGGACGCAGATACCTCCCCTGCCACGAAGGCCCAGCGACGTTGAGATGTGCCTGATCGCAATGTCCGAAGAACACGGAACCGACTGCATCGCAGTCGATCCGCACCTCCAGTCCCGAATGAGTTGAGAATATGCACACCGCTATGTTGACCCGAGCCAAAACCCATGCCGACCACCTGACCTCGACGAGACCGACTCAGGCCGAGCGTTCCGTAATCGTGATCGGCAGGCCGACCGACCTGCGTTTCGAAATCACACGCGAACTGGCCCAGAACAATGTGTCGCCGACAGTCCTCGACCACCGAGCATCGACCACGACCACGACCACCGACAGTATTCGTGGAAGTCCGACCTGCGCAGCGGACAGTCTCAACCCCACGGCGGGCTCGATGATCATCATCACCGCTCACCCACGGTTACCTCGGAACCGTCGAGGCCTCTGCCAATTGCGTGCACGAGCGGTCGAACGAATCGAACAACAGCGCCTCACCGCGCTCGCCGTCAGCGCAGCGTCCACCACATCCACATGCCGGATCCTCGTGCTCTGCGATGTTCGTCAAGCAACGACAACCACAGACGCCGCCCGATGGGCCAAACAACTCGCCGTCGGCATCGGCTACGAAGCCCAAATCAACGGTGCCTCAGTAGATTCGACGTCGTACCTCATCGTCGGAAGAGCCATATCCGTGGCCCGAGCCGCGCAGCTGGCAGCACAATGGCACCACAGACCAGACCGGGCCGGGACAAAGAGATCCCGTAGACACCGCTGACGTGTGTGGGACTATCTTTCAACTGCGTTTCGGCCCGACATCCGGTGGAACTTCACCGTGGCGACGCCGAGGCACCCGACAGCCCGTGTACCAGTACCTCGCGACAACCGAGGCACTGTTGGTGGCCACGGCCATCGCGAGATCGGTCCAGTGCCAAGACCGCGCCGAGTCGGTTGCGTGCGTCCGCCGATAGCTCTCGTCGTAGCTCTTGCGTCGGTTGTCCAGGAGCGAGGACGATCATTGAGTGTGGTGTAAGGCAGCCATGAACGGAAATGAAGTTGCGTCCGCGGATGATTCTGCCGCGGTCGGCCGCCTTCGTGACGTGGGCATTTCACTCCTTGCTCGCAGCCTGGAATCCACCGCTCGGAGACAGACGTCAGGTGATCAGCTACCCGCAGACGAAGGGACGAGAACATGCACGCAAAAGTAGGTGACTGGTTGGTGGTCAAAGGTACGGTGCTCGACACCCCCGATCATTTCGGACAGATTTTAGAAGTCCATTCACCCAACGGTGAACCTCCCTATGTTGTCCACTGGACGCACAGCGATGTCGACGCCGTGGTCGTACCAGGCCCAGACGCGCGCGTCATCACGCCTGAAGAACACGAACACGAAGCACAACGCAGGCAAGACCGAATCAGCGAGATCGAACGCAACATCTCGCAGCACCATCCCCATTCGAGCTCCTCGGCGGCACCGCGTGACAAGGAGACCTGAGGACGTGCTCGACGGGCAGGCATGGGTTGGGCACATCACTGGTTTGAGTGTCATCGCAGCATATTTGGGACAGTAGCCAACTCCGGTCCGGTCACCCGGCAGACCGATCGCACTGACGTCGCCCCACGGCCCGAGCCGCGACGATGCAGAGCGAATCATTTCGCGGCACCTAGTGTGGCGGTGGATCATCGACCTCGGGCGGATCGGGATCGGAGTCGCACTCGCCCGGTGCTTCTCCGCGGAGCTCTCGTTCTCGCGCGGCGGCCGCCTCGCGGCGTTCGGCCAAAAGTGCCGCCCGCGCCCGCGCCAACGCTTCATCGGGATGGTGGACCCGGTTGATCCTGGGCTTGCGTTCAGGGTCGATGTATTCCGGTGGAACCCAAGCGATCTTGCCCGCGTCGGGTCCATCAGGAACAACAAACGTTCGCCATTGACCGGGCCCGTCCCCGACCAACCGGTTGTGCGGCCCACACGCCCACGCCAGACTGTCGATATCGGTCAACCCGCCATCAGCCCAATCCTTTGCCCCATGGTGGGCCTGAGACCACGCCGCAGGTTGATCACAACCCGGGTGAGTACAACCGCGCTGGGCAGCGACCATCGCCATCCGCTGCCACATCGAAGCACCACGGCGCGCCCGCCCGTAATAGAGGACCTCACTGGAACCGTCTTTGAACACCGCCAGATTCGGATCGCAGTCAGCGGCCAGATCGATAAGGTCCTGGACCGGAATGTCCACCCCTGTTGCGGTGTGCGCCACACCCGCTGCGGCCTCGAGGTCAGCCTTGCTCAACGTGATGATCAACTGCGCCGGCAGACCATTGTGGGTGTTACCGAGCTGACCAGAGGAAATCAGATACTTCAGCATCGCCGAGAGGGCATCGTGGTTGCGCTGGTCCTGGCTGCGCGAATCGAGTTGCGCCGCCGCCCGCAGCACCTCGGCATCGATCCCCGGATCATCAGCAGCACCCGACGGCGAATCCGGGTTGCCCGGATCGTTCATACCGGGCGCCGCCCAAATAGCCAGCAACACATCGAACAACGCCAGCGTCGTGGGATCGAGACGACCAGTGATCTTGCCCATCAGATCTTTATCCTGCCGCCCACGGTGCAGGCTGCGTTTGCGGACCCGATCACCCTCGTCGGTCAACGACCCGTCCGGATTGAGATGCGCGATCAGCCGATCACCCAGCGCAGACAGCCGGATCGGGGTGTAGTCGGCAGCAAATCCTGCCATCGTCCGCTCCGCGCTCGCGCGTTCCTCAGCCGCAATATTCGACGGGATCTCGTCGAGAGTGCCCAAGACGGCATGGATGTGGTCGAGATCAATCACCCCCCGCCGCAGCAACTCTGACGTGGCCGGACACACCGGATCGAGAACATCACCAGTCGGAGTGATCCGCGAGACGAGATTGTTCATCGCCGCGATCCGGCGTTTGACAGCACCATCACCCAGGCGCAGTTGACCTTTCAAAAACCCGTACGTCGAGGGATACCCGGCTTTCGCGTACGCCCGGCGGGCATCGATCCCGGCCGCGGCAGTCAGCCCGGCATACGACAACTTCCGTGATCCGACCTCAATCTTCTCCACCAGCCGGGCGCTCTGCTCATCGGACAACACCGACAGATCGGCAGCCAGGAGCCGCTCGATCGCCGCCTCCACCTCGGCGGCCGCACTGACCGCATCCGGAACCGGCGCGGCTGCTGGTGTATCCGACATCGACCCCCCCCGGACCAACTCTTCGAAAGTATGTTCCCAGGATAACGCGGCCCACCGACAAGCTCCCCGACGAACGACGGGACGAAGGCTAGCCCGACCGGCAGCCCCTGCACCCAGTCGCTGACTAGCTACCAGCTCTTCAGATCGACATGGCACCGTCGAGCACTGTCCACTGGGCGGAAGTCTGTCTTCTGCAGCACCAGTAGCTACGGGTGTAATCGGTCCGTCCGACAGCATGGCTGCCAGCTCAGCCACATGGGATCAACGAATCCATCCGACGGGAAAGGCCCCAATGACCGCGTTGTCCAATACCGCCGAAGCCGAGTCGTCCAGCACCAGCATTGAATCTACGAATGGTCTTGCTGCGGCCATCGATCAGGCCGATCCTGGCGCTCTTCTCATGTCGATGGTGCACATCACGGGGGACCTGGCACTACTCGACGAGTTCGAAGAGAAGCTCGGCGTGGCCATGGAGATGCTCAGCACCGATGCCTCACGGACTCACTACGGCGCTGCTAGCGGGGCCGATATACCCCCACCAGGGCAATACCCGAAGAGCGTCATCGCTGATATTCGTGAGCGTGCCAGGTTGGTGCTGACCGAGGACCTCACACCCAAGATGGGGACACCCGATCCTGAGTTGTTCTGCCGAATGGCCTCACTCTGCGCGGCCGGCACGGTAACCGAAGAGTTTGTTCCTTTGCTGCTTGAGCAAGCCGGATTTCACAACGGGCAGCGTGTCGTTCCGGTCACCAAGAAGCCCCCGGCGGATCACGATGTCATCGTGATCGGTGCCGGAATGATCGGCCTCAACGCCGCGATCAAACTTGGTCAGGCCGGATTCAATTACACAGTCTTCGAGTCACGAGATGATATCGGTGGCACCTGGACGCGCAACATCTATCCCGGTGCCGCAGTGGACACTCCGAGCCATTACTACTCGTACTCGTTTGAACTCAACCCCGACTGGTCGATGTACTACCCCACAGGGCCTGAGTACCTGAATTATCTACATGGCGTCGCCGACAAATATGACCTGTACAAAAAAATACGATTGTCCACTCGAGTCGAATCCGCTGAGTGGAGCGATTCCGACCAGAAATGGACTGTGGTCACCCGCGACGGCCGCGGTGGCGTGGAACGCCACACCGCCACATCAGTCATCACCGCCCTCGGAGTGCTCAACTCAGCAAACATCCCAGACATCCCTGGACTGGGCAGTTTCAACGGGCGCGTCGTCCATACGGCCGAATGGGACCCCACCGTTGACCTGGCCGACAAACGCGTTGTGGTTGTCGGAACTGGTTGCACGGCCGTGCAAGTCGTCGCCAATATCGTCGACACCGTTGCTTCCCTTGACGCGGTGGTGCGTAGCCCGCACTGGATCGTTCCCGAGAAAGCAGTAGTTCGCCACGTACCTGAAGGCGAGAAATGGGCGATGCGGCATCTGCCGTTCTTCCAGGAGTGGTTCCGTTTCAAGGCCTACTGGCTCGCCTCTGACAACCTCTGGGTGATGCCGCGGATCGATCCAGAATGGGCGGCCACTCACCTTTCGGCGTCGCCGACCAATGACCTCCTCTTGCAGACTTCCATGCAGTACCTTGAACGTACGTTCGCCGATCGTCCAGACCTCAAGTCCAAACTCACGCCGACGATCAGGCCCTATGCCAAGAGAATCGTCAAAGATCCCGGCTATCTCGAGGCCCTCAAGCGCGACCACGTCACCCTGCACCGAGCCTCACCGGTGGAAGTGCATCCCGACGGCGTGACCCTGGATGACGGCACGTTTGTAAAGGCGGACGTAATACTTCTGGCGACCGGATTCCGGCTGGAGTACGTGTCGTCAATCAACGTTGTCGGCCGTGGCGGCAACAAACTGGCTGACCTGTGGAAAAATGGCGAGGACCCCCGGGCGTACTTAGGGATACAGGTTCCGGGATTTCCGAACCTTTTTGTGACCGCTGGACCAAACGCCGCCCCGAACCACGGTGCTGGACACAATGTTACAAGTGAGGAACATGTCCACTACATCATCGAGTGTCTCCAATATCTCGTAGAAAATGACTACAGCTCGATGGATGTTCGACAGGAAGCCCACGACACATACAATCGTCAAGTTGAAGAATCGCTGGACCAGACTGTGTGGGCGCATCCCGGCGAGGGACCCAATACCGGTTACTACCGCAACAAGGCGGGTCGAGTCATAGTTTCCTGCCCGTGGCGGATAGTCGATTACTGGACAATGCTTCGTGAACCCAAGGCTCAGGATTTCATCTTCAGTAGCAAGCAGCGAAACTGACGGACGCACCACACCCCCGAACCACAGAACGATGTCAGGGGGTGTGGTGGTGCATGCTCGAGATTCATGCCTTCCGACGACACCGCTCTCGATACAGGTCATCAACCTGGCAACTTACCTTTTGGTGTGACCGCTTTCTTCTCGTCAACCGAAAGGCACTGTGCTGGAATTGACTACGCAGTGGCCACAGTCAGTCCACCTGAACGACGTTCTCCTCGGACCAGTAAGCCTTCATGCTCGTGATCTTCAAGTCGGAATCAAACGTCATCACGTCGATCGGGTCGATCACGGTCTGCTGTCCGCCGAAGGTGGTGGTCACCGTGAAGTGAAACACCGCCGTATCCTGCGTCGAACGGACGGTGATCAATTCGGCCTTGATACCGTCGACGGACTCAAGAGCCTTGTAGAAGTCCTCGATCTCGCCAATCCCCGTACGTACGGGACCGCCGGCAGGATCTTCGACAGTCGCGTCAGCCGCGTAGAGCGCAGCTATTTCCGCGCTATCTCTCGAGGCGATTGCCTCCAGGTACCGAACGACACACGAGTTGATTTTGGACGACATGTGGACACCCTTCTTCGAACGACTTGACTGCCAAACCCTATGACTCCCAATGGCCATCGCACAGATCTATCTCCCGCACAACGGGAGAAACCTCCATCCCGGGTCAACGATTTCTGCCGACTCCCGTTGGCCGGGACCGGGTGATGCTTGTGGTTCTCGCCCTCGGCTACGTTGGGCGCAACGATCCTGGAGGGCATAAATGCTTACATACACCCCCGAAGCGCCGAAGTTGAATGCCTCGACAGAACACACGTCGGCACCCGTCGCCTCCTTCGAGGTACCGGGTTTCCTTGACACGAGCCGGGACTTCACGACTCACGCCTTCAGGCTCCAGTCGCTCTTCGAGAAGGATCGATGCTGGCTGGATCTGCGAGATGCGAATTCATCGCCGTCGTCGAAGTGGGAACCGTATGTTCAGCACACCATCGACTTCTGTCGAACTCCACCAGCCGAAGGTGAGATTGTTTACAGCCAGCAGTTCTTCGTGCGGGACCATCAAGTACTGGCCTCCGATTGCAGCTCTGAGGTAGTGGGCGTCTCCGTCATTCGGAACCTCTTCGACCGCGAGGGAGACCTTCTCGGACGGATCGGGATCGACGGCATCGTCAGATCTGACAGCGATTTTCCGGGCGTCTTACCATCGGGAACATCAGCCGCCGCGGCAGCTCTGATGAGCTATATCGCAGAACGTATGGGACCACTGAACCTTCGACGGTTCCGCACCAGGATCAGCGAACCCGTCTCACCATCGGCAACTTTCGAGTTCTCGATGGGACACCTCAGCGAGTACGACATTGCCGATCGCAGGCAACGGGACATCAGAATCGATGGGATCACGCCGAGCGGACGTCAAGTAAGCGCTTGGGCATCCTGCCAGGTCCACCGGTGATCTGCGCCCGGCACACGAAGAGTAATTCATCAGACCTCTAAGGAAAAGGCCAATGACCCAAAACGTCACGTCCGCGCCTGATCGCGACCAACCATCCGCCGGCGATTGGGCTGGAATCGATCTCGGCTCCAGAGCCGTCACTTATCGCGAAAATGACGCGATTCTCTATGCGCTGGCGGTCGGCGCCCGCGTGTCAGAGTTGGCGCTCATCGACGAAAGTCAACTGCGTGTTTTGCCAACATTTGCGCTGACGCTGGGTCAGTGGGCACCGGACGAGCTCGGCAAGCTGGGTGGATTCGACCCCACGATCGCACTGCATGGCGCACAAACACTGACGGTGCTACGCGAACTGCCATCGGCGGGCACTATCGAGATGTCAGCCTCCGTCGCAGCGGTTTGGGACAAAGGCTCGGCCGCAGTGTTCGATATCGCGGTCCGTAGCAACTACTTCACGGCGACCTGGGCACTATTTGTCCCTGGTGCAGGAGGTTTCGGTGGCGAACGCGGGCCGGGACGAGCTGTCGAACCAAACTTCGACGACTCGGAGTTCAGGGTTTCAACCTGGTCGGAGCAGGCCGCGCTCTACCGCCTTTGCGGTGATATGCACCGGATCCACATCGATCCAGTCGCCGCTGAGAAGATCGGACAACCCGGCCCGATCCTGCACGGGCTATGCACTCTGGGGGCATCTGTTCTGGCCATTTCGCGCGAAAACGCGTACGCGCCATGGTCATTGGACCAGGTGTCAGCCAGATTTGCAGGTTCAGTCCTGCCCGGCGACGAGCTGGCGATACGCACCAGTTCACATTTCGACGCCATCCGGTTTGCAGTCTCGACTTCCCGTGGCGCGGTCTTGAACGATGCAGTGGCACACTTTTCGGCTGGGAGCGAACGCTTTGCCGGTGCCTGAGGTCAGGTAATCAGCGATCAGCGGTTGACCTTGCTGATGACCGACTCGGCGAACATTTCGAGGCTGTCAACCTTCTTCTGTAACGATTCGGTGTCGCGGCCACGGATGTAGGGAGAACGGAAACCCACGATCACGTCGGTAATACCCTTTTCTTCCAGCCTCTTACAGCCTTCCGCAGTATAGGCGTCAGGTGATCCAGCGTGAATCTCGAAGGGGTCGTTGAGCTTTCCCTCAGCCTTGCGGATGTCATAGATCTTGTCCAGCAGCGCATCGAGTTCCTCGGGTGGTCCACCACCGTGCATCCAGCCGTCACCGCGGATCACCGCACGTTCGAGCGCCTGGTCGGCGTGACCGCCGACCAACAAGGGAATCGGCTTTGTTGGCGCGGGATTCATCTTGATCTTGGGTATGTCGTAGAAGTCGCCGTGGAACTCGAAATACTCTCCAGTACTCAGGCCACGGACGATGTCCATGCACTCGTCCATCCTCCTGCCCCGACGCTTGAAGTCGACACCAAGAATGTCATAGTCCTCCGGCCATGGACTGGTCCCGACCCCCAAGGCGAAACGATTGCAGGTCAGTACCGCAACCGACATCGCTTGCTTGGCAACCAAAGCCGGAGGACGCACAGGGAGTTTGAGAACAAACGGAATGAACCGGATCTTCTCCGTCACCGCACCGAGCGCCGCCGCCATTACAAAAGTCTCGACGAACGCCTTGTCTTCGAGGAACTCCCGCCCGCCATCGGCGGTGTACGGATAAGTCGAGTCCGACTCTTCGGGGTAGGCGATCGAGTCGGGGATGACGAATCCCTCGTAGCCGGCGGCTTCCGCGGCTTTGGCAAGCGGTGCATAGAAGCTGAGATCTGTCATTGCCTCAGCGAAGGTGAATCTCACTGTGTCCTCCTCGGATTCATTGGATGGTCGCACCGCGGTGGCCATGAGCACAGGGGGGTGCCCACCTGGCGGGAGTCATATTCGTTACAGCTCCACTACGAGAACCAACAAGCAAGCATTTGCTAGTTTCGATCAAGGGACCGCGATGCGTTCACAACTGCTCAACAGCCTGAGGACCTACGACAAGACCTTCGGTGTCTAGACCATGTGCGTCGGTGGCGGACAGGGCATGGCAATGATCCTCGAGCGCCTCACCTGACACCTACCACTACGAGCAGTCGACCCCCTCCTACAAACGAAAGCACCTCATGACAGAGTTCAAGACGATCGAAATCAGTTATCCGCGAACAGGAATCGCGCTCGCGACACTCAACCGCCCACAGCGTCTGAACGCGATCACATTCGAGATGTTCGACGAGTTCATCGCCCTGCAACAACAGATCGATGCCGATCAGGACATCCGAACGCTCGTCGTTACCGGGAGCGGACGAGGATTCTGCGCAGGCCTGGACCTCGACTGCGCAGCCCAGCTCCCCGACATGACCACCACGGAAATGATGCGCGGCCAGCAACAGTGGGGCGTCGCCGTCGCCGGATTTCGTCATATGTCGACGCCTGTCATCGCCGCGGTGAATGGCCCCGCGGCAGGAGCGGGGATGGGACTGGCACTCGCAGCCGACATCCGCATCGCATCTGACACCGCGCGATTCAATGCCGCGTTCGTGAAGGTCGGGCTCTCGGGCGGGGATGTGGGTACGTCGTGGGCATTACCCCGGCTGGTCGGATTGGCACGTGCGACTGAAATATTGTTGACCGGGCGTTTCGTTGCGGCCGACGAGGCGCTACGGATCGGACTGGTCACCGATGTGACGTCCACCGATTCGCTGTTGGACAAAGCCTTTGAGATCGGCGAGATGATCGCATCCAATAGTCCGTTCGGTATGACCTTGACCAAGCAGGTGATACAGCAGAACGTCGATGCACCGTCGCTCGACGCAGCCATAGCCCTCGAAAATCGCAATCAGGTGCTGGCCGCCAGGACAGCAGACATGCGGGAAGCGCTGGCAGCATTCCGCGAGAAGCGGAAACCCGAGTTCGCAGGTAATTGACGGGCGATCGCCGACCCGAACGCACATGGCCCGCGACCACTGGTCGCGGGCCATGTCGTGATGAAGTTACGAATTGACCTTCTCGGCATCCATATGTGACGCGGCATGGCGCGCTGCGATGTATCCGTAGACCAGACCCTGGCCGATGGTCGCTCCCGCTCCGGGGTAGGTATCGCCGAAGGCGTTCGCGGCGGTGTTGCCGATGGCGTAGAGGCCTTCGATGATGCTTCCGTCCTCGCGGACGACGCGCGCGTTCCGGTCGGCCACGACACCACCGCATGTCCCGAGGTCACTGAGAACCATCTTCACGGCGTAAAAAGGACCGTCCCGAAGTGGGCGGAGGTTGGGGTTGGGTTGCACCGTCGGATCCCCGTAGTAGCGATCGTAGGCACTCTCGCCACGACCGAACTCAGCATCCGATCCGCACTCCGCATCGGTATTGAAATTGTTGAAGGTCTCTACGAAGGCATCTACAGGAACTCCGATGAGTCGCGCCAGTTCGTCCGCGCTACCCGCCTGATGGGCAATGCCGGCGTCATACCAATCCTTCGGGATCGGTTGTCGCGGAAAGAGTCCGCCCGCCATCACGTAGCTGTTGCGGTACTCCTGATCGAATACGATCCACATCTCGCCTATCGGCAGGCCCGCACTCTCACGACGTAACACCTCTTGGCCGAACGACATGTAGTCGATCGCCTCGTTGACGAAACGGCGTCCGCTGTCATCGACGATCAGGGAGCCCGGAAGGGATCGCTCGGCGAGCATGACCAATGGGTCGGCGTCTGGAAGCGCCGCGAAGGCGGGAAACCACCACGACTGGTCCATCGACGAAAGTCCCGCCCCGAGATCTTGGGCGATCGCAATGGCGTCGCCTGTGTCGCCTTCGCAGCCGAAGCTTGCATGATCGGCCAGTCGCTCGGATTGATACTTGCGCCGCCACTCGACGTTGTGATCGAACCCACCGGCGGCCAGGACCACACCACAGCGAACAGAGACAGTAAACTCTTGATCCGATTGACTGACCACCGCCCCGGTGACCCGTCCGGTCGAATCCTGCACCAGTCGAACAAGACTGGTCTCAGTCCAGACGGGGATGCCGGCCTCCAGAATCCCGGTGTACATCCCCGCGGCCAAGGCCTGGCCACCCGCGACGTACTCACGACCCAGCGCCATGCCACCGATGCCCTGTACAACGCGCCGAAGTACCCGGGGCAGCGCCTTGGCCGGCATTTTTGCCAGCAGGTTCATCCATTTGTAGTCCGCCCCGGTGACCGGCATCGGTACCGGAGCTTCCATCACGCCGGGACGGAGCCGGCCGCGTTCGGAACCGAGAACCGAGGCGTCAAACGGACGGCATTCGCACGTCCGCCCTTCTGCTCGCCCGCCGGGCTGCTCAGGGTGATAGTCAGAGTAACCTTTGGCCCAGAAGAACCGCATTGGCGTTGTCCGACCTAGCATTTCGACTGTTGCGGCTCCGCTCTCGAGAAATGCATCGCCACGTTCTGCCGGTGCTGAATCGCCGACGAGCGAACGGATGTAGCGTCGTGCAGCGACCAGCGGATCGGATCTCTTTCCTCCGAACTGGGTCAGAACGGAACTACCTGGGATCCAGAATGCGCCACCGGAGCGCGCTGTTGAACCACCCACGTAGGCGGTCTTCTCGATGATGAGCGTCGACAATCCAAGCTCATCACCGGCCAGCGCGGCAGCCATACCGGTACCCGACCCGACGATCAGTAGGTCGACGGTCAGGTCGTGGGCGGAGACGGTGGGAGGCAACTGCTTGTTAACCATGCTGGACATCACTCTCGAGTTTGGCGACTTATCGGTCGCAATCTATGTCATCGACAGATCGTTTCTGGATGCCAGTTCCCATCCAGTGGAAGGTGATACAAAGCATCAGGCGCTGTGGGGGTGGTGAATCATCCGCTCCATCAGCGCCCAGATCTTGCGACGCGCCGGCTCGGTCTGCGGTAGCGATGGAAACGTCAGGAATCCATGGAAGAGTCCGTCGAACCGATGGTGGGTCACCGGAACCCCACTCGAGGCAAGACGCGCCGCATAGTCATCTCCGGCTGAGCACGGAGGATCCAATTCCGCGGTCAGGATGATCGCATCAGGCAGTCCTGCAAGGGTTTTCGTACGGGTTGGCACAAGTCTCGCGTCGTCGGTACCGTGTGGTGCGTACTGCTGCCAGTACCACTTCATCGATGACGTGGTGTTGTAATAGCCGGCGCCAAAACGTCGATACGATTCGGTCTCGAAATCGTCGTCGATGACCGGATAGATGAGCACCTGACCGGCCACGGACGGCCCGCTTCGGTCGCGTGCTGCAATTGCCACCGTGGCGGCAAGGTTTCCCCCGGCGCTATCGCCGGCGACGATCAGCCGCGCACCGTCGCCGCCGAATTCAGCTGCGTGCTCGGCACTCCACTCCAGAGCGGCATACACATCGTCAAAGGCCGCCGGACCTGGATGCTCGGGCGCAAGTCGGTAGTCGACTGAAACAACCAGGACTCCAACACCTTCTGCCATCGATCGACAGAACTCGTCATGACTGTCGAGATCGCAGAAGACGAAACCGCCGCCGTGTGCAAAAACGACGACGGGAAGGTCAGACACCGGGTCGTGCGGACGAAAAACGCGCAGGGCGAGATCGCCGCCCGGCCCATCGATCACCAGGTCGGTCACAGTCTGCATATCCGGTTGACGAGTCAGAGGTGCCCGCCGACCACGAATCACCTCGCGAACTTCCGCCGGGTCCATGGTGGTCACGTCCGGGAAGGAGTTGTTGAGTACCTCGAGCATGGCCGCAACTTCCGGCTCCAACGTGGTCATCGCGCACCCACGTCCGACTGCGAAGCCGAAGATCCGACTGAGCGAGCGACGACTTCCTTGTCTGCAGAGTTCATCAGGAAGCCCTTATAACCTGCTGCCGCAACTTCATCGAGGATGGCTCCATACACCGAGAATCCTCCCAGAAAGGGCATGAACACTCTCGGTTTGTCCGGGATGTTCGCCCCCAAATACCACGAATTCGCTTGCAGAAAGAGCGTTTTGCTTGCCCGCTCGTTACATTCCGCAACCCAGGCATCGACTGCATCCGCACTTGCTTCCACGGTTGCCGCGCCGTTTACGTCCATGTGGTCGATGCAGTCCACGATCCAATCAACGTGCTGTTCGGCAGTCAGCACCATGTTTGCCAACACGCTGGGGCTTCCGGGCCCGTTGACAATGAACATATTCGGAAACCCGTCGACTTCGAGCCCCAGATACGTTCGTGGCCCTTCCGCCCATTCATCTCGCAAGGTGCGTCCGTCGCGGCCTCGGATATCGATTCGATTGAGTGACCCGGTCATCGCGTCGAAGCCGGTCGCATAGACGATCATGTCCAGTTCATAGTGCTGGCCCGCAGTCTCGATACCGGTCTCTGTAATGCGCTCGATCGCAGCCTCACGGAGATCCACGAGTGAGACATTGTCGCGGTTGAACGTCTCGTAGAAGCCACTATCGGTCACGATTCGCTTGGTGCCGATGGGATGGTCGGTAGGGGTCAACGCCCGAGCGACATCTGGATCGACGACCAGGTCGCGGATCTTCGCCTCGGCGTATTCGCGTGCAGTGTCGTTTGCGGCGCGATCGATGAGCTGATCGGGGAAGGCCTTCGAGAACAGGACACCGCCACGATTCCACCACTCGTCGTACACCCTGCGACGCTCGGCGTCATCCACTTCGAGCGCACCTTTGGCATACGGGGTGAAAGGAGACCCTCCGCCACTTGCCCTGGCCTGCCTGCGACGCTCCACGTAATTCGCTTTGATGTCCCGCTTCAGTTCTTCGCTGAGCGGCCGATTGCCGGCAGGGATGGTGTAGTTCGCACTTCGCTGGAATACGTACAGGTGGTCCGCGTCCCGCGCGATCTCCGGAATCGACTGGATTCCTGAGGATCCCGTACCGATGACGCCGACCCTCTTGCCAGAGAAACTGACGCCCCCGTGAGGCCATGCCCCGGTGTGGTAACTCTCGCCGGCGAAGGCCTCACGGCCCGGAATGGCAGGCAGATTTGTTGCCGACAGTGGACCGGTGGCGAAGATGCAGAAACGCGCGACAACCTCGCGGCCGGTATCTGTGGTGACCTGCCACCTCGACTTTGCCTCATCGAACACAGCAGTCGTCACTTTGGTGTCGAACGAGAAGTCGCGTGCGAGATCAAACCGGTCTGCGACGTGTTCCAGATACGACAAAATCTCCGGCTGCGTGGCGAAGCGTTCGCTCCAGTCCCAATCTTGTTGCAGCTCTTCGGAAAATGAGTACGAGTAGTCGACACTCTCTATGTCGCATCGGGCACCGGGATAGCGGTTGTGGAACCAGGTTCCCCCAAAGCCCGACGCCACCTCGAAACCGTGGACGCGTGCGCCCTGTTCCCGAAGGGCGTAGATCGCATACATCCCCGCGATCCCGCCACCTACGACGACTGCGTCCAGCTGCTCGACTGTGGTGCCCATTCGTATTGATCCTTCGCGTGATTCGCCGGTATCTGATCTGGCTGTGACGACGACGCTAAGGCAGTGGTGGAGCGATCAAAACGAGTCCTCCCGCCCAGTGGTCTCCCACCTCTGGTCGCGAAGTTCACCTCGCAGCAACACCGCTGGTGGCAGGTCTGGCGAGTGACCCGCTTCACAAACCGAGCGTCGTGTGGCACTATTCCTAATAGAAATAGCCACGTCATAGCCCTGCCGCAGGTGCGAGGGTTCAAGGAGGTCCGATGACCATTCAGGCAGATTTTGACCAGTCAGCGCCCAGCGCGTTCCTCGACCGCTTGTCACTCCTGCTCGACACGTTCGATGGACCCGGCAGCCTGACCCTCGTTCAGATTGTCCGGCGAACCGGCCTCCCCCGGTCGTCCGCGCACCGGATGCTCGACCATCTGGTGCAGCTGCGATGGCTGCAACGCGAGGGCCGCCATTACACACTCGGGTTGCGTTTGGTCGAGCTCGGCTCTTTGGCGATTCACCAGGATCAGCTTCACGCCGTAGCCCTCCCGCCCCTTCTCCAATTGCACCGCAGTACCGGTCTCGTCGTCCATCTGGCAGTCCTCGATGGCGATGACATCGTCTACCGGGAGAAGCTCGGCGGCCGTTTCGGTGGAATGGTTCCAACCCGCGTGGGCGCCAGGCGCCCCGCGGCACCCACGGCAGTGGGAAAGGCGCTGCTGGCGTTCAGCGGCTACGAGGGTCCCGAGTACGACGCGATACGAAATGACGGAATTGCCTATGAGCGCGAGGAATCCGTCTCCGGAGTCGGTTGCATTGCAGTACCTGTCGGCCCCCTCGATTCCACGATCGCGGCGGTGTCGGTATGTGGACCCGTCAGTCAGATGACGTTCGACCATCGTCTCGGTGGACAGGTGCGAATGACCGCGGCCACCATCTGGCGCGGCCTCGACAAACACGTTGCGCCAGTTCTGCAGCGGACAAGCTCGGTTCGGATGATGTCGCCTGCCCATGAACGGATTTGCACACCTGCATGACAGCGATCCAGGGAGCTGCCATCACCAAATCGGCCGGCCAGGACGCGTTACGCATGTAACCCGTCCTGGCCGGCCTGGTCGTTCCGGAACCTCCACTAGAGGTCGCCGGCGGATCCAACTACTGACGTGACACCCTCGGCCGACGTGATGCCCTCCGCAGCCATCGCCTTGGCCGCGCGGTACGCGAAACTCATTCCCGAACCCAGCGGCACGCCGCCCGACGGATATACCGATCCCGAGACCGATGCCGTGCTGTTTCCTGCTGCGTACAATCCGGCGATCGGCTCACCTGACGCCTTCAAAACCCTTCCATCCGCGTCAAACTTCGCTCCGCCCTTGGTACCCAGATCACCCAGAACGATCTTGACCGCGTGGAAAGGGGCATCGCGAATCGGAACCAGCGCCGGGTTCGGTCCGTCATTTCCGTAAGCGAAGAAGAGGTCGAACGGATCGGTCCCACGACCGAAGTCGACGTCATCGCCCGTGTCGGCGAACTCATTGAATCGGGAAACTGTCTCGTACAGCGAATCCGGTTCGACATCAATTAGTTTCGCGAGTTCGCGAAGCGTGGATGCCGAGTGCCAAAGGCCGGCTTCGATGAACTGCTCACGCTCCGGCGCCGGGTCGACGATGGCCGGCGGTGCGTCGAAGCGATCGTCAAAGACGAACCACACATTGAGCGCACCGTCTGCCAACAGTTTTGGCAGCAATTTGCGGCCCATCTGATCGTATGGCAGCGACTCGTTCGCGAAACGTTTGCCGGTTTCGTCGACGAAGATGCCCCCATTGAGCCCGAGTGTGAACACAGCTCGCCCGTTGGGGAACAACATCCCGGGACACCACCAGGAATCGGTCAGCAGATCGGTCGCAGCGTTCACTTGCTGTAGGGCCCTCAGCGCATCCCCGGTGCTCGCGTCCAGAGAGGACGACGTCCACTGGGCGGTGGGCACTCCCTGATACTCCTTGCGCATCGCAGCGTCTCCCTCAAATCCACCGGCGGCGACGAGAACCCCTCGACCGGCTCTGAAGGATAATTCTTCGTCGTCGCGCTGAACCACTACACCGACGACCCGATCATCTTCTTCCACAAGCGATGTCATTGCCGTATTGGTCAGCAGAGTGACGTTTGCAAGGCCATCGAGCGCCTTGAGGAGGCGTGCGATCAAGGCCTGACCTCCGACAAGTGTCGAGCGGTCAACCGGCTTCCCGAATTGGTCTGCCGCGACCGTCGGCCGCAGTTGATGCAATCGGTCTCCGAGTTCATCTGCGGCCAATGGTTTTGCCATGATTCCGCGACCGTTCGGAACCCGGCCGGGCGCATCAAAGTAGTCGGGAAAGGGCAAGTAGTCGAACTCAAATCCCGCCTGGTGCGTCAGAAGGGAGATCACCTGGGGGCCGGTCTCCAGGTAGGCCCGCTGCAACTCGGAGTCGGTGCGGTCACCGACAACGGCCGAGAAGTACTCGAGGCCAAGGGCAATCGAGTCGATCACGCCCGCGTCTTCCGCGACCGCGTTGCCGGGGACCCAGATACACCCACCGGAGTATGCCGATGTACCACCGAAGTACTGCGTCTTCTCGATCACCACTGTGCGTTGCCCACTGAGGCCACTTGTCAACGCTCCGGTGAGTGCGGCAGCGCCGGAACCAATGACGACGACGTCGAAGGTCTCGTTCCAATTCATTTTTCACAACTCCTGAGAACAACAATTGACCGACCGTAGCCGGCTTTACTGGTTGGTGATGAGTTCCCGGGGTTCGGGCTCTGGACCGCAGGGATGGGTTCCATGGGGCAAGACTTGCACCGTCGGCGTTACCGTTCGATATCAATTCCCGCTTAACGGGAGGTGTGGTCCGCCGCACCGTTGTCGTTGTCTTCTGCATCACGCCATCGGCCAGGATGCCGGGGGCGCGGCGCACCACTCGGATCGATCTCCGACTCGTCACGGAACCATTGGGCGGCTTCATCGATATCTTCCAGCAGTTGTTCTGCCAGGGTGATCTCCGCCCGGAAGTGTCTATCTGCCCACCTCAGACTCATCCGCGAAAAAGCCCACGCCGGTTCGTCGTTCGAGTGCTCCGCGTGCCGCCTCGCCTCGCGCGCGGTCTCTTCCAGATTGGCGATATGTGTACGCACGATCTCCTTGAGTCGCTCCGGGTCCAGCAGGTGACCCATCCACAACCGAAGCATCACACCGTGTTTGAGTACCGGCATCTCCACGACGGAATCGCGCGACCACTCGCGCAATGCCTCGATGCCGGGATCTGTGATCGCGTACAACCGACGACCACGCGCGCCGGCCTCGACGACACTCCGAGAACGTACGAGGTCCAGGTTCTCGAGCTTCTTGAGCTCTGCGTAGACCTGGCTCACCGACGGGCTCCAGTAAAAGAACCCAATACTCCAATCCGCCCACTTCTTCAGATCGTTGCCGGTCAGCTCTTCACCGAACGAAAGCATTCCCAGGACTGCCCAACTGGTCGCGGGAAGATCGAGATGACCACTGGGGCCGAGGGTCGACATCTTCCGAGCTTATCAACGACACGTATCGACGAGGCTGGAGACAACGATTCCCATCGGTCGAATCCCGGTTGGCAAAACAATAACTCAATACATCCCAACCACCGGGAGAAGCTGCATTTCAACGTGATTCACCGGTGCTAGCGTGCGGCCATGACCGGGCAAATCATTTACGTAGTGGATCGAGTGGTACTCCAGCCTGGCTACGCCAAAGACTTCGTCGAAGCATATGGCCGTGAGTACGCCCCCACCGCACGCGACAGAGGGATGACCCTGGATCGGATATTGGTCAGTCCACCAATCTGGTTCGAAGACGAGTCGAACACGGTGACAGTGTTGTGGACTCTCCCAGGGCAGGCTGCGTGGTGGAAGGCGGCCATCGAGGGGCGACACGATCCCGGGCTCGCAGCCTGGTGGACCAAGATGGATTACATGATCGTCGAGCGATCCCGGTCTATGGCTGGGACGGTCGAGGACGTAGACGGGTTGTGCGATGTATAAGGTGACGAGCCTGCTCCATTTCGCCGAAGGCATCGACGAAGGGGCACTCAGGCCGATCATGGCGCGGTTGCGTGAGTTCGCAGCGTCGTCCGGTGCAGTGCGGTCCCTGATTGAACCGACACTTCCCGGCGTCCGCAACGGAGGAGATCTGCTTGTTCACCTTCAGTTCGAGAAGCCCGATAGCTGGCAAGTTGTGCGCGCGGCGTTCAACGCGGTAGTGGATGCCCCCGAGGTAGAGCACATCGACGAGGTTGAATATTTCTCGGGCGAATCCGGCACACGGAGCGCGAACTCAGCAAAGGTATATCGGACGCTGCTCTTGCGGGTGGAAGACGATGTCAGCCACCAGGTGATCCGCCAATTCGAGGACGAAACCCTGCGGATGCCGGGATTTATCGACTCCATCACCAGTTGGCAGCTCAGTCGGGTGGTGAGTGCCCGGGGCGCATCCCAGTACACGCACGTGTGGGAGCAAGAGTTCACCGACCTCGACGGCTTGATGGGCCCATACCTTGCCCATCCCGTCCATTGGGCGTACATCGACAAGTGGTTCGATCCCGAATGTCCCGAGGTGATAATCCGGGATCGGGTCTGTCACAGCTTTTGCCGGCTCGACAGTTCGGTGATCGAGCGCCTGGTCCCCGAGATGACCGCCTGACTGCTCTGAGAGGGGCGGTCACCGGTTCCCGTATCGCCAAGCTCACCAGACCCGCATCGCCACATCAATACCTGGCGGATACCGGCCTGGTGAGCACGGCATCGTCTAGGTGTCCCGACCGAGGAACGCCAGTACCGCAGATTCGAATGCGGCCTTCTGCTCGATCATCACCCAGTGACCACAATTGGGAAAGACGTGCAGTTCGCCACGAGGCAGCATGCGCATGGGGATGATGGACATGTCCACGGGACTAACCCTGTCATCACGCCCCCAGGTCACCAAGGTGGGCGCCTGGAGACGATTGAACTTGGCCCACAACGGGGGTTCCGTCGATGCGGCGGCCGCTTTGCCCATCTGAGCGAAAGCTTCCTTGCTGTACATCATTCGCGCGCTCGCCAGGGTCGCCGGCTCAGTTGCTTGGCTCCAACGAGCCTCGATCATCTCGTCAGTCACCAATGACTGGTCATACACCATCGAGTGCAACCACTGAATCAATCGCTCTTTGGTGGGGTTTTCCGTGAACTCCATCAGTAACTTGATTCCCTCGCCCGGCGCCGGGCTGTACAGATTTGGACCAATACCTCCGATGGTCACCAGCTTGCTGACGCGGCTGGGCTCGTTGATGGCAAGTGAGGCGCCCACGATGCCACCCATGGAGTTACCGATCACCGCGGCGCTTTCGAGGCCGAGTCCATCGAGGAATTTCGTGACCGCGACCTGGGCGGTCAGCATCGGATGACCGCCGAAATCGTCGCTCACTCCGTAGCCCGGGAATTCCAGGATGAGGGTCCGGTAGTGCGCCGCGAAAACGTCAAAGTTTCCGGAGAAGTTGCGCCATCCTGTGACGCCGGGACCCGAACCGTGCAGAAGCAACAAAGGCGGCCCATCACCCCGCTCGTAATAACGAAGGGTACCCAGGTCAGTCTGAAGTTCCTTGGCGGTTTCCGGCGAAGCGGTTTCGATAGTGGTCATTCATCAAGGCTGACAGAATCGACGGCTGCCCTACACCGCAGCTCCCGCCCAGTGGGCAGCGATGCAGTACCGAAAACCGCTGTCTGAGTCGAACATTCATCCCCGGTGCCTAAAGGCGCGGTATCGAGTCACCCACGGGAATATCAATCTCGGTCTCTGGTAGCAGGTGTTCGAGCGCCGCCTGGTCGATACCGGCTCGCAGCTCACGGCACCCCGGTTCGTCTCCGCGCGCGCGGCCGCCGTCGCCTATCCAGCGACATCGAGTGATATCGGCCGGCCACTGGATCGACGTGTGGGCCGTACTGAACTTCTCGACGAGTACCTCGAGGTCGCACGTCTGACATTTGAAGGGCTGCATTGTCATTTGGTGACCTCTGAGCTGCCTTCTGGCACGATACTGACCGCCGACGCCATCACTGCGCCAGCCCGGCGATACTCTCATCGATGGGAAACGGCTCGACCCGCCCGTACTTACCTCTGTAGAAGACCAGAGGTGTCTGGTCCGCAGCGTAGATGTGACGGACGCGAGAGACCACTATGACGTGGTCGCCGGCGACGTGTTCGGCCTCCAATTCGGCTTCCATCCACGCCAACCCGCTGTCGAGGACAGGTGCACCGGATGGTGACGGTGACCAAGACAGACCTGCAAACTTGTCACTGCCGCGTACTGCCATCTGGCGGCACACGCCCTCTTGCGCCTCAGAAAGAATATTGATGACATAACTGCCGGCCAATCGAACTCTGGGCCATGACGAACTGGTCTCTGCGACACAGAACGCAACCAGCGGCGGTTCGAGCGACACCGAGGTGAACGAGTTGGCGGCCAGGCCGGTGGGCTTATCCGTCTCCGGATCGATACCCGTTATCGCAACCACCCCGGTTGCGAAGTGCCCCAGTACATCACGCATTGAACGGCCGTCGAATGTCGCCGCCCCAATGGGATCATTCATCATTTGATCGTCCACAATTTCAACCTCCCACGGTCGATCTATTCGGCCGATCGTTTCGTCGATGTCCGACGCGACCGCCTTCGGCCTCTATGCCGGCCACGCTGAGGCCGTTGCCCAATGTTATCGAGCTCAAAGTTTCTACACTTCAGTGCTTCCCGTTGGACGGGAGCCGTCCTTATGCGCCCACGTTCGACTGTCTGACACCCATCCGGTCCAGCATCACCTGCGGATCGGCGGGCGGCGAGAGCTGCGACAGCTGGGTGGCTCTCCTCGCGGCCGACTGCGCGCAGATGTCGTCGTCAGAGAAGACCCAGAAGTCGCCTCGCGCAAGGCGCTCCACCATGTACTCGGCGGCGGAGACCGCGTCCAGTCCAGTCTTCTCGTTGTCCCGCTGCATCGACGCGAAGACGGCATTGGCGATCTCATTCGTACTCGGTGCGTCGCGTTGCGCAGTTAAGAAGATCTGGCTACGTATCGAATGCGGAACGACTGTAGACACCTGGATCGGCACATCGATCAAGGACAAGTCCTGATACAAGCATTCCGTCAATGCCTGCACCGCATGTTTGCTGACTATGTACGGTGCCTGCACCGCAACACTATTGAGCCCACCGACGGATGAAAGGTTGGCGATGCACGTCGGCCTACCGGCCTGGATCATCCGAGGAACAAACGAGCGCACACAGTAGAAGACCCCGTGAAGATTTATGTCCATCAACCGTTTCCATCGATCAACGTCGATCTCCCAGATCAATCCAGCAGTCTCGATACCCGCATTGTTGATCAGCAGTTCGAGGCTTCCGTGCCGGTTGAACACCTCTTCAGCCATCCGATCCACAGCCCGCGCATCGGTCACATCGACCGTGTACGGATATGCCGAGCCACCGGAAGCAGTGATATCGCCGGCGAGCTCCACCGCCCGCTCGCCGTCCACGTCGGCGATGACAACCGTCATTCCGAGATCCGCGAGGTGACGTACCAATCCTTCACCGATTCCGGCCGCACCGCCGGTGACCAATGCAGTCCCAGCCGAAAAGCGCTCCTGTGCAAACGACATCAAACCTTCTCCGACTCATTGTGATCACGCTGATGCAGCGTCCGGACGATGAAATCGACTGTTCGTTCAAACAGTGCGGCGGCGGGTGGCAGTGCACCCGTCATGGTGGCAAAACCATGCATCATCCCGTCGTATCGGCGCATTTCCACCGGAACTCCGGCAGCGCCCAGTCGTGATGCGTAAGCCTCGGTCGCATCACGCGTGGGATCCACCTCTGCAGTGGCAATCATCGTGGGTGGCAGCCCGGTGAGATCAACTGCACGCGCAGGACTCACGTACGGACCCGTCCTGCTGTCGACATCGGGGACGTATTGGTCCCAAAACCACTCGCAGTCTTCGGGTGTGAGCAGGCTAGTAGAGTATTCGGGGTTGGAGACCCTCGTCTCGGCTGTCCCGTAGAACGAGATCTGGGCGTCCGGGAGGATCCCTCCCGTGTCTTTGAGCTGCTGGCTCAACGACAAGGTGAGAGTTCCGCCCGCACTTTCGCCGGCGAGCGCGGCGATGCTCGTATCGGCAGTCACTTCAGGTGGCCCCGCCCTCAACCAGTCCCAGACGGTGCGCGCGTCTTCCAGCGCTGCGGGATATCGGTGTTCTGGCGCAAGCCGGTAATCAACGGAAACCACAACTACGCGAGCGGCATTACTGAGCTTGCGCAGGTACTCGTCATTTTGGTCCAGTCCGCCCACCACGAATCCGCCACTGTGCTGCCATTGCACCACCGGCAGATTCGTCTCGGGCCCGGGACGGTACACCCGTACCGGCACCCCACCCTCTGCCGAGGGAACGCGAAGATCGAACCGCTCGTATATCTCGGTCGTCGGAGGGATCGTGTTCGCTGCGAGCATTGCACGCAGCTCTTGGACTGACGTGCCGCTCATCGAGTTCGGAAATCGACTCGCCGCCACATCGACTATCGCTTGGGCCGCAGGTGCCAATACCACTGCGTCACTGCCTTTCTGTTCGTACTCTTGCCGGCGACACGTTTTCAGTGGAGCTGGGCGGCCACATCACGATGCTGCCCCCAGCGGTACAGAGTCAGTCGTGTCGAGGACAACCTCGAGTCGCAGCAGTCGTAATCCGCGGTCTGTGACTCGAACCGCACCGCAGGCGGTCCCACTCGACAGAGACAGCGGTCGCCCATCGACGATCTTGGTGACGAAAATATACGATGAAAAGCGCGCAACGTCTCCCTCGATATCGGTGATGTGCACATTGGATCCGTTGTGTCGCAGCGGATACGGACTGTCAATGCGATGACTTTCCTGCCAGGCCATGACTTCATCGACACCTGTCAGGTTCGCCGTGACGAACTCTTCATAGTCGGTCGCCCCACTGTCACTACGGCTACTGAAGGTCACATCTTCGGCAACGAGCCCACGAAGAAGCTCGGGGTTCCACTCGTCGTAGTTGAACCACCACGTCCCCATGAGCGCGGTGAGCTCAGCGGCCGCGTTCCAGCGATCCGAAGGCAGGGTGGTCGAGGCCATGTCAATCTCCTTTGTCGATGTGTCGAGCTTCGGCACAGTTGTCAGATACCGCTGGGTCGAATATTGGGGTTCGCCCATGTCGGCGGTTGAAGTGGCGGAAGCTCAGACTTACCGTCCAGACTCTTGACGACCACATTCTCGCTCCATGGGAAATGCAGGCTGAAGCTCACCAGACCAGTACGTTCGGCGGCCGGAAGTCGACACATCTCGAATACGGTGGCTGCCAGATACTCGACCGGCTCGGCCTCGTACCCGTCGGGCAAGAGCGCTTCCGCGCCCGGCGTCATGATCGCCGTGGATGGTCCGACGGCGTTGACCGCAATGTTTTCGTCCACAAGTTCGGCAGCAAGGCCCTGAGTGAACCTGTGTTGCGCCGCCTTCATCGATGCGTAAACCACGTCACCCGACGTCTTGTTGTACTCCCGGAACGGTCTGATCGGGCTCAGCCCTGTCGAAGACCCGATATTGACGATCCAGCCGGCCCCCTGCTTGCGCATGTGCGGGATCGCGGCCTGCGACAAAGCGAACGGAATTCTCAGGTAGTGGTCCACGGTGCGCTCGAAAGTGCTGAGATCCATCTGCTCGACAGGCGAATAGTCTGCGAATCCAGCGTTGTTGACGAGGATGTCGATTGCCCCCGTATGCCGGACGACTTCATCGACGAGACCGTCGCGCGCTGAGGTGTCTTCCAGATCCGCAGCGATGGCAAACGCGCTCCCTCCAGCAGATTCGATGAGCGCCAGGGTCTCGTCAACCGACCCGGGCACAACGACCTGTTGGCCGGCCCGCGTCGAGGGTGACGGGGTGAGGGATCGCGCCGTGACTGCAACCGTCGCACCCTCGGCTGCCAGCCGTTGCGCGATCGCCCGCCCAATCCCCCTGCTACTACCGGTGACCAATGCAGTCTTACCGGCCAACACTTGGCTCATGCAGCCCCTCAGTTCGTCATCGCAACAATTGTCAGATCCGAAATTGTCTGTGCCACAGCTTCCTTGGTCTTCACAGAGAAAGCACCCCCGGCTTCCGTCCAGCGGGAGAACAAATTGTGTCTCCGGCAGAGCGATGGGTAGCTCATAGTGCCCACTTCGCGCAGTTGATTCGAGCGCTCCACACAGATGAAAGCGGACCAGCATGGGAAACGAACCCCGCTTTGCCTTCACCAAGATCTTTGTCGACGACCTCGATGCCGAGGCGCACTTCTACACAATAACTTTCGGCATGGGCGAGAAGGCACGACTCAAATTCGGTGAAGGAAAGGACGCACTCGAGGAGATCATCCTCACCACCGCTCGAGACGACGATTCGAACGTCATCTTGTGGCGCTACCTCGAGCGGCCGACTCCGCCGGCCGGAGAAGCGACGCTCGGATTCACTGTCAGCAACGTGGCGGAGATCGTACGCAGAGCTGAGGTCGGCGGCGGATCAATCATCCAGCCGCCGAAAACCATACCCGAGGCAGGTGTGGAGATGGCATTCATCACAGACCCGGAAGGCCATGTCCTCGAAGTTGTGCAGTACCTCTGATCGACCGCCATCCGCCACCTTCCGCCGAGTGGGAACGGGTCTGGTCACACTCTCATCGAACCACCACCATCCACTCGACACCCGCGAATCGCGGCACCGCACGCCCGTAACAATGTGAAAGGCCCTTCGCTGTGACAGTTGTTGCACGACACCCGATGACGCCCCTCGTACCGCCAGAGGTCATCCAGGACATTTACTCACCCGACGAGATCGCTTTGCTGTTCGACGTTGTTCGTCGAAAGGGCCCCTGGCGGCTCATCGCGGCCCAGCACTTCTCGACTGCCGAGGAGTACCTGGCCGTGGCCGGACCCAAGAACCCCGATCTCAAGTCGAGGCTCGCACTGTCGGATCTACTGACACCGACGTTCCGCAGCTACCTCGGAAACTTCGGAATCGCGTATGAAGACGAGGTCCATGACCTCTACTTCAACCGCAAGATGCTCGACATGATCAAGTCGATCCATGGTGCAAAGTACGCAGCACCCCAGTCGTTCCTGTTCAACGTCAGGGCACCTGCCCACAGCTACGACGCCGGCCATTTCGACGGCTCGAGCTGGCGTGGCATCAACTCCAACAATGCACCACTGTGGCTGATCAGCATAATGGCGAAATCTGGCCTCTTTGATGAGTGGGAAGTCAAGTCCGGTCAGGTCATTGCCTACTACTACAAATCCGACGTGGACGGTGGCTTCACCTACTGGCCGGATGGACCCGACCTGCCACCCAAGCGGGTCCAGGCTCCCTTCTGGAACAACGGCTTCCTCACCAACAACGAGAAGATGTTTCATCGTGGCGAAGCGAGCGGACCGCGGGACAGGCGCAACATCCCTGATCTGCAACTGAATTCGTTGATCAGTGGCGAGGGCGACGATGAGTGGGTGATTCGCAACGAAGGCACCGAGATCGCCCGATATCACGACGACGAAATGCGTTTCCTGTTCCACTACAGCGCGCACGTCTTTGACGACCTGGCCGACGTGAAACGATACGTGGAGCATACCGATGACCTGAGCGTCGAGAAGGCCATCGTCATGATCCTCGACGATCTGAAGCGCCGCGGCCTAAGCGTCCCGGATTCGTCAGACCCCATGAACGACAAAGCTTTCATCGCAGCGCTCAGCACTGCCTATGCCATGGCTCCGGCGGAATACCCGGCCGAAGCGCCCTTGGACGTGCCTACCCCCCGCTGACCTGCGGGCCCGAAAGCGAGATCTTCGGCCGAGACGCCTCCCCTGATTCGGGAATCGTCTCGGCCGAAGTCGTTTCGGGCGCCGTGAGGTTGAGGGTCACGATGAGGTCGAGAGCTGACACAGGTCTCACGACAGAAACCCCCGCAAGGCCGGATGGCCCTGCAGGGGTTTGTCTGTTAGGGGCAATCAGTCGCCGGCAGCGACTTTCTGTGCCTCCGCCATCTCTTTGGCCCACAACCACTCGTGACCCCAGTAGCTGTCCTGCGTGATCTCCTCCGAGGTGTAGTAACTCTCGTCGACGAGAGCACCTTGGGTACCGAATTCGATATCCCAGCCACCCGGAACCCGGACGTAGAAGGAGATCATCTTGTCGTTTGTGTGGCGACCGAGTGTCGAGGACACCGGGAACTCACGCCTCATCACCTCATCGAGCGCCTGCCCCACCGCGTCGAGGTTGTCGACTTCGACCATGACATGCACCAAGCCAGGGTCCTTGCCTTCGGGCACGGGCATCAGGGCCAGACTGTGGTGACGTTGGTTGACCCCGAGGAAGCGGATTCGGTGAATACCGAACTCAGGCGGCATCGGAAGGCGCATGGCGCCGCGCGGTAGGAAGCCCAGGGTCTCGGCGTAGAACCGATACGTCTCGTCGAAGTTGGTGCTCGGCAACACAACGTGACCGAGACCTTGATCGCCGGTGACGAACTTCTGTCCGTAGCGGGTGATCACCGGACTGTGATCGAGCACCGGCCCGTGAAAGAACTCGAGTGGCGTGCCACCTGGATCATCCATCGAGAAGGCCGCCTCGACGCGACGAGCATCGGCATCTTCCGGTGACATCGGCTTGATGACATGGCCGGCCTTTTCCAGCTGCTCACGAAGACGCTCCAGAGCGAACTGGTCTCGTACTTCCCAGCCAACTGCAGTCACACGATCATGCGAGCTTGCTTCGACAACCAATCGGGCGCCACGTTCGTCCATACGCAGATGAATGACTTTGTCGTCGGATCCGTCGCCTTCATGGAAGCCCAGGACCTCGAAGGCCAACTCCCTCCACCGGTCGATGTCGGTCGCCTCGACTCGCACATAGCCGAGACCTCTGACCTCACTCATATATCCTCAATTCTGTTGATCTGCATGGCATCAGCTCAACTCCGTCAGATCATGACGCGAAGCGGACCCTGCGGATCCGCGCCGAGCGAACTCAGAGCGGACGCGTGATAGACGGTGCTGGTCACGTGAATTGCATGGTGCAGCCCGGCATGTGCATCACGCCAGAACCGCTGTAGCGGGTTGTCCATTCGCAAAGCGTTGCCACCAGAGCGATCAAAGATCTCGTCTGCAGCCCGAACTGCTCGCCACGCCGCGCGCGTCTGGTTACGACGCCCGAGCGCCCTCTCCTCGAATGTGATCTCCTTGCCCGCGTCCACCATGTCGTAGATGCGATCCACGTTGCCCAGCAGTTGCTGGCGTGCGGCATCGATCTCGGCCGCCGCCTCGCCCAGCGCGTAAAGGGTGTACGGATCGTCCTTGATCGCGGTTCCCGTGGCCCCCACCCTCTCTCGCTGGTACGCAATGCCTGCCGCGAGCACACCTTCGGCAATCCCGATGGTCGCCGCGGTGATTCCCAGTGGGAACATCGTCGACCACGGCATCTTGTAGAGGGTCTCGGTGACGCCGTATTCCTTGGCTACGGTTCCGTCGATGACCCCGCCGCCGTCCATCACGCGGTAATCCGGTACGAAGGCGTCTTTGACGATGATGTCCTTGCTACCCGTTCCACGAAGACCTACGACATCCCAACTGTCAGCGACGATCTCGTAGTCTGCCCGCGGCAGGATCACATGCAGCGACTGAGGCGGCATGAATGGTATACCTTCGGTGTCACCAACCATCGCACCCAAGAAGATCCAGTCGCAGTGGTCAGTACCCGACGAGAACTGCCACCGCCCCGACATGATGTAGCCGCCATCGACTTTCACCGCGATGCCGCCGGGCATGTACGGGGACGCCTGCCACGTGTCGGAGTCGGTTCCGAGAACTTCTTCCTGGACCTTCGGGTCCGCCATTGCCAGCTGCCACGGGTGCACACCCACGATGCCGCCCACCCATCCGGCAGATCCATAGATGCTCGCGGTCTTCATGACAGTCTCAGCGAAGTCCCGGGGATGCGCCTCGAATCCGTCGTACTTCTTGCGAGCCAGCATGCGGATTATTCCGGTATGTTTCAGGCTCTTGGCCATCGCGTCGGGAAGTCTGCCAATGGATTCCGCCTCATCGGCCTGTGCCCTGATGTCGTCGGCGATGGCGACAATGTTGTCCAACACCTGGTTGCTCATGGTTTCTCCTTCAGTTCAAACCGGCGGTTGGTCACGAGACCGGTGCGGGGATGGGGCTGCGTCCGGCAGCGACGTTTTCGTCGACTTCAGTCTGCCAACTCTTGAGCGCGCGCTCTGTATCGATCTCGAACTCGAAACGGTTGGTCATCTCGGGGTCGATGTCTTCGACGTCCACATAGAACTGCTGATACCAACGGCGAAGCTGATAGACCGGACCGTCTTCCTCTGAAAGCAGCGGATTGTCGATGCGCGACTTGTTTTTCCAGATTTCAACGTCCTGCTCGAAGCCGATCGCGACACCGGAGGCGATCGCCGAGGCCATCGCGTCGGCGTCCTCGTCCGAGAACCCCTCTGGCTTCTTGACGATGACGCCGTACTGCAACACGAACGCATCGTTGTCGATCGGGTAGTGGCAGTTGACCAGCATGACATTCGGTTCAGCGTCGTGTGGAACGCCGGTCCACAGTCTGTCGATCATGTAGGACGGGCCGAAATATGAAGCGTCAGACTGACCTTCCTGGTCATAGTTCGTGCCGATACTCGCATCGACTGCATCAGCCCGGGGCCGCGACCTCATCACCTGTGTGGCGACGTGGCCCTCGAAGACGTTCTTGAAGTAGGTCGGCATACCGTAGTGCACGTAAAAGAAGTGCGCCATATCAACGATGTTGTCGACAATTTCGCGGCAATGCGACCCGCGGACTTCGAGCTTGTTCCAGACCCAATCAGTCCATCCATCTTCTCCGTAGCCCTCGATGACCGGAATTGTGATGTCTGCGGGGGGTTTACGGTTCTGCGGGTCGTTCCAGACATAGAGCTGCCCATTGCGCTCGAGCGTCTGCCACGACTTCGTCCGTGCCAATGGCGGGACCCGGCGGGCGTAGGGAATGTCGGCGCACTTGCCGTTCCCCTGCCACCTCCAATCATGGAACGGGCAGGCGATGGTGTTTCCTTTGACAGTCCCGTGGGCCAGATTTCCGCCCATGTGAGGACAGAATGCATTGAGTACGTTGAGCTTTCCGTCTTCGCCGGCAAAAATGACCAGCTCGGTACCGAAGGCAGAAATCTGATGGGGCTTTCCGTCGGAATAGTCTCGTGCCAGGCCCAGGCAATGCCACCCGCGCGCAAAGCGGCTCGGCGGGGTACCCGTGTCGATGACTCGTACTTCGTCGACCCTGTCATGTGTTGTGGTCATCTTGCTCTCCTCGTCGTTTCGGCTCGGCCGGACCGGTGGGGCTGCGGGGGGCTCTGGCTGGGCTGTGGATGAGCTTCTCAATTCAGACGCCCCGGTGTGATCAGCGTCTCCCACACAATGGGAGACGAAATCTCGGTCGCCGCGCTCAGTACTCGATCGAGATGGTGCCGGTGACCGGCTCTGCCTGGCAGGCCAAGATGTAGCCGTCTTGCAGATCCGCCGATTCCAGTACCTCATTGCGAGCGAGACGAACCTCGCCATCGGTCAGCCGGCAGACGCAGGCGCTGCAGGCACCTTCCCGACACGAAAAGGGAGCGTCGACATCTGCGTCGAGAAGTGCGTCGAGAAGTCGCTTGTTTCGCGGCCACGAAATAGTCCGGCGATCACCATCTATCGCCACGTTCACCGTGCACTCGGTTCCCAGGGCGGGATCACTGTCCTGCACATCCTTCGGAATTTCTTGAGCCTGTTTGAACGGGTCGGTGGATAGAGAGACGAAGCGCTCAGCCATCACGCGAGAGGATTCGATTCCGAGAGCTGAACAGACGTCCTTGGTCAAGGCCATCAGCGGCACCGGACCACAGACGTACACCGCCCGCTCGGCAAAAGGTCTGACCAACGCAGACAAAGCCGGGGCCGTGAGATACCCCTGGACTGATTCCAGCACATGGACCACTGTCAGACGGGTGGCGAACTGCTCGCTGAGCGCTCGTAGTTCTTCCGCGAAGATCACCGAACCCTCGTCTCGATTGGCGTAGATCAGAAGCACGTTTCCATCACCGCCGAACAAGATCGATTTCGCGATGGCGATCACCGGCGTGATTCCGCTACCTCCCGCGATCATCACCACAGACTGGCTGAGCTCGCGCACCTTGAATGTGCCTGCGGGAGGGAGTACTTCGAGTTCGTCTCCGATGCCCACCTGCTCACACAACCAATTGGACCCATGCCCACCTACTACCCGTTTGACGGTGAATTTCATCGTCGCGTCAACGTGCGGTGAGCTCGATAATGAGTAGCATCTCGCGCTGCCGCGCCCCGAGTCCGGGATACGAACAGTCAGAAACTGTCCGGCGGTGTAGTCGAATGCATCCGCGTGATCCGGGTGTGGTTCCACCAGAATCGAGCGGGCATCGTGGGTCTCCTCCACCACGTCTATGACCCGCATCCTGCGCACTCCGGCCGCACACGTTGCGCTCACAGCGCTACCCAACGGAGCCCAACGCCACAGACATCACGCCGCGGCACCACCCACTTCGATACAACCGGTGGCTTCATTTCCACGTCCTCTACAGATCAGCCGGCGAACAACGAGACCGAAGAGTAGGTCCCGTCCGGTGCGAGTGACGAGGACAGCTCTCGCTGGTTGGGAGATCGATCCGCGGCAAATGTCCGCCCTGTGGGAGGAGTGGTCGCGCTCCGGGCACAGATCCTCATAGCGTTCGGTCAAGCCAGAAGGTGTCGTAGGTCGCACCGACTGATGTTTCGACCCTGGAGACGAGTGGCCTCGTCACATCGGCGCAAATCTGGATGAACACAACAGACTGGGGAGGATCCATGCAACACAATCGAGCTGATGACCAGCCCGAAGCGGCCGGCGGCCGAGCCTCGACCATCAACCACGGGCGGCCGTGGACCGCTCCGATATCCCCCGGTAGACTCGGCGCCACAGTGACCGCCATCACAGCTTCCAAGGCCGGTCACGCCGTCCCGGGAGGTTCCGTGAGCGCCGCAGGCACTCCTTCGCAAGCGCCGATATCAGTTGTCGAACGCATCTCGTTGATACTCGAAACTTTCATCGGAACCCCTCCACTGACGCTGGTGGAAGTCACCAAGCGAACAGGTCTTCCTCGATCCTCGGTGCATCGTCTCCTGGAGCAGCTCACTGCCACCGGATGGTTGGCACGCGAAGAGCAGACCTACGAATTGGGCACCAAGGCCTACGAGATCGGGCGGTCGGCCTTCAACCAAAATCGATTGTTACAGCAGGCTGCGCCGGTTATGCGTCGGTTGGCGCAGTCCGTTGGGTTCACAGTGCACCTTGGCATGATCGACGGCGGTGACGTTCTCTATCTGGCCAGCGTGCCCGGGCAACACTCGCCCGCGATGACTACCGTGATCGGTACTCGCGCCCCCGCCTACCTGACAGCCGTCGGCAAGGCGGTCATCGCCAACTACCCTGAAGACCGCCGTGCTGAGATGCGCTCCACTCCGCTGCGGCGAAACACTCCGCACAGCATCGGGACCCACGCGCAACTCGATGCCGAGCTCGCCCGGATCCGCGATCAACGCGTCGCCTACGACCGACAAGAGTTTGCCGTCGGCATCAGCTGCGTCGCGGTGTCACTGGGCCCCCCCGACCACTACTACGGCAACCGCGCCGCGATCTCGGTGTTCGGTTCGTCCGACCGGATCGATCTCGCAAAACTCGCTGGACCACTCCGCATCGCGGCCGTCGAGATATGGGACAGGTGCACGGCGTCTCACCTGCCAACCCACCAGTTCGAGAACTGGCGCCCACGCACGTCGGACTTTCGCAGCGCCTGAGGATTCCCTGGTTGAGACAAACCTCGGCCGGCAGCGCACCAACCTGAGGACCAATCATCGTGAAACCCTATGTGCCGTCATGGCACGACTCTGAAGTATCTGCATTGTCCGAACTGGCGACCGGCTTCTTTGAACGAGAGGTCATCGCCAACAATCCAAAGTGGGATGCCCAGCGTCGCATCGATCGGTCGGTCTGGCTCGCCGCAGGGAATCTCGGGCTACTTCTCTGCTCGATTCCGGAAGAATATGGCGGAGGCGGCGGAACCTTTGCTCATGATCTGGCTGTGTTTGAGGCACAAGGATATTCTGGCGATCTATCACTCGGCATTGCCGTACACAGTGGCATCGTTGCGCACTACATCGCCGAATACGGATCCGAGCAGCAGAAGCGGCAGTGGCTTCCGGCAATGGCTTCCGGCGAGGTGCTCGCAGCAATCGGAATGACGGAACCCGGCGCGGGTTCTGACTTGAAGGCGATCAAGACCACTGCAACTGAACGCGGTGGCGAGTACGTGGTGAACGGCTCAAAAACGTTCATCACCAACGGATCCTCTGCCGACATGATTCTCCTGGCTGTAAAGACAGATCCACGTGCCGGCGCTCGTGGAGTATCTCTGTTGATCGTCGACTTGCGCGACTGCGACGGATTCGCGGTCGGACGGGTGCTCGACAAGGTAGGCCAACATGGCGCCGACACCTCTGAATTGTCCTTTACGGACGTAGTCGTGCCGGCCGGCAACGTGCTTGGACGGCCAGGCGAAGGTTTCGGTCAGATGATGACACAGCTTGTCCAGGAGCGGCTGATCATCGGCGCCCAGGCCGCGGGGGCAATGAAGCGCGCAGTTGAAGAGACTATCCGATACACGAGGTCACGAGAAGCATTTGGACACAGCCTCTTCGAGTTTCAGAATACGGCGTTCGAACTCGCCGAATGCCAAACCATTGCCCGAACCTGTGAGGTCTTCCTCGACCATTGCATCCGGTCGCACCTACGGGGAGAACTCGACGCCGCGGAGGCCGCGATGGTGAAGTACTGGCTCACCGACACGCAATGCGAAGTGGTCGATCGACTTGTGCAGCTGCACGGCGGGTATGGATACATGCGCGAGTACCTGATCGCTCGGATGTACGAGGACGCACGGGTCCAACGCATCTACGCCGGCGCAAACGAAGTCATGAAAAGCATTATCGCCAAGGCGCTCTGACAACTCCTTCCACCCAACCGTACAGTCTCCACTCCGCCGAGCGTGCCCTTGTTACCGTCGACCGTGCCCTCGTTACATTCGAGTGGGCCAATGTTGCTCGTGCCCCCTCGGCTTTCGGCCCACTCGACGCAAACAACGGCCCAGTCAACGGGGGTTGGCCCGCCCGGGCTTACCGCGCCGGACCGAGGCCGTATGCATCGCGCAGAGATCGTTTGAGAATCTTTCCTGATGGGTTCTTCGGTAGCTCCTGCGTGATCACGACCCGCTTAGGGGTCTTGTACCCGGCCAAAACTGAACGTGCGTGATCGATGATCTCTGATTCAGTCAGTGTGATACCAGCTTTGGGCACCACAACCGCGACCACAGCCTCCACCCAGACGGGATGACTGGCACCGAAAACCGCGACCTCCGAGACTCCGTCGAGTAAGTAGATCGCCTCCTCGACTTCGCGACTCGCCACGTTTTCGCCACCGGTTTTGATCATGTCCTTCTTGCGGTCCACGACGTAGAGAATCCCGTTGTTGTCGAAATAACCGAGATCCCCCGAATGAAACCATCCGGCCCGAAAGGCCTCGGCAGTCTTTTCGTCATCACGGAAATAGCCGAGCGTAGCGTGCGGCGATCTGTGAACGATCTCCCCGACTTCGCCTGGGCCGACCGGATTATCGTCGACATCGTGGACCCTCGTCTCCACATTGAGAACCGGCCGGCCGGCCGCGCCCGGGTGCGACAGCTGGTACTCAGGTCCGAGAATGGTCGCCACCGGGGACATTTCGGTCTGGCCGTAGAAGTTCCACAGCCGGACCTGCGGCAGCCGCGTCTGGATCTCTCTCAGGATCTCTGCTGGCATGGCGGACGCTCCGTAGTAACCCTTGCGGAGTGAAGACAGATCGGAATCGTCGAACTCAGGTGCTCGAAGTAGACCGATCCAAACTGTGGGCGGAGCGAAGAACTTTGTGACACCGTGCGTTTCGATCATCGTCAGAAGTGTGGCCGGATCAGGCGCGGGGACGATGATGCTGGTTGCTCCCAGGTAGATGTCCGGACCGAGGAAACAGTCGAGTTGTGCGCAGTGGTAGAGCGGCAACGCATGCAGTTCGACGTCGTCCGCCGACATCCCACCATCGATCGCACATGACACGTACTGCCACAGCAACGCGCGACTTGAGAGCAGGACACCCTTGGGCCGCGACTCGGTCCCGGACGTGAACATCATCCTGACCGGATCATCATCATGCACAACGATTTCGGGCGCTTCTGACGTGCAGTCGATCCAGTCCTGAAGGTCTTCCCAGCCGGGTAGGGTGGCATCAGCCGAGGTGCGGATGGCCACACGCTTCGTCACAGTTCCGGAAGCCTGGGCGAGCGCGTCGACGGCCGTCTGCACCAGATTGTCCTGCACGATGAAAGCCGTTGCTGCGCTGAAGTCGAGGATGTAGGCGACCTCCGCCGCGTTCAACATGAAGTTGATCGGGACAAGGATCACCCCCGCTCGTGCTGCAGCGAAGTCGATCACCGCGAACTGCCAGCAATTGCGGGACAACAAAGCGAGGCGATCTCCCTTCGACAGTCCGGCATCGTTCATCGCGGCAGCCGTCCGATCCACCGCCTCCGAAAACTCGGCGAACGACAGCTCCACGTTTCCGTCAACGATCGCGCGTTTGCCCGGATACCGCTGAGCAGTGCGGTGCGGGAGCATCCCGAGCGAATGCGCGCGGGCAAGTTCGATCTGTACCGGTGGTGTCATTGCATCTCCCATGGGTGACGACGAGTCGTGACAACCTCATCGCGCCGACCGCAATCCGAACAGAAGGCATTCCAATGGGCGGGATCTTGAATAAGGATCCGGCAGACGCACACAACGCGTCGTCCCGCGGAACTATTCGCTTGTGAGCGAGTACCTCAAACCGTGAAGCACCAGCGCAAAACTGCGCCGCAAAAGCACTTCTGTCGGTTCCAGCTCCTGCGATGTCACCCAGTGCTGGAATGCATCTCGCGCCGCGTGCACGATGAGATCGGCCGCGAGGTGGTGAATATATGATTCGCCGGCCAGGTCCAATCGCCGACCCAACAGATCTGCGACGGCCGCCCGCAACGGCGGATCGATCTCGAACCAGCGGACCCGGTACGCCGGCGTGGTCAACATCAGACCAAGAAAGGTTCGTGATTCGGCAGTCATCGCTGACCCGTCCATCTGGGTGAGGAACGACTTCACGAGACCGTCGAGGAGGTCGACCTCGTCGGGTGTCGAGATCAGCGCTTCGACGATCACGTTCGAGCTCTTGGCAAAGATCGGCCGAACAACGTCTTCCTTGACCTCGAAGTGACGATAGAAGGTACGCGGCGCCACGCCTGCGGCGTGAGCGATCCGCTCGACAGTTGCCGACGTGTTGCCGTCTTCGACAAAAAGCGCAAACGCCACTTCGGCGATAGCGGAACGGAGCTCATCAGCGCGGCGCTCGGCCAAGGTCTGTCGTGCGCGCGCCATCCGCCACTCCTAGGTCGATACAAGTAGGTAAGGGTAGCCGAGAACGTGGCGCGTCCTGATCACCAATCTCCCGAAGATCACGAACCTGTGTGGCAGATTCTGCCACTATGGCAGAATCTGCCACACATCCCCTCAGGAATACAGGACGTACCATGACCAGCCAAGACCACCCAGATGTATTGCAACCCGCCACACTCGGACCGGTTCGCCTTCGGAACCGCGTCCTCAAGGCGGCCACGTACGAGAACATGGCGCGCGACGGTTTGGTGACCGATGCGCTCATCGATTTCCATGTCGAACATGCCCGTGGCGGTGTCGGGATGACGACAGTCGCGTACTGCGCCGTCGCCCCGGACGGGCGAACCGATGGACACCAAATTGTTTGGCGCCCAGAAGCATTGCCAGGTTTACGGACCCTCACCGATGCCGTGCACGACGCCGGCGCAGCAATATCGGCGCAAATCGGTCACTCCGGCCCGGTGAACAACGCCAAAGCGACCGGCACGCGGGCAATCGCTCCGAGCCGCCACTTCAACAAACAATTTCTGCGAACAGTCGGTCCTGCCGGCCGAGACGACATCACTCGGGTCATCGCAGCACACGGGTCGGCCGCGCAGATGGCGCTGGACACCGGCTTCGACGCGGTCGAGGTCCACCTCGGGCACAACTACCTCGCCAGCTCATTCCTCAGTCCGAAACTCAACCGCCGGAAGGACGAATACGGTGGAAGTCTGGCAAATCGTGCTCGGTTCGCACTCGAAATCCTCGGCGCGGTCCGAGATGCGGTTCAGGACAAGATCGCCATCGTGGTCAAGCTCAACATGGACGATGGCGTCCCTGGTGGCTTCTGGCTCGAAGAAGCGATTCAGGTCGCACAGTGGATTGAGCAGTCAGGTAACGCCGACGCTCTGGAGATGACCGCAGGCAGTTCGCTCCTGAATCCGATGTACCTGTTCAAGGGCGACTCGCCGATCGCCGAGTTTGCAGCTGTAATTCCCGAGCCGATACGCACGGGAGTGAAACTCGTCGGCAAGCACGTTCTGCGTGAATATCCTTACTCCGACGGCTATCTGCTCGACGACGCTCTCCAGATCAGATCCGCGGTATCCATGCCGATGATTCTGCTGGGTGGAGTGACGAACCGGCTGACGATGGATTCAGCCATGAGCAACGGATTTGAATTCGTCGCGATGGGACGTGCACTGCTACGCGACCCCGACCTGATCAACAAGCTGAGCGATGACCCATCGATTCGGTCGTTGTGCAATCACAACAACAAGTGCATGACAACAATATTCACCGGAACCCGGTGCGTACTCCGATCGCAGAACCTCCCCTCTCCCCTATCCAACGCCGCTCGGCCACGATCTATCCGCAAAGCTGACACAGAAGGAGCACTCCATGCCGGCTGATCATGACGGTCAAGTCGCTCTGATCACCGGAGCTGCTCGCGGCCAGGGCCGCAGCCACGCCCTCGCCTTCGCCGAACTCGGCGCCGATATCGTCGTGTGCGACAGATGCGAGGACCGCCCGGCTGTGGGCTATCCCCTTGCCACTGAAGCGGACCTCGATGAGACCGTTCGACTGGTGAGAAGCACCGGACGACGCTGCATCGGTGTCAGGGCAGACACGGCTGATCGCTCGGCGATGAACGCATTGGTCGAGCGCGCCGAGTCAGAGTTCGGCCGCGTCGATATTGCAGTTGCCAATGCCGGCGTGGCGGTGGCCGCCCCGATTCAGTCCATGACCGACGACCAATGGGCGGAGGTCATCGGATCGAACCTGACCGGCGTCTTCAATACCGTCGCCGCGGTCTCCGGAGGCATGATGCAACGGGGTTACGGGCGGATCGTCACGATCTCGTCGATGCTTGGCCGAGCCGGGAATACGAGTATGTCTGGTTACGCCGCATCGAAATGGGGTGTCATCGGATTGACCAAGAGCGCCTCCCTAGATCTGGCCCCGTTCGGGATCACCGTCAATGCCGTTGCACCAGGCAATATCTCGACACCGATGATTCACAACGACGCGCTGTACTCGGCAATGCGCCCGGACCTCGACCACCCGACCGCGGAAGACGTGGCACCAGTTTTCCAATCCCTGCACGCTCAACCCGTGCCGTGGCTCGAAGCGGAGGAGATCACGCGAGTGGTCTTGTTCCTCGCTGCGCGAGGAAGCAGCCACATCAGCGGAACGGTGATCCCGGTCGATGCCGGCAACGCCGCACGCGTGACCGCCTGACTTGGGGGTCCGCGCGGCAGTCATACCCGGAGTTCAGGATCCGGGCTCCCACCCACGGGGACGACAGCTGGCATCTCACCGATTCGGATGGCCTAGTGATACACGAGAACCGCGACGGCACAAGACTTCCGCGGTACGTATGGAGAGGACCGACCAATGGCAGATCCAACACTCAAGCCGGTGAAAGCTGACACGATCGACGTCTGGGACCACGAAGCGGACGTCGTGGTAGCCGGATTCGGGATCGCGGGGGTGGCCGCATCCATCGAAGCAGCACGGATGGGCGCGGACGTCCTCGTGCTGGAACGACTGGGCGGCTGGGGCGGCGCAGCCGCCATGTCCGGAGGCTTCATCTACCTCGGTGGCGGCACCGCGCTCCAGCACGCCCTTGGCTTCGACGACTCGGTCGAGAACATGAAGACTTTCATGAAGGCTGCGCTCGGCCCAGGCGTCGATGAGGCAAAAATCGATCTCTATTGCGAGGGCAGTGTCGAGCATTTCAACTGGCTCGTCGATGCAGGGGTCGAGTTCGACGAATCATTCTGGGGCGAACCGGGGTGGGAGCCCCCGCACGGCGAGGGATTGATGTTCTCAGGCGGGGAAAACTCGGCGCCGTTCAATACGTTGGTAGCGCCGTCGCCGCGAGGCCATCTGCCCAGAAGGGCCATCGCTGCCGACGCCGAACAGGCCGGCGGATTCATGCTGATGAAACCGTTGGTCGACACAGCTGAAAGGTTAGGCGTCAGAGCCGAATACGATGTTCGCGTTCAGTCGCTCATTGTCGACGACGACGGCAGCGTGGTCGGGGTGATCGCCAAGCAGTACGGGAAACGTGTAGCGGTCCGCGCCAGGCAGGGAGTCGTCTTGGCCACGGGAAGCTTTGCCTACAACGACGCCATGCTCCGCGACCACGTCCCACGGATTCTCGGAAGGCCGGCGGCTTCCATCGAGAGTCATGATGGCCGCGCCATCGAGATGAGCCAGGCGATTGGAGCGGCCACCGCGCACATGGACGCTGCCGAGGTCGCGATCTTCTGTGATCCGCAACTCTTGGCCCGTGGAATTCTGGTCAACATGCGTGGTCAGCGCTATATCCCCGAAGACACCTACGCGAGCCGAATCGCGCAGGAGACACTGTTACGTCAGGGCGGCGATGCGTTTCTGGTCATCGACGACGAGGCCTATGAAGCAGCGCTGCAGTCGGTCTCGACAAGCGCCGTGATGCGTGGGACACCGGCCTGGGTATGCGAGAGTGTCGAAGAGTTGGAGGCGGAAATGGGTATCCCTGCCGGCGGACTACGATCCACCGTCGATCTGTACAACAGATACGCAGAGAGCTCGTCGGATCCGTTCCTACACAAGAAGGCCGAGTGGGTGCGGCCCCTCAAGACTCCGATCGGTGCATACGACCTGCGCGGAATGGTGGGCGGGTTCACCCTCGGAGGATTGAAGACATCCGTTGATTCAGAAGTGCTGCATGTCTCGGGCGAACCCATACCCGGACTCTATGCCGCTGGACGGTGCACCTCAGGTGTGTGCGCCGGCGGTTATGCCAGCGGCGCGAGTCTGGGTGACGGCAGCTTCTTCGGCCGCCGCGCGGGGATCAGCGCTTCAAAGCAGACGCCACGGCATTGAAAGGCTTGGGCAGCAAGCAGCATTGACCGCAAAGTTCGAACCCCCAGTGCGTTGGTAGAGGAACATCTCTACCGCGCACTGGGGGTACAGAACCTGACACCCGGCACAACGCTGGGTCCGTGACCGGACTCAGCGACGAACCTCGAGGGGTGCCTCCGCGGGGTACTGACTCGGCGCCATTTTGTAGAAGTCGGTGAGTAGCGCGATGAATGTCGGGTCGGTCATCGGTTCACCGGGCTCATTGAACTTGACGCCATTCGCGTGCATATCATCGACGAGCATTCCGAAGACCTTGTCGAACGTCAGGTCGTCGGTGTGGTCCTGGAAACGCGCCACATCGGCCAGGTCGTCGAACAGCAGCGCCGTGTAATGCACCAACATGCGCATCTCGGAGTCGTCGAAGCGGTCGATCTCCTCGTCGCCGTTGCGGATCGACCACATTCCATCAGAGGAGCTGTGCAACTTCGACCCGAGATCGAGTCCGGGACAATCGCGTCGGTCCACAGGTCCATTCGACTCACGGCGGTGGTACATCCGTGAATTGTCGGTCAGCAGCGCGTCATTCCAGAACGGTGCCGCCAGACGGCTGGGCGCCCGGTCCGGACCGTCCGGCCAGTAGGTGAAGCCGCCATCGATCTCGGAGTTGTAGAAGTAGGTGATCACCTGTGCCGTCTTGACCTCCCAGTCGGCGAAGAGTCCGGACTTGGCCATGACGGCAAGAAGCCAGAGCGGAGAATTGTGCAATCCGATTCCGCGAAAACTGCCGGTGTCGAAATGGCCGGCATCGAAGCTGTGTGACGGTCCACAGATGTTGAAGATGAGATCATGCGCCATACCGTATTTCGACCCGTGTAGCTCTTTCGCGGTGTCCAGGTGCTTCCGGCCGAAATAGAGGTCGTTCAATTCTGGATAGAACACCACACCGTCTTTGGCGAGGAACCCTCTGAAGACAGGCGCCACGAAATCCGACAGTTGCGCGTTCGGGTCCCGGTCCTTGCCACCCGAGACGGCCAGATACTCCTCCGTCGACGCGAAATGGTGCGCAAGTATCAGCCGCCAAGGCCCGTTGTCACGGATCACCGACATGATCGCGGCGATTTCTTCAGGTGTGTAGAAGTTCGGAACAACCGACGGTGGAGCCACCGGTGTCATGGGATGTCGCTCGACTGTCGACGTCATCGGTATACCTTTCTGAGCATGGCTGATCGTTGGTTTGCCTGAGCAGTGCAATGCGAAATCACTTTGTTGCCTGCAGGTTTAGGACAGATCATCTACACGGTCGCAGCGTCACCACCCAGGTATGCGCTCTCGATGCGCGAGGGGTCTGCCTTCAAAACCGCTGCAGACTCTTTCATCGCTACACTGCCGTGAACCAATACGGCGGCCTGATCGGCGATACCGAGCGCGAGGTGGACGTGTTGTTCCACCAACACCACGGCCATGTCGTTCTCCCTCGCCAACTTGCGCAGAACGGCAAGAATTTCATCGACGATCACCGGCGCCAATCCCATGCTGAGCTCATCGATCAGCAACACCTTGGGTCGTTGCAGAATTGCCCGACCGATGGCCAACATCTGTTGTTCACCACCTGACAGGCGCCCGGCATCAATTTTGAGACGCTTCTCCAGGGACGGGAAGTAGCCGATCGCTTCCTCGATGGCGCTACTGCGTCGAGAACGCTCACGCACTGCGAGGCGGAGGTTCTGTGTGACGGACAGTTGACGAAACAGCGCGCGATCGTCCGCCACGAGGACCATTCCGGACCGGACCGCATCTCGCGGTCGGCCGCTGCGCACCTCGTGTCCGTCCACGACGACCTCGCCGGCAAACCTGGGCAACAGGCCGGCGAGTGCCATCAACAGCGTGGTCTTTCCGGCACCGTTCGGTCCAAGCAGGCAGGTTATTTCGCCGCGCTCGACCGTGAGGTCGACGTCACGGACACATGGGCGTGCTTTCACGTACCCGGTCGCGAAGTTCCGAACTTCCAAGACGCTCACGGCATGACCTCCTGCTGGATGTGCTTCGGGATGTGCAGCTCCGGGATGTCTTCCGGTGTGACATCGATGTCTTCGGTTGACGGGACACCCAGGTATGCCCGGATCACGGCGTCGTCATTCCTGATCATGTCGGGGGTACCACTGGCGATGACCTCGCCGAGATCCAACACGATGATCCGGTCGCAGATCCTCAGCACCAGCTCCATGTCGTGGTCGACCAACAATATGGATGTGCCTGCGTCACAGGCATTACGGAGTCGGTCACCCAACCAGCGGCTCTCGGTGCTGTCGAGTCCAGCTGCCGGCTCGTCGAGTAGAGCGACGATCGGATCTGCCGCCAGAACTCGGCCAACAGATACGAGTTGGCGCCGCCCCTGCGACAGAGTCGCAACCTCCGTGTCGGCTTCGTCGGTCAGGCCGACCATCGCCAGGACTCGCTGGACACGTTGCGATACATCATCTTTCGACCGAGAACGAGTCGCACCCACAGTCACGTTCTCGGCTACCGAAAGATCGTCGTACAGTTCGACATCCTGAAAACTCCGGCCCAGACCCGCTCGGCTGCGATTATGTGGGGCGGCGTCGGAAAGATCGGTACCGCTGAGCGTGACCGTTCCGGTTGCCGGCGCGAAGCCGGTGATCGCATCGATGACGGTTGTCTTTCCCGCGCCATTCGGCCCGATCAGACCGACTATCTCGCCCGGGAACACCTCGAACGAGACGTCTTTCGCGGCCTGGACGGCACCGTACTTGACGCCGACTTCTCGGATTACGAGAAGCGGTTCGTCCGAGGACTGGCGGGTTCTGGGGACAACGGCTTCCTGTTCAGTCGGCTTGTCTGCGACCGCACCCCGGGCGAGACGCAGCTTGGGCCAAGGGATTCTGGGAAATGTACTTGCGATGCCATCGGGGTTGGCCATCACTGTGACGATCAGCAGGATGCCGCTGATCACTGCGTAGTAGTCGCCGATGTGCACGTACCTGTCCATGAACAGGTACAGCAGGCCACCGGGTGCCATGATCCCGGCCAGAACGGCGCCGGTGATCGATGTGATGCCCGCTATGTACATCACTGCAAAGAGTGAGATCCCGAGGAAGACCGCATACGGCTCAGGGCTGGCAAGTGTTTGCTGGTAGCCCATCAATGATCCCGCGATGCCCGCAATGAACGCGCCGATTGCAAAGGCGATCAGCTTGGTTCGCGGAACATTGATTCCCGCTGCAGCGGCGGATCTCTCGTTGGCCCGAAGTGCGAGCATGTCGGTACCGAGGCTACTGCGACGCAACCAGGCGACGCCCAGTCCAACGACTGTGAGAACAGCCAAACACATGACGGCAAAAGCCATTCGCGGATAGTCTTCGCCGGCGCCGATGCCGAGACTGAAGCCGAACAGCTCAGGGTTGTCGATGGGTGCGCCGTTGATGCCGCCGTTCAGGGACGGGTTTCGGAACCAGAACGCGTCCACGAATACAGCAAGCGCAAGCGTGACCACAGTGAACGGCAGACCACGCACGCGTAGCGCAGGCAACCCGACAACTACTCCGATCATGGTCGCGACCAGTGCGGCGATGATCGGGGCAAACGGAAAGGATATGCCGAGATGAACGTTCAGAACGCTGACTGCGTACGCACCGACCCCAGCGAGGGTGAGCTGAGCCAACGAGACTTGGCCGGCGTACCCGGTGACCACCACCTGGGACAGTGCGAGGACTGCCAGGATGATGCTCGTGACGATCGCGGACCGATAACTTCCCGATGTCGCGAGAAGTGCCACGACAGTGACGCCAACGGCCAGAACAGCAGGGAGCAGGATGTGTTCAGGTCTGGGTGCGCGTCCCAGCGCTTGGCGCACAATGGCCCCCCGGTCAGGCAGCGGCCGTCCTTTCACTACCAGGAATCCAAGTATCAAGATAAGTGGAATGGCCTCTGACATACCGGTTTTGGGGAACCAGTCGTACGTTGCCTGCAAGTTGATCGTTTCGGCCTGAAGCGAACCGATAACGAGCCCCGCTACGACCGTGAGCCCGATTGAGGAAAAGTTTCCGACCAACGTCGCAGCAAGAGCCGGAACGATGAACAGCGCGTACGCCACCGGATTCAGCGCAACCAGTGGCGCGATCAGAATACCGCTCAGGCCGGCCACAACCGATGACAGCGCCCAGTTGCTGAAAGCGATCTTGTCGGGTGACAAACCGGTCAGATACGCGCCCTTCTCGGACTCCGCCGCGGCTTCTGTCGCAACTCCGAAACGGGTGAATCGGAACATCAGCGTCGCCGCAATCCCGATGACCACGATCGTGGCCGCCAGCCAGATCCGGTCGGTCGGTGCCGTACTCGAGCCAATCCTGATGGTGTCGAGATCGAAGATCGGCGCAACCGGGACGATGCTGGTCCCGGCCCGCTGAGCAATCAACGCTTGCAAGGTGATCATCAAACCAATGGATGCAACAGCTTTGGCCACGACAGATGCGTTGCGCATCGGTCGGAAGATCAGAGCGTAGAACAACACTCCCAACAGAGCGGAGATCACCAGGGAGATTGCCATCGCCGGGAACACCCCAAGAGGTTGACCCAGGTCAACCGTCTTGGGGAGCCCCGGGATGGGGATCATCAGCTCACCTGTCCGCAGCAAGGCGTAGGTGTAGGCGGCATAGAGGGCGATAGCGCCTGTTGCAAAGTTCACGACACCCGAGCTCTTGAATGTCAGAACGAGAGCTAGCCCGATTGCCGCATACACGGCGCCGTTCCCGAGGCCGAGGACGAGATAAGCCAAATGATCGGTCATGATGTTTCCTTCTGCTGTTTTCCTGGTCGACCTTGGGACTAACCGGCCACTTGGAGGTCCCGCGGAACTCCCTGATCGTCGATCAAGCCGTAAAGGGTCTGAGTGGAGCAGATCGAGGTCATCATCGGGACGGCAGTTCCGTTGCAGCTGAAGATGATTCCACCACCGGCTGGCATCTCTACCTTGTCGGTGGCCTGCATCGCCTGCTTGATTGTCGCGGCATCGACATCCCCGGTGACGTTGGCGTTCGCGTTGACCGTTGCCATCAGAACCTGGTAGCCCTGGGCACCTGGGCCCGTGAGCGATAGGTCAGGAGCGTATTGACCCAAAACCGAACGATAGAGAACGGAGTCCGGCCGGTCTGAGAACACGTCGATCCCGGTGATTCCCTGGTTGCCCTCGACGGCCTCTACCCCGACGACGTCTAGGACACTCTTGTCGAGGCACACGGTGTTCAAGACCTTCTTGGCGTCCGGAGCGCTGGTCTGAATCGCCTTCAGTACCGATGTGCAGAGCGCCGCATCAGAAATGATGCTGATACCGTCCGGATTGCTTGCCAGACCAGAGGCAACCAATGGCGTGGGGTCGGGCACGCCAAGAGCAATCGCAACGACCTTGAGATCGATGTCGAATCCGTCGAAGATCGGCTTACCGAGCATCTCGATAATGCCGGCGGTGCCGCCGCCGTCACTGGCAAAGATCGTCATCGACTTCATGCCTTCGGCTTTGGCGGCTGTGGCGGTTGCAACCAGGCTTCCCGAAATACCAGACGACAAAGCAAAGGAGTCGGGCGAAGTGACATCTAGCTGGGAGACACCATTGAGGGTGATGTAGGGAATTCCGGCACCCCCGACGATCGGCACGATGGCCGTTCCCTGCGAAGTTCCCGCCGTCAATACCGCAGCAACCTTCTGTTCGACCATCTGGTTGGCACAGTTGGTGGCCGAGGTCGGCTCCTCCGCCTGCTTGCACACCACCAGGTCGATCGAGTGACCGCCTGCGAAACCTCCGCCGTTCTTGTTCACATACTCGACAGCAGCCTCGGCCCCCTCTCGCCACTCGGGGATGGACACGACGCCTCCGCCTTCGGTGGAGATGAACCCGATCTTCACCGGTGCTCCGGTAGCGGCATTCTCAGGAAGTGCCGAGGTGGACCCGGCCGCAGTGCTGGTGCTGTCGTCATCACTGCTACTGCACGCCGTGGCGCCTAACGTTGCGGCCAGCAGCACCGCACTGACTCCTGCAAGGGTTCGCCGAGAGCGAACCGAACCGCCGAGTTTCATGTCTAAGACTCCTTTGCAAGATCAGCGAGGGCGACACCGGATGGGGTACCCGACACATTGAGCCACTCGCGTGACCGGCCTCACTTTCCGACGCCGGCGGTTGATTATGTGCGGACGACAGCGACGAGCGGTTATACGTGTTCCCGTCCACCGGGAGACTGATGCCACCTTTTCTGAAGCCGCCAGTGACTCGGTGCCCACAAGCTGCCCACCGGCCGCGGACTGCGGCCGGAAGCCACCGAATTCTGCACCCACACAACAGAAAAGACCCGGGTGATGAACACCCGGGTCTAGACACCACACCACCGAAAAGCGAAACAACGCAAGTTCGGTGACTACTCTGCTCTCACGGGCCCTGATACGTGCTGAACACGACGGCCACCGAGTTTCGCCGTACGTCCACTACTCGGTCGAGGTGATCAGATCGGCCGGCGACCAGATCGCCCGCATGGTTGTAATTCGCGATTGGTCGTCGAACGTCATCACATCAATGGGCTCGACCACGATCGTCGTGTTCTCGACGACCGTCGTCACGCGGAAGTGGAAGGCTGCCGTGTCTGCAGCGACCCGTAGCGTCAGCAACTCGATCGTGCGCTCCCCACCCCGAACCGAATCATAGAACACCGCAATAGCATTGGTACCCACATGCGCTGGAGTACCGACCGGATCCTCGACCCGTCCATCTGGCGCGTAGAGCGCGGCGATCTCCGCTCCGGTTCCCAACGGACGCCCCTTACATGTGTGTGCCACCGTCGATCCGAACCTCCGTACCGGTGATGAACGCGCCATCGTCCGACGCCAGCATCGCGACCACACTTGCGACTTTGTCTGGGCCCGCCATCCCCGGCGCTTGATCTACGTCGTCGCCAGTAGGTGTACCTACCAGGACCGGCTGCAGTTTCGCGAACAACGAGAAGTCAGCGTCGTCAGGAATGCCCGGTGCCGCAGTCATTCCCGAGGTGATGCTGCCTGGCGCGACTGAAACAGCACGAATTCCCCTGCTGGCATATTCGAGCGCAACTGCGTGGGTGAGCGACCAGATTCCACCCTTACTAGCCGCATAAGCTGCCATGTAGGGATGCGCGAAAGTCGCCGATGTGGACGTGAAGTTCACAATCACACCGTGACCCGATTCAATGAGAGCCGGCAGGGATTCGCGGATCATCAGGAACGTACCAGTGAGGTTGATTCGAATGATCCTGTCCCAGTCCTCGAGCGGCATCGCATCGGTGTGCGCGCTGCGTAAAATACCCGCCGCGTTCACGAGAACGTCAAGCCCGCCAAGACTCTTCGTCGCGAAAGCGACACCTTGGCTGACCGACTGTTCGTGGCCGATATCGATCACGTGCGTCGTCAACCGATCCTCGTACCCCAGTTCGGCGGCAGCCGAATTGGTATCGACCAGACCGGCCTCCACCACGTCCGCAGCGACAACTGCAGCTCCCTCGGTGAGCAAGCGCAGCACCGTTGCCCTCCCGATTCCCGAAGCGGCGCCCGTCACCAGAACCCGCCGACCCTCGAATCGATTCATATCTCGCTCCTCACCTGCAATGATCTGCCTTAGTCAGCGGTGACCCCTTTCGAGCCACCGAGCGCACTGAAAGAACCCATGATGCCGGTCAATGGAGTTGAGAGGTCATCCCCGCTCCCACTGGATGGAAGGTCGATGTGGGTGCCGTGGCCCCACACGGTTCCTTCACTATGCAGACTTTCTCAGCTCTGCCTTTGCGACGGTGCGTACATGGACTTCGTCCGGGCCGTCGAAGATTCGCATCGCTCGATGCCACCCGTACATCGCTGCGAGGGGCACGTCGTCGCTGACGCCCGCTCCACCGTGGACCTGAATTGCTCGATCGATCACTTCGAGGGCAACGCGCGGAACGGCCACCTTGGCGGCCGAAACGTAAGGAGCAGCAGCCTTGTTGCCGTGCTCGTCGGTGATTCTCGACGCGTACTGACACAGCAGCCGTGCCTGATCGATCGCGATCCGGGATTCGGCGATCTGCGCCTGCACGACGCCCTGCTCTGCAAGCGGCTTGCCAAACGCGATCCGGGACTGGGCGCGCGAGACCATCAGGCCGAGAGCACGTTCCGCGGCGCCGAGAGCGCGCATGCAGTGGTGGATACGGCCGGGGCCGAGGCGTGCCTGCGCAATCGCGAAGCCCGCGCCTTCCTCGCCGAGGATGTTGCTCACCGGTACTCGCACGTTGTCGTATACCACTTCGCAGTGCCCGTGCTGGTCGTATCGACCGAAAACCGGAACGTCGCGGACCACCGTCACACCCGGGGTCTCGATCGGCACCAACACCATCGACTGCTGCCGATGAGTCGCGGCATCGGGGTCCGTCTTACCCATCACAATAAGGAGTTTGCAGCGGGGGTCGGATGCACCGCTGGTCCACCACTTGCGCCCGTTGATGACGTATTCGTCACCGTCGCGCTGGATGGTCGTCTGAATGTTGGTGGCATCGGAACTGGCGACCTCGACTTCGGTCATCGAGAACGCGGATCGAATGTCGCCGTCCTTCAACGGTTCCAGCCACCGAGTCTGCTGCTCTTCGGTCCCGAATAGATGCAGCAGTTCCATGTTGCCGGTGTCGGGCGCCTGTCCGTTTGTCGCCTCGGGAGCCAAATGCAAGCTCCAGCCGGTGATTTCGGCCAGACCTGCGTAGTCGAGCTGGCTGATTCCCGAGTACGCAGGGAGGAACAGATTCCACAATCCACGTGAGCGGGCTTCCTGCTTCAGGGCCTCGACAACAGGCGGCAGTGTGCTGTCGCCCGGTCCGACCTGCGCACGGTAAGCGTCGTATTCGTGCTCGGCGGGAAAGACGTGCGTGTGCATGAAATCGACGAGTGTTTCGCGGAGCTCGAGCGCCCTGGCCGACGGCCTGAGATCGAGCGAGGCGACGTCGACAATTGCGGGCATGGCCGACGTGTTGACCGAGTAAGTCATGCAGGTGTCCTTCGGTGAATTCAACCGGCCAAGCCGGTGACGGACGAAGCAGATGCACGCTCGAGCGCGCGTCCAAAGAGCGGACCGACCATCTCGCCGACGCCGGCGAAGTCCTCACCCTCAGTGTGTCCCTGAGCGTGACGGGCATGGATGCCCTCGAGGATGATCGCAATCTTGAAATCGGCGAACACCAGATACCAGTCGATGTCCGGTACATCGATCCCGCGAGCGCTCACGTACCGCTCGACCAGCTCATCGCGGGTGGGGAAGCCCGGCAGTGCTGTCGCACCCGCGGTTATGGGATTGAAGAACTCGCCTTCGTGGTCCCAGAACGAGCACAAGATGCCGAGGTCGGTGATCGAGTCACCCAGCGTGGACATCTCCCAGTCGAGGACGCCGAGGATACGAGTGGGATCGTCGCGATCGACCATCATGTTGTCGATCTTGAAGTCGCCGTGCACGATTCCTGGATAGCTGCGCGAGGGTAGTCCCACCTGAAGGCGTCGAAACACCTCGGCGACCTCCGGTCGTTCAGACGTGGCCGACGCGTCCCACTGGCGTTGCCAGCGTCGGAGCTGCCGTTCGAGATAGCCATCGGGCTTACCCCAGTCTGCGAGCCCGACATCGGCGGGATCGATAGCGTGCAACTCAGCAAGGGTGGTCAACATCGAACCCGCCAGACCCGCGCGCTGGGCTTCGGTGAGCTGCACGGTGTCGTTCTGCGTACGTAGCGTGATCCCGTCGAGCTTGTCCATGACGTAGAACGACGCTCCGATGACCGACGGATCGGTGCACAGTCCTACGGTTCTCGGAACCGGTACGGCGCTGTCTTTCAAGGACGACAACGCGCGGTATTCGCGGCCCATATCGTGCGCGGTGGGGAGCACGTGTCCCTGGGGGGGACGCCGAAGAATCCAGCTGCGGTCGCCGTCGGTCAGCGCGTAGGTCGGGTTCGAGCGACCGCCCTCGATGAGGGTGGCGCTCAGGTCTCCGACAGCGCCGGTTTCGACTCCGCGCAGCCAGTCTCGTACGCGGACCACGTCGAGTTCATCCACTGCCGAGTTGCTCACAGGTCACGTCCTTTTCGATCGAAGTGCGCCGACGGTTCCGAGGGCGAGAGCGCAATAACGCTCGCTAACTGGGGTGCGGTCAGTTCACAGTCGGGCGGTACCAGGTGACGATCGCAATTTTTCTCTCTAGCCTGCCCATGTCGTGCTCCTTCAGTTCGTCAACTCATTTGCGTGGGCAAGGATTGCGATGTTGCCCATCATCCCGCTGTGGTGTTTCGTGCGATCGGTCAACTTCCATCCGCCGGCAGTCCGCACCCAGGTGTCGTGGTAGTCACCAAGTGTCCGGAAATACTGGCCTTCCAGATCGCCGACTCCGAGATGTATGTCGGCAACATAGGCGCGACTGGTTGCGGTGGCACCGGACACGTCGATCACGACATTCCCGATGAGGTGCTGAGTGGGTCCACAGTCGTCGAGGTAGCGGCGGAGAAGCTCGACTATCTCTGCCGCTGAGGACACCGCTCCGTCACCGAAATCACCGGTCGCATCGAGAACGGCAAGGTTTTCGATTGCACCCCAATTCCTTTCGTCCATGGCCCGCGCGATGAGCACAATGTTGCGGTAGATATCTCGCTCGTCTCTGCTGTCAGTAATCACCAGCCAGTCCCTTCTTTGATCGCGACACCGTCGTGACGCAGTCGGCGCCAAGACGAAAGTAGTAGTCGGCGGCGTGCCATCGGCAGAACGTCTCCCACTCACAGGGAGGCTGTCCACCACCCTTCACCAATGCGATGCGCGGCGCAGGGTTCGACAAGGCCGAACACCACCTACTGCGAGCGAAGTAAGTCGAACTTCATCCACTGCAGAACGACATCGAAGCTCGCAGGCCAAGTCCGGAATCATCGCCTGGCACACCGACAACCCGACCGTCACCAGTCGGCCGGTGGAGCGTCAGCTCCGCCCGTTGCTCGACGAAATCGGTCAGGAGCGCGACGTGACCTCGGTCGTCGACGCTTATCAGCCTTCGGCGTCGTCGCAGATCAGCGCCGACGGCACCACCGCCTACGCGACGGTGACATTCGCGCCTGTCGCCGTCAACGGAGGCCGCCGGGTCATCCTGATCAACCCCCGAAGACATTGCAGCGCTGGGTCTGAAGGCCGATCAACCCGTCGACATCACCTCCGAATGGACCAACCCGACCGGTGTGTCAGTTCGAGTCTGACCGGCACAGAATCGCACCCAGAGCGGAATATGCGATGCACGGAACAAGCGGTACGCAGTAGGAAGACAGCAGCTATAGCCAATGGCGTTCTGAGTGCGGACGCTGGGGGTGATGCCAACGCCGCGCCCTGGTCACCAGGAATGTTCGGAGGGACCTGAACTCGTAACCAGCACAGCGGATCTAAAGCATCTGCGCCGCGCCTTCCGAGGCTTCCGCCTCATTGGCCAACATCAACGCGCTGGATGGCCCGGTATTCGGACGAAACGCTGCCGAGCGTTTGCACCAATTCCCATATCGTGGGATACGTGACGACGAACCGAAGCGGTGCGCGGCGCAACCGACGGGCAGGTGTCGAGGATCGCTGGCTCAGGACCGACAAGACTCCCTCGACGCTCTATGGCCAGGGAAAGCGCTGGCGCGCAAGGTATGTCGATGCAGATGGCGTTGAGAGATCCGCCGGAAAACTGCGACCGGAAGATCGACGCCCAGGCTACGGCGTACTTCGCATGGTCCTAGCCTCCGCAGTCGAAGCACGCCGCCTGCCGAGCAACCCCTGTGAAGGTGTCAAGCTCCCCCCGACGCACACATTCCAACCGCAGCTACCTCAGCCATGAAAAGGTGCAGCAACTCGCCGACGCCATCGAGTGGATGCCCATCGTGGTTCCTCTCCTACACCGGACTCCGATGGGGCGAGATGGCCGCACTACGCCCACGCGACTTCGATATGCCCCGTCGACGAGTCGACATCAACCGTGCGGTGACCGAGGCCAACGGCTTGGTGTGGGGCAACCCGAAGGATCATGAACGCCGCTCAGTGCCCTTCCCCGTCGCCCTCATCGACGATCTGGAGGCGCTCATGGCCCACAAGGGCCGAGACGACCTCGTGTTCACCAACAGCCGAGGCGGACTTCTACGCGTCTCGAACTACCGCCCCCGCTACTTCGCAGTCGCTGTCGCCGCGTGCCAGAAGGACGACCCGACATTTCCGACAATCACTCCGCACGATCTCCGACACACTGCAGCAAGCCTGGCGGTGTCCGCCGGCGCCAACGTCCTCGGCGTCCAACGCATGCTCGAGCACGCGAAAGCGTCCATGACTTTGGACGTCTACAGCGACCTGTTTGACTCAGATCTCGACGCTGTAGCAGGTGCCCTAGACGTCGCAATCCAGCTCTCGCGTGAAAATCCTGCGGACAAACTGCGGACAAAACCGCTGCTACCATGCATCATCCACACACCCAACTTCCGCCAACTGAGTAACCGTTGCGCAGTCGCGTTACACCTCCTCGCCCACGCACCGGAAGCAGACGTTGAAGCGGACCCCTATGAAGCGGAACCCCTATGAGGAATGCCCGTTGCAGGCGGTCCTAGGGCGCGGGTTCTGAGTGCGCAAGGACGGTCTCCAGGAACGACAGCGGCACTTCGGGCGTGGTCGCCTGACGGTCTTCGTCCAGATCCGATTTGATCTGCAGTACCAGCCTGCGAAACGTCTCACCACCGTCGAGCGGAAATCGGATCATCCCGGCCTGGGCACAGGTCGCCAGTACCGCGGTGGAATGACGCTGTGCCTCGTCGGATCGACCTGCCACCGACAGGCAGGTGGCCAACAGCCGCTCGGCACGCAACGCCGCGCGCTGCCGGCCGCTTCCATCTAGCCGATCGACCCATTCTTGCGCCCACGTGCACGCCAGGGCGCGGTCGTCGGTCACGCCGTGATCGCCGGACTCGTTGAGTAACAACCGAATAGCGACCTCCTCGTCGAGCTGCGCAACGATGGCGGCCACACCCGCCGGTGATCCGGCACGGCGGGCATGATCCACACGAGACCTGATCCCGCGCCGGGACGGGAGATTGAGCGTGACTTGCTCAGCCTCGACAAACGCCCGCAACCGTGGCACATCGAGGCGTTCGGCGATATCCACCGCCTGATCGAGAAGCTCCACTGCCGCACCTTTGTCTCCGCGTATCAGCGCCACCTTCGCGCCGATCACGTACCGCGCCTGGATCATGTCGACCACGCCTTCTTCGGAGTCGAGTTTGAAGCTCGCATCGAGCAGTGCACCGGCCTCCGCCGTATCTCCGCGTTCGTACCGAACCTGCGCGAGGAGTGCGCTCGCAATGCGGGCCAAGTGTGACTGTGTGGACAGCCCGTTTCTCGAGGCAATCTGGAACGCTCGCCGGAAACATCGCTCCGCCCCGGCCAGGTCGAGCTGTTCGGAGTAGACGATTCCGTCGAGTGCCGAGCCGTACATCACTGTGGAACGGCCAGCGAGCTGTTCGTGATACGGGGTCGCCCACTGCTGCCATCGGTGCGCTTCGTCGAAGTCGAACCGAAGTGTCGCGCTCATTGTCCGGATGTTCGCCATGAGGGAAGCCACAAACGGTGGCAAGTTTTCCGGTTCCGAGGCCGGATCGGCAATCAGGTCATCGAGGCGGTCGAAGCGCTCGAAGCGATCGGCGTTGGCGCCGTTGCACGCTGCGATGACGGCCGCTTCCCACCTCATCTCGGTCACCGCGCTATCTGACTCGGGCATCTGCGCGAGCGCGGTGTCCACTCGTGCCAGTGCCGCGTCGGCGAGATCGGAATGGCGGAGCAGCGTGCGGGCCCAGCCGAGCCACAACTGAATCCGCGGACTCGCGGCGACCGCAGCGGGCGGCAGCTTGTCCACCATCGCGAGCACCGTCACCATATGCGACTGCTCGATCAACGTTCGACCGTCGACCTCCAGCAGCGTGATGGCACGCTCGGTGTCGCCGGCGGCCAGCGCATGCTCGACGGCCTCGACCACCATCGCGTGCTCGGCAAACCACTCAGATGCCTTGCGGTGCAACGACGAGACCGAATCCGGTCGATCGCGTTCGAGACGACGGCGCAGGAACTCACCGAACAACGGATGGAACCGGAACCAGTCCCCGTCCTCATCCAGCCTCTGCAGGAACAGATCTCGCGCCTCGACGTCCTCCAGCAACGCCTGCCCAGATGGTTGCGCACTCAACGCAGACGCCAAACCCGCGCAGATGCGTTCCGGTACCGACACCGCGAGAAGAAAGTCCACCATCTCCGGTTCCAAGGTGGACAACACATTCTCAGCGAGGAAGTCGCCGATTGCGTGATGCCGGCCCGAAATACGACTGATCAGATCCGACGGCGTCTTCGAGCCACGCAGGGACAACGTTGCAAGCTGCAGTGCCGCCGCCCACCCGTCCGTCGAATCGCACAGCTGCGCCACCTCATCGTTGCGAAGATCCAACCCGGACACATCCAACAGAAAGGATCGCGCTTCGTCGGCGTCGAAACACAACCCGGCGATGTCGAGCTCGACGAGTTCGTCGTTGACCCGCATCCGGCTGATCGGTAGGCCAGATCGAGTACGGCTGGTGATGATCACCTGCAGGTGATGACAACTGTGTTCGAGCAAAAAAGCCAACGCACCGATGGACCGCGAGTCGGTGACCCGATGCCAGTCATCGACGATGACCGAGATCCGCTCACCACGCTCATGAATCTCGTTGATCAGCGAGGTCAGCACATATTGCTCGGCCTCTCCGCCGTGCTCCTCTACGACCTCGGCGAGATCACCCACGATCTCGGGTTTCGCGCGCCGCAGCGCTTCCACGAGGTTGGCCAGGAATCGACCCGGATCGTTGTCATCGTCGTCGACCGTCAACCACGCCACCGGGACACCGGAACCTGCGAGTTCCTCCGCCCACTGAACGGCGACCGTTGTTTTCCCATAACCCACGGGCGCATGGATCAAAACCAATCGTCGCCACGCTCCGGCACGCAGGGTCTCCATCAGATGCACTCGGGGAACCTGAGCACGCAGTCGCAGCGGCGGACGAAACTTCGTCGACGGTGTCGGCGGCGAGGTGATGATCCCCGAACGCACCCGCCGCTCTGTCCCCATACCGGTCCCCACCGCGATCGGATCCGCCGAGCGGCCCGACGGCAGCGCCATCTCATCCACTGCGACTCCCAGCTCTCGCTGCGCCTCGCGCAACAGTTCGCCGTATGCGGCGACCGACGCCGGGCGGTCGTCGGGCTCGCGGGCCATCGCCTGTTCGATGGCCCTGGCCACCTGGTGCGGGATACCGGTTTCCTTCAAGTCGGGAAGTGGTTCGGCGGCGATCCGCAGGAAATGGGCGACCACCTGCTCCCCACTGCGCCGCTCGAACGCCGCGTGACCGGTCAGAGCGCAGAACAACGTGGCACCCAGGCCATAGATATCTGAGGCGACCGACGGGTCTGCGCCGGTCAGCAACTCCGGAGCGGTGAACGCCGGAGATCCGGTGACGATGTCAGCACTGGTTTCGAAACCATCGATGATGCGGGCGATACCGAAGTCCGTCAGCTGCGGCTCGCCGTACTCGGTGAGCAGGATGTTTCCCGGTTTCACATCACGATGCAGCGTGCCGGTGCGGTGCGCTGTCTCCAGGGCGCCGGCCACCTTGACGCCCAGACGCAGCACCTCTGGCCAGTTCAGGGGCCCGTGATTGCGGATAAGCGCATCAAGGGAATCGTGCGGGTGATACTGCATCACGATGAACGGATGGCCTCCCGGGGTGCTGCCCACCTCGAGTACGTTGACGATATTGGGATGCCCGGACAGCCGGCCCATCGCGCGCTGCTCGCGCACGAACCGCTCAAGATTGCCCTCATCCAGATGATCGGCAAGAACCTTCACCGCCACCACCCGATCCAGCCCCGGCTGCGAACAGCGATAGACCGCGCCGAAGCCACCCTGACCGATCAGATCCGGGTCACCGAAACCCGCAGCGACCAGCTCCCCAGCAATGTCGACGACGACATCGCGCTGGGTCGTCTGTGGATCGTTCTCGGCCATGGCCTGCCTCGATCGACTAAGAGCGCGGATATCAACTGCATCCCCAGCCTATCGCGGCCCTCACCAGATCCAGCCTGATCGGTCTGGCCGAACTCGTGCAGCCTCGGACACGTCACTGTTCACAACGTCCGGGGGAAGAACAACTGGCCCTACCAAGACCCGCAACCCCGGCTGACCGGCTTGACGGCCGGACTGCTCAGTGACCATTTGGGTACGTAGGGGGTACGCAGTTGCACCGCAACCGCCCAATCTGGCGCAACGCCGCAAACACGAATCATGCTCCTCCACTACATGATCCGTAGCCCCTCAACAGCGCCAACGATCGGCAGCCATCAGCGACCACGAGTTCAAAATCGAATGGTGTCAGTTCGAGTTTGACTGGGACACCATATTCGCGCAGGACACGTGTGCACCCTGCACCGCCGACAACCTCCTGGCGTCGCACCCACCAGCGCGACGATGCCGAGTGACCATTCGCGGTACCTAGTGTGGCGATGGATCATCCACCTCGGGTGGGTCGGGATCGGAGTCGCACTCGCCGGGCGCTTCTCCGCGGAGCTCTCGTTCTCGCGCGGCAGCCGCCTCGCGGCGTTCGGCCAGGATCGCCTCGCGCGCCCGCTGCAATGCTTCATCGGGATGGTGGACTCGGTTGATTCTGGGTTTACGTTCAGGGTCGATGTATTCCGGTGGAACCCAAGCGATCTTGCCCGCATCGGGTCCATCAGGAACAACAAACGTTCGCCATTGACCGGGTCCGTCCCCGACCATCCGGTTGTGCGGCCCACACGCCCAGGCCAGACTGTCGATATCGGTCAACCCGCCATCAGCCCAATCCTGTGCGCCATGGTGGGCCTGAGACCACGCCGCAGGTTGATCACAACCCGGGTGGGTACAACCGCGCTGGGCGGCGACCATCGCCATCCGCTGCCACATCGAAGCACCCCGGCGCGCCCGCCCGTAATAAAGGACCTCACTGGAACCGTCTTTGAACACCGCCAGATTCGGATCGCAGTCAGCGGCCAGATCCACCAAGTCCTCGACCGGAATGTCCACCCCTGTCGCGGTGTGCGCCACACCCGCTGCGGCCTCCAGGTCAGCCTTGCTCAACGAGATGATCAACTGCGCCGGCAGACCATTGTGAGTGTTACCGAGCTGACCAGAGGAAATCAGATACTTCAGCATCGCCGAGAGGGCATCGTGGTTGCGCTGATCCTGGCTACGGCAGTCCAGTTGCGCCGCCGCCCGCAGCACCTCGGCATCGATCCCCGGATCATCAGCAGCACCCGACGGCGAGTCAGGGTTGCCCGGATCGTTCATACCGGGCGCAGCCCAAATAGCCAGCAACACATCGAACAACGCCAGCGTCGTGGGATCGAGACGACCAGTGATCTTGCCCATCAGATCTTTATCCTGCCGCCCACGGTGCAGGCTGCGTTTGCGGACCCGATCACCCTCGTCGGTCAACGACCCGTCCGGATTGAGATGCGCGATCAGCCGATCACCCAGCGCAGACAGCCGGGTCGGGGTGAAGTCGGCAGCAAACCCTGCCATCGTCCGCTCCGCGCTCTCGCGTTCCTCAGCCGCAATATTCGACGGGATCTCGTCGAGAGTGCCCAAGACTGCGTGGATGTGGTCGAGATCAATCACCCCCCGCCGCAGCAACTCTGAGGTGGCCGGACACACCGGATCGAGAACATCACCAGTCGGAGTGATCCGGGTAACGAGATTGTTCATCGCCGCGATCCGGCGTTTGACAGCACCATCACCCAGGCGCAGTTGACCTTTCAAAAACCCGTACGTCGAGGGATACCCGGCTTTCGCGTACGCCCGGCGGGCATCGATCCCGGCCGCGGCAGTCAGCCCGGCATACGACAACTTCCGTGATCCGACCTCAATCTTCTCCACCAGCCGGGCGCTCTGCTCATCGGACAACACCGACAGATCGGCAGCCAGGAGCCGCTCGATCGCCGCCTCGACCTCGGCGGCCGCACTGACCGCGTCCGGAACCGACGTGGCTGCTGGTGTATCCGACATCGACCCCCCCGGATCAACTCTTCGAAAGTATGTTCCCAGGATAACGCGGCCCACCGACAAGCTCTACGACGAAGGTTCACCCAAGTGGCGGGGGGCGAGTTCGTGTTCACCAACAGCCGCGACGGACTGCTACGCGGTTAACATCACTGATGGCGTTCGGTGCTGTGCCGACCCCTCAGCGGAACACGAGAGGGGTCAACGCCGGTTCCGCTGGGCGCACCACACGATCTCTGACAACCGGCAATCGCGTAGGCGTCCGCCGACATCCACCGCCAAGAGGTCAGCATGTGCTTGATGCCAAATGAGACCAAAAGGGTGCTGACACAATTCCTGCGGACAGTAAGCCAAAGGATGAAGTAACACCAGTAGGCAAATATGCCTCTGACCGGGAATTTGGAGTGGAGCTAAGGGGAATCGAACCCCTGACCTTCTCGATGCGAACGAGACGCGCTACCAACTGCGCTATAGCCCCTTCGTTGCCCTCGCGAGCAACTTGAACAGGTTAACACTGGCCGGTTATTGGCCCACAACCCGTCGGTAGGAATGTTCGCGATCGATGTCGTCGATGCGTGCAACGTGCTCGTAGCTGGGCAGATGATCGAAGATCGGGTCTTCGTCGTCGATCTCCAGAACGATCGCTCCGGGGCGGCGCAGGCGGGCCGGGATGTCGGCGCGGGGGTCGACTTCCGGATGCGCGCGACGCTCTTCTTCCTCACGGCGTGCACGGGCGAGACGACGCATCCGCTGCTGGAAGATCCGCTGCTCATTGCGTACTGCGCGGCGCAGGAAGAACATGTAGCCGACCAGTCCGACGACCAACACCGCAGTGGCGATCCACCCGACCGTACCGAGCAGGACGCCCGCTCCAACGCTGAGCAGTGCGAGCACACCCAGCAGGACCATCACACGCTGGCGGAACCGGTAGCGCTTGTCGCTGCGTTCGCGTTCGGCCTCGGGATCGAAGCCGCCACGACGGGTGCGTCGGGCCGAATTGTCTTCGACCACTTCCTCGTCGGCGTCGTCTTCGTCAGCATCGTCTTCGAGGTCGTCGTATTCGGCGTCATCCTCGTAGTCGTCGTCTTCGAGGTCGTCGTCGTACTCAGCATCTTCGAGTTCAGCATCTTCGGAGTCTTCGTCGAGTTCGTCTTCGCTCTCGGCGACGGCGTCGTCATCGTCTGATTCGGCGTCTTCGAGATCATCAGCGCCGTCGACAACGTCAACGTCTGCCTTGTCGTCCGCCTCTGCCTCGATGTCAGTGTCGCTGTCGCCCTCGACCTCGTCGGAGTCGTCATCAGCTGCGGAGTCTGCTTCGACTGCAACCTTTTTCATCACGGGAGTCTTGTCGGCCTCTGGTGCATCCGTCGTCTCGGCGTCCACGACATCAACGTCGTCGACCTCATCAACATCAACGTCGGCTTCCTTGACCGCCGTTGCGGTTCCACCGGTCACAACAACCTTGCGGTACTCGCGGACCGGCGGTTCCCACTCGGCGTCGTGTGGGTGCCGGCCAGAGGCCATGCGTCGTTTGGTCTTTGCAATGTTCCGTCCGCCACGGTGGAGCACACGCGTCGACAGCGCTGCGTCACTTGTCTTGCGCACGGTCGGTCGCGACTTCACGACCATCGGCACCAAAACAAAAAGCCAGATCGCCACCAGACACACCCACAACAGCGAATTCGGCATGGGCAGCTCCTTCCCTTCGGCAACCTCGCTCGACCGTTCAGCCGAGTGCGCGTTCGTCACTCCCGTAACAAGCGCTCCAAGCCAGGCTATTGCCAGAGCCCGCCCCAACAGCGCAGACGCGCCGACAAGTCGGCGATTTGTCGACCCGGACACACCGCGCACGGTCCACGCCACGCGCGACAATCGCCTCGTTCACCACCCCTTCACCCGCTACCCTCGGCAGCGACCGGACCAAACATAGGCGGAGCTGATGCGAAAACTTGTGTACTACATCGGAATTACGATCGATGGCTACATTGCCGGGCCCGCTGATGAGGTGGATTTCTACCCGATCTCCGACGACTACATGCAGTGGATGATGGACGAGTTCGGCGACGCTCTACCGGGTCATGTTCGTGCACAGGCCGGAATCGCTGATGCACCGCTGTCAAAGTTCGACAGCATCGTGATGGGTCGCCGGACCTACGAACCGGCGTTGGCCCAGGACATCACGAGTCCGTACCCACATCTCGACCAATACGTGGTGTCCCGGGAGCTAAGTGTCGATGATCCGGCGATCACGGTGATCCGAGACGATCCCGCCGCTGCTGTCGACAGGCTCAAACACGAGGACTCCGACCTCGACATCTACCTCGCCGGGGGCGGAAACCTCGCCGGCCAGCTGATTCCGCAGATAGACCTATTGGTGGTCAAGACCTATCCGGTGGTTGCCGGCAGCGGACGGCCCGCGTTCGACATGACTTTCAACCCCACTACGTTCACTCTCGAGGATGTCCTTACCTTCTCGGGCGGCAACCTTGTGTCCACGTACAGCCAGGAAACAACCAACTTTCTCGACTGACCCGACTCGCAGCCAACCGAACTCAGAACGTTGCCCGGCCCGCTCGCACAAGCCTTTCGACGGCGGTCCCGGAATTTTCTTCGACGGTCAATGCCAGGAGCAGGTGGTCACGCCACGCTCCGTTGACATCCATGTACCACTTGAGCAGCCCTTCGTCGCGGAACCCCACTTTGTGGAGCACCGACAACGACGCCGCGTTCTCGGGCTGGACTGTCGCTTCGAGCCGATGGAGGCCGACAGTGGAGAAGCAGTGGTCGACACCGAGAGCCAGTGCGCCGGTGGCCACTCCGCGACCGGTGACCGCGGAATCGACCCAGTAGCCGATCCACGCATTGCGCAGCGCACCCCGCTGGATGTTGCCGACGGTGAGTTGTCCGCAGTATTCGCCGTCGAGTTCGATGACCATCGGCAGCATGTTCCCCGCCTTGGCCTCGGCGCGGAGCACAGAGTGCAATCCGGGCCAGGCCGCGGGATTGTGCCGGGCCGACCACAATCCCGAACCGGTCGGTTCCCATGGCATCAGCGAGTTCTGGTTCTCGATCCGCAGTCGACTCCACGCGCGCGCATCACGCAACCGAACAGCCCGAACCGTGAGTGTGCCACCCTCGACACCGATCGGACCCAACTTCGCGGGCCACCCCCGCCGAGACGTATCCCCTCTGCTCCAGGCACGCACAGTTGCAGTCTTACCCGCGCTGCGCCAGGAACGCCACATCAACCTCGTCGCCGGGCCGCAACTCCACGTCCTCGGGTTCGATGATCACCAGACAGTTGGCCTCGGCCAAGCCGGCCAGCAGATGTGAGCCACCGTCAGGGGCTGAAATCACTTGTGCGAGATACTCGCCGGTCTGCTCGTCGCGCATCAACTGTCCGCGGAGATATCCCCGACGACCTTCGACCGACGTGATCGCACCGACGGTCCGCGCGCGCACCACTCGGCGCATCGGCTGGCGTTTGCCCATCGCGATCCGGATGAGCGGGCGCACCATCACCTCGAAGGCAACAAGGGCGCTGACCGGATTCGACGGCAACAAGAATGTCGGCACCTCATCACGGCCGAGCTGTCCGAAACCCTGAACGGACGCCGGGTACATCGCGATTCGGGTGATCTCGAGGTCACCGAGTTCGGCGAGCGCTTCCTTGATCGTTTCGGACGCAGCCCCGCCGACGGGACCGGTGATCACCACGATCTCGGACCGAATGAGTTGTCCTTCAACGATTTCGCGCAGCTGGGTCGGTTCTTTGTCGGCGATACCGACGCGGTTCACGTCGGCGCCGGCATCACGTGCGGCAGCTGCGATCGCATAACTGTTGACGTCATAGACCTGCCCGCCACCGGCAGTGCGATCGATGTCGACCAGCTCTCCACCGACCGAGATCACCGACAACCGCGGTCGCGGATGGACCAGGACCCGCTCGCATCCGACGGCAGCGAGCAAACCCACCTGGGCCGGGCCGATGATCGTCCCCGCGCGCACCGCGACATCACCGGGCTGCACATCGGCGCCCTCATGGCGGACGTACTGTCCGCTGCGCACTGCATGACCGACGCGCACCTTCGGCAGACCGCCATCGGTCCAGCGGCGCGGAACCACGGCGTCTGCCAGCGTCGGCAACGGGGCACCGGTTTCCACACGGACCGCCTGGCGGGGTTGCAGCCGGGTCGGAGTCCGCGAACCGGCCTTGAGTTCACCGACCACCGGAAGGACCACGATCACGTGATCCCCCGGTGACTCGGAATCGTCGCCGGCGATACTGCCCGCATCGGCGACATCGACACTGCGCACCGCGTAGCCGTCGATGGCCGACTGATCAAAACCGGGAAGCGGCCGGTCGGCCGTCACGTCCTCGGCACACAGCAAACCTTGGGATTCGGAGATCGCCACGCGTACCGGCCGAGGCGCCACCGCTGCAGCGGTCACCCGACTCAGCTGATCCTCCACCGAACGCACCGATAATCTCCTCTCCCCCGCGATCAGACCACGTAGCCCGGAATGGCACGGGAGTCTGCACACACGTCAGGCTTGACGTTAGCGGGTTTCGACGGCCGCGTCGGTTCACGGACCCGGCAGTTCGGGCACCTTGTGTCGAAAAGTCTCAGAAGCCGAGACGCTGAATCAGCCACTCCCGGAGTTCGGGACCATAGTCGTCGCGGTCGAGGGCAAGATCCACCGACGCCTTCAGGTAGCCACCCGGGTTACCGAGGTCGTGACGGGTTCCGCGATGCACCACCACGTGGACCGGATGACCCTCTTCGATCAGGAGTGCGATCGCGTCGGTGAGCTGCAGTTCGCCACCCGCACCCGGCTGGATGCGACGGAGCGCATCAAAGATCGCGCGGTCGAGGATGTACCGGCCGGCCGCCGCGTAGTTCGACGGCGCGTCTTCGGCCTTCGGCTTCTCGACCATGCCTTTGAGCTTCATGACGTTTGGGTTCGTGGCGTCTGGGAGTTCCTCGACGTCGAACACGCCGTACGCGCTGATCTTGTCGGTGGGGACCTCGATGGCACAGAGAACGGTGCCGCCACGCTTCGCGCGGGTCCGGGCCATCACTTCGAGCACGCCAGAGGGCATGACGAGGTCGTCGGGCAGTAGCACGGCCACCGCGTCCTCATCGTCGTCGAGCATTGCCTCGACGCAACCGACCGCGTGACCCAGTCCGAGTGGTTTGTCCTGAACCACCGATGCGACCTCCAGCAACGACGGTGCGTTGCGAACCTTCGCCAGCATGGTGTCCTTGCCGCGCGCCTCCAGCGTGTGTTCGAGAACGAGGTCCTCGACGAAGTGTGCCACGACCCCGTCTTTGCCGGGCGAGGTGATAATCAGCAATCGTTCGGCTCCGGCGGCCTTTGCTTCTTCTGCCACCAACTCGATACCCGGTGTATCAACAACGGGGAGGAGCTCTTTCGGGACTGTTTTGGTCGCGGGGAGAAAACGTGTTCCCAAACCGGCAGCGGGGACAATTGCAGTCCTCGGAATAGGGGGTGTTCCGGGTACCGACTCGTATTCGACCTCGTCGGTCGGCTTCATCTGCGCTTCAATCATTTTCCACCCTACGTTGCTCCACTACGGCATCCACAGATAAACCTATCGGCAGACCGCTTCCCACGAGAGGCTTGTACCCATCAAAAATAAGAAGTACACCTTGCGACAACACCTGCAAGGCGTGCGCGAAGGTATGTCACCGCAGGTCAGAGCCGCCACGAACGCCACCTTTGTGACGTGGATTACCCGTCTGGGAGTCGCCGGCCAACCGGAGATCGGGCCAGAGGCCACGATTGCTGCCTACGTCCCGATCGGTACCGAGCCCGGTTCGGTCGCGATGCTCGACGCCCTGCGTGATCAGCGACATCGGGTGCTGCTGCCGATCGTCGGCCCCGGAGATCCGTCTCCACTGAGCTGGGCGGGTTACGACGGTCCCGAGTCACTCACCGTCGGCCGCTTCGGCCTGCTCGAACCCGCCGGAGCCCCCCAACCGGGCAGTGTGATCAATTCCGCCGATCTGATCTTGGTCCCCGCCCTCGCCGTCGATCGAAGTGGAAACCGGCTCGGTCGCGGTGCGGGCTATTACGACCGTTCGCTCCAGTCAATCGATACAAAACGCCTGGTGGCAGTTGTCTATGACCATGAGGTCCTCGACGAGATTCCCGGGGACGCCCTGGACGTGCCGATGGGCTGGAGCCTGACGCCGTCCGGGGGTTTCCACCGCCTGGGAACAACCTGACCTTGGCACTCGTTAACGTAGAGTGCCAACTTCGCTGTAGAATCCACAACGTTCTCGGCTAAACACTTCGGAGGTCCTCGGTGCCCACTTATTCGTATGCCTGTACACAGTGCGACAACCGCTTCGACATCGTGCAGTCGTTCAGCGACAACTCGCTGACGGAGTGCCCGCAATGTGCCGGTAAGCTGCGGAAACTGTTCAACAGTGTCGGGATCGTCTTCAAGGGCAGCGGCTTCTATCGCAACGACAGCCGGTCGACATCGACCAGCAGCGAACCGAGCTCCAGCAGCGACTCCTCGACCAAGAAGGAATCGACCTCGACGTCATCGTCGAGCGACTCGAGCAGCAGCTCGTCGAGTAGTTCCTCGACCTCGAGCACCCCGGCCGCAGCAGCTTCCTGACGGACGTTTGTCCACAGTTACAAGGCCTGCCCACATCCCGGCCGCGCGAGCGGCCGGTCAGCGGATCTCGTCGCCCCGTTGACTTAGCGTTCGGCCATGCCCGACCGCAATCCACTCAGCCCCACCGCTGTCGACCGCTTGAGACATGCGCTTCGCCCCGGCTGGACCCGGTCCCTACTGGTCCGGCGGGCATGCGCGGTGGCTCTTCTCGTCGTTGCCGTGGTCGCCGCCCTGACCGCTCACCGAGATGACGAACTGCAATCGGTTGTTGTCGCCGCCCGCGAACTGGCACCCGGAGTCCGTCTGACCTCCGACGATCTCGACTTTCGCACCGTAGATGCGACCGCGATTCCCACGGGCGCGATCACCGACCCCGCACAACTGGTCGAACAAACGGTCACCGGACCGGTCCATCCGGGTGAGATGTTCACCGACACCCGAATCTTGTCGAGCCGCCTGCCCGCCGCACTCTTGGGCCGCGACGATGCGCGGCTGGTCCCGGTCACCCTGTCCGATTCATCCGTGGTGGATCTGCTCCGCGAAGGAGACGTCGTGGACGTCCTCAGTATCAATGAAGCGGACAGCGACGACGCATCTTCCTCACCATCGGTTTTGGCGAAGAACGCGGTGGTAGCGCTGGTTTATGCGCCCAGCAGCACACGATCTGGCCGAGACGCCCGACCGGTGATCTTGGCCATGCCCGAGCACGATGCGCACCGCGTCGCGGGCGCGACACTCGCCGCGCCGATCACCGTGGTCTTTCACTGAATGCGCATGTTCCATCCACCATCGAAGTCGATAGATGGTTAAGATCGAAAAATGTCCCAAAGCATACGCGCGATTTCCCAGATGGGATGGACCACAACATGTTAAAGGGTTTCAAAGACTTCCTCATGCGAGGAAATGTCGTCGACCTGGCCGTTGCCGTCGTCGTCGGTGCAGCATTCACCGCGATCGTGACTGCATTCTCCTCGAACATCATTGAACCTCTGATCAATTCACTCGGAGGCACCGATGCGGCCGAGGGTCTCGGATTCACCATCAAGGATGGCAATCCCGAAACATTCGTGGATATCGGTGGATTGATCACCGCGATCATCAATTTTCTGATCATCGCTTCGATCGTCTACTTCGTCATCGTCATGCCCTACGAAAAGCTCAAGGCGTACGCCGCCCGAGACGGCGACGATGCAATCGCCTTGTCCGAATCCGAATTGCTCACCGAGATCCGCGACATTCTGCAAGGCAAGGATCCGGTCGAGGAAAAGGCGAAGATCGCCGCTGCCAAGAGCGAGCACTCCGACAAGGACGAAGCCTTCATCGAGCGGGCGAACGAGGAACCGACGTCCGCTGGAGTCGCAGGCCTCGGCGTGTCCGCGGCAGGCACCCAGAAGTTCTCCGCCCAACCTGAGCAGTCCGGTCCCCCGCCGTCGTACGCGCAAGGTCCCCCGCCCGGCTATCAGCCACCCGCGGGCCCACCGCCACGACAGAATGATCCGCTGAGCGGCCCCCTGCCAGGCTCCCAGCAGCCGGCAGGTCCTCCTCCCGGCTACAACCCGAACCAGCCCCCGCAGCGTCCGGGACCGCCCCAGTACGGGCCACCCGACTACGGCCCTGCGGGACCCGGTTACCGACCCGACCCACTGACCGGACCTCCTCCGGGCTACCGACCGCCGCCCGAACGCTCCGACGACGGCCCCGGACGCCACAGCCAGTAGTCCGAGCACCGACCTAAACAAACACCGACCGCACAGTCCCACTGTGCGGTCGGTGTTTGTGTTCGTCCCCCGAAATTACCCGTCCCCGTTCGTAATTCGACGCGGCATTCGAGAGTGCAAGAGCGGCAATTCACGTCGCTTCGCCCGATCGTATGGCTGGAACAGCAAAAGCCGGGACACCTTGCGGCGTCCCGGCTTTTGTTGTTGTTCAGTTCTTGCGAAGGCGTGCTATCAGCCGATGCTGAACGGCTTGCCGTAGAGCGTGACGATGCCGGTGGTCGACTCGGTCTCGACGGTTACCTTGACATACGCCTTGGCTTCAGCGAAGCCGGCGCAGCCGTGCACAGCGAAGGTTTCCTGGCTGTAGGCCAGACCACCGGTGGCGCCCTCGAAATCGAAGCCGGAGTTGTCACCGCTGTCATCGCTGAAGAAAGCGACGTAGGTTGCCTCACCGGGAGACAGCTCGAAGCCACCGGAGACTCCTGGGGTACCCCCGTCCGCCCAAGGAATACCTTCAGCAGGATCAGTGGAAGGACTTACACTCACGCCAGCGCCCGCGCCGGCGTTTGCGCCGAAGTTGAGCTGGCAACCAACGATGTAGCCGGCCTCGATGCTGCCGCCTTCGGCACCGCCGGAGATGTTGACGGCGATCTTGCCGTCGAGCCACACGTTGCGGCTGGTCGGGATGGCCGACATCGCCGGGTTGATGTCAACGCTCTCCCCGAACAGGCTGACGGTCACCGTGGTGCCATCGTCGAGGGTCTGGACGGTCTTGCCACCTGGGAGTGCGCCGGCGGCAGCAGCACCGGTTCCCATGGAGGCGAGCGCCACAGCGGACACACCGGCGATACCGGCGGCCGCCGCGAGACGGCGCGAGGTTGTGTTCTTCATGATTCCCCTTACGGAAATATCAATCTGCTTGCGGCAGATAAAAGTGTTTCAAGACTTGGGCGGGATGATCTGCGGACGATCAGTTCAGGCTGAAGGGCTGGCCATAAAGAGTCGACTTCACAACGAAGTCACCGGTGGTGACCACGGTCGAGTAGGCACGTGCCTGGGCGTAGCCGCCGCACTGCTGCACGTCGATGCCTTGGCTCTGATACTGGATCGACGCGTCGTTCCCGTCGAAGTCCTTGCTGCCGAGTGACACGAACACAGCTTCACCAGGGCTCAACGGGACCGAGATGGATCCGGACAGACCTGCCGTACCCGAGAGGATGTCCAGGCTGCCGCCCAGTCCGCCCGAGAATCCGGTGATATCGATCTGGCAACCGACGATGTAGCCGGTGGTCAGCGTGCCCGCCGAGCCGCCCGAGTAGACCTTGACCTTGCCGTTGACCTCCGCGGCGCGACCGGCACCGTTGTTGGCCAGCGACGGAACCGGGTACGCGCTCTCGCCGGTGCGCTCGATCTTGACCACGGTGCCATCGATACCTTCGGTGACCTTGCTGCCCGAAGCCAGCGGCCCTGCGGCAGCGTTACCGGCTCCCATGCTGGCCAGACCGATGGCGGCAACCGCGGTAATGGCTCCAGCGCCGACAACGCGGCGTAGACCGAACATGCTGAACTTGCTCATTCGTTCCCTCTCACAGGATTGCTGTGTGATCCAAACTCAACCAAATCGTGAGCCTGAAGTGACCTGATGGCTGGTCAGAATCCTGCAACGGGTTCGTTAACGGGCGACAATCCCGATGTTTCCCAGATGTTAAAGTGCGTTCCAAATCTTGAGTTTCCAACGAAAACCCTCGGGGCACCGTCGACGTCGAAAGATGTACAAGATGCTGTGCTGATCGTGGAGCCTTTTCGTATCGCCGGCTGACCACCTGGCCTGAGGTGGCCGACGTCGTCGATGCTCAGAACGAGGGTCGCGGGAGATTGGCGAGTTGGCAGGGCAACCGGCTGGCTGCGTCGCCGGCTTTCGGTCTGCGCACGAGGTCGCCGCGGGTGGTGAAGTGTATATCGATTCCGGTTTGGGAAGCAGCAACCGCCAGACCCTTAGCGATGTGAGTTGCCGACCCCTGGTGGCGCTGGCGTTCACGTCGGGTCGCATAGCTGAAACAGCAAAAGCCGGGACACCTTGCGGCATCCCGGCTTTTGTTGTTGTTCAGTTATTGCGAAGGCGTGCTATCAGCCGATGCTGAACGGCGCGCCCCACAGGGTCACGATGCCCGTGGTCGACTTGGTCTTGACGGTCACCTTCACATAGGCCTTGGCCTCTGCGAAGCCGGCGCAGCCGTAGACAGCAAATGTTTCCTGGTTGTAGGCCAGACCACCGGTTGCACCCTTGAATTCGAAGCCGGCGTTCTTGCCTTTGTCATCGCTGAAGAACGCGACGGTCGTTGCCTGACCGGGACCCAGCGTGAAGCCACCTGTGCTGGTGGGGACTCCAGTCCCCGACGGAATAACCGCTATCGGAGGATCAGCAGCTGGATTTACCGTCGCGCCACCGCTTGCGCCTGCAGTAGCCCCGAAGTTGAGCTGGCAACCGACGACGTATCCGGATTCGATCTTGCCGCCTTTGGCGCCCCCGTCGATGTTGACGGCGATCTTGCCATCGAGCCAAACGTTGCGGCTGGCCGGGGTGGCGGCCATCGACGGGGTGATGGTGGAGCTCTCATCGAACAGACGGACGGTCACCTTGGTGCCGTCGTCGAGGGTCTGGGTGGTCGTGCCACCGGGGAGCGCGCCGGCGGCAGCAGCACCGGTTCCCATGGCGGCGAGCGCCACAGCGGACACACCGGCGAGTCCGGCGGCCGCCGCGAGACGGCGCGAGGTTGTGTTCTTCATGATTCCCCTTACGGAAATATCAATCTGCTTGCGGCAGATAAAAGTGTTACAAGACTTAGGCGGAATGATCTGCCGACTAGGAGTTGAGGCTGAACGGCTGGCCGTAGAGGGTCGACTTGATGACGTAGTCACCCGTGGTGGTCACCGTCGAGTACGCCCGCGCCTGGGCGTAGCCGCCACACTGCTGCACGTCGATGCCCACGCTCTGGTACTGGATCGACGCATCGTTACCGGCGAAAGCCTGGCTGCCCAGCGACACGAAGACGGCTTGACCGGGCTTCAGCGGAAACGTGAACGACCCGGACAGTCCGCCCGTCGGCGCCCCAGCCAACAAGTTCACGATATTGAGGCTGCCGCCGAGGGTGCCCGAAAGGCCCGTGATGTCGATCTGGCAACCGACGATGTAGCCGGTGGTCAGCGTGCCGGATGTACCACCCGAGTAGACCTTGACCTTGCCATTGACCTCGGCAGCGCGGCCGGCACCATTGTTGGCGACCGACTGAACCGGGTACGCACTCTCGCCGGTGCGCTCGATCTTGACCACCTTGCCATCGACGCCCGAGGTGACTTTGCTGCCGTCGGCCAGCGGCCCTGCGGCAGCGTTTCCGGCTCCCATGCTGGCCAGGCCGATGGCGGCAACCGCGGTAATGGCTCCAGCCCCGACAACGCGGCGCATGCTGAACTTGCTCATTCGTTCCCTCTCACAGGATTGCTGTGTAATCCAAACTCAACCAAATCGTGAGCCTGAAGTGACCTGACGATTGGTCGGAATCACCCGCTGGAAGTTTACGGGCGCAAAGCCCGATATTTCCCAGAAGTTAAATCCGCTCGCACGTTTCAGTCCTTCCACGAACACCCTCGGGGGCAGCTCGCGGGACACTTCCAGCCCCCGCACTGGTACTGGACGTATCGAGCCGAACGTTAGTGTGCTGGTCGAACGCAAGCAACAGTTAGCAGCAGCCGTGTCACAAAAGCGAAGATCCGCTGCAGGGCAGCGGATCTTCGTCATCTTGAATGATGTTCAGTTAACAGTTGGGAAACATGCTGGACCTGGCTGTGACGGAAACGCAATTCACTCGTGATGTGGCGGTCGATTGGCGAGAAACCATTCGTCTGACTGCATATCAACACTTGTGTGACCTTCGTCACGTTGGCGTAACGGTCGCTCATCGCGGGTGGTTTCGGGCAGGTCATCGCCGAAAATCCGGTCCAGTTCCTCGCGCGATATCTTTCGCTTGCCTACCGATTTCTCCACCATGACAATCGAACTCAGAAGTTGGTGATCGAGGCGATGAGATGTTTTGCCATCGGGGTGATGGTGGCCATTCCATCGCGTACCGCGGCCCGCGAATTGGCGAGGTTCACAACAATCGTCTGACCTGAGATTCCGGCCAGACCACGCGACAGACCCGCATCCATTGCGCCGGCCGCCAAGCCCGAACTGCGCAAGGCCTCTTCGATACCCGGCAGTTTGCGGTCGAGGAGATCTGCGGTCGCCTCCGGCGCAACATCTCGTCCCCCGACACCCACGGCGCCAACAGAAATCACCAGGTCGACACCACCGATCACGGCGGTGTTGAGCGCGGTACGGATCTCGACCTCGTCGGATTCCACAGCGACTACCGCGTCGACGTGAAAACCCGCCTCCTCGAGCAGCTCACTCACCAGCGGCCCGATCAGAGTTTGATCCTCGCCGTGCGCGGCTCGATCGTCGACGATGACAACCAGCGCTCGTCCCAGATCCTCGTCGGCCAAGTTCAACGACCTCATCCGAATTCCTTCCGCCTCGATCTCGCCCGCCTGGGCGGCAAGTCGTGCGGCCGCGGCATCTGCCGCAACCACATCGGCCTCACCGATTCCCAGCTCGGAGATGTCACTATCTCCGAGATGAACTCTATCGGTCGGAATGACCGACACTGCTTGCAGCCGTCCCACTACTGCAGTGTCCGTCAGTTTCAGATCATTGATTGCCGGGTCTGGGATTTTCACGTTGCTATCTGCCTCCGGTATTCAGGGTGTCAAGGGTGACCTCGACTGTCTTGCTCTGTCCGTTCACCTCATAAGTGACCTTGACCTTGTCGCCAGGTGCGTGCGACCGAACTGCCGCGATCAGCGCATCGCCCGAGGCGATCACCCGATCGTTGACCTTGGTGACCAGTGCCCCGTTGGGGATACCGGCATCGGCCGCCGCGCCACCCGGCTGGACCTCGCTGATCAGCGCACCCGGTTCGTCAGCAGCTGGTGCACCCGAACGGACGGACACACCCAGGCCCGCCTGGGTGGCCTTGCCTGTCTGCTCGAGTTCATTCGCGATTCGCATCGCCTGATTCACCGGAATCGCGAACCCGAGGCCGATGCTGCCGCCGGTCTCGCCCTCCGAAAGGCTGGCGATGGCCGAGTTGATACCGATCAGGGCACCGTTCGCGTTCACCAGTGCACCGCCCGAGTTACCGGGGTTGATGGCCGCGTCGGTCTGGATCGCGTCCATCACCGACGCCTGCCCGCTCTCTTCGCCCTGCGTCGACACCGGACGGTTGAGCGCGCTGATGATGCCCGTGGTCACCGTGCCATCGAGTCCCAGCGGGGCGCCGATCGCGATCACTTCCTGGCCGACAGCCAGATTGTCAGAAGTACCGATCTGAATCGGGGTGAGTCCGGTCTTGTCGACCTTGATCACTGCGATGTCAGAGATCGGGTCGGCCCCGACGATCGTCGCGTCGGCGGTGCTGCCGTCACTGAAAACCACGATCACCTGGGGATTGGAGCCGGCGCCTGCGACCACGTGGTTGTTGGTCATGATCGTGCCGTCTTCGGTGAGCACCACGCCGGAACCCGAGCCCGATGCCTGACTACCGATGACCTGGATGGTCACCACCGACGGGAGCACCTTCTGTGCGACCGCCTGAGTGGAACCCGCGGGAGCCGACACCGGTTGCGAGGTGTCGCGGTCGCCGCCGAGAACGTCGCTGCTGCTGGATGTACCGGACGCGTTGTCCGAAATATTCGCGCCCACAACACCGCCCACACCACCGGCGACGAGGGCCACCGCCACTGCGGCGGCGGCGAGGCCGGCCTTGAATCCACCCGATCGTCCGGCAGGTTTCGATGCGGGCACCGATCCCGTCGCGGGGTACGACTGCGGGCCGGTCGCGAAAGACGCGCCAGGAGCAGCGAATTGGCTTGTCGGGTTGCTTCCGGTAGCGGTTGCTCCATACCCGGCATACGGCGCCTGCTGCCCATAAGGCGCGGGCTGCGAGTACGAATTCGGCTGCGCACCATACGGATTGCTTCCCTGACCGGCCGGCCGGCCGTATGCGGCGGGCCCGAGGTTGGTGGTCGGCTCACCCGATGTGGGCTGCTGCGCCGACCGGGGATCGAACGACGTGGTCGGGTTGTACGGATTGTCACCACCCGGCGCCCGTCCCGCCGGTCCGGTGGGACCACCGAAGTCCCGTTGATTCGAGAATCCTTCACCCTCAGGGGTGTTGGATCCGCGTTCGTTCTCGTTGTTGCCGACCATGTTCTCCGCTTGCTTTCTGCCAGGCGCACCGATGCGCTCCGATGCCGACCAACCCGGCACTGCTACATACCCTGCTACGTCGGCCTGAGATGTGGCTGAGACAGCGCTGTAGGTTGCCCATCAATTGTCACACTGGTTTCCGAAATGACGGGCGCAGATCAATCGCTCGAATGACGGTAGCGACGAACACCGGTGCGGGAACTGCGACGCGGGGTATTACTGCTGAACGACGCGCGGTGCGATCTCGGCGGCGGTCGGCAACCCGGGCAGGCTGATCGTCAGCAGAGCGCCACCCGCGTCGGACTGACCGGCGACCACCGTTCCACCGTGTCGAACGACCACCTGACGGACGATCGCGAGTCCGAGTCCGGAGCCGGGCATCGACCGGGCCGCGGTCGACCGGTAGAAGCGTTCGAAGATCAGCTCCCGGTCTTCCGGAGGGATACCCGGACCGGCATCGGCGACGGTCAGCTCAGCCCGCCGGGGCTCGACCTGTGTCAGCTTCACCACCACCGGGCATCCGGGCGGGCTCCACTTGGCCGCATTGTCGAGAACGTTGAGGACCGCGCGCGATAGTCCGGCGCTCTCACCGAACACAAACCAGGGACTGACCTGGACGGAGAAGTCCACATCGGTGCGGCGACGGCGGACCCGTTCCAGTGAGCGGTCGATGACCTCGGACAGGTCGATCTCCTCGTGGACCACTTCAGGCGCGTCTTCCCGCGCCAGGTCGACGAGATCGCCTACCAACGTGGAGAGCTCCTCGATCTGCGCCATCAGATCGGCGCGCAGCTCGGCCATGTCCGAGGCCGGAACCGCGCGGGCCCCCGGCTCCGACGACGCGATCATCAACTCGAGGTTGGTCCGCAGCGACGTCAAGGGCGTCCGCAATTCGTGGCCGGCGTCGGCGACCAGTCGGGACTGCCGGTCTCGTGATTCGGCCAGCGCCCGCAGCATTAGGTTGAAACTCTCGGTGAGCCTTGCCAACTCGTCATTGCCGACCACCGGAATCGGGGTCAGGTCATCGGTTCTCGCCACCCGTTCGGCGGCTCTGGTCAAACGCGCCACCGGCCGCAAACCCGCTCTGGCAACGGTTGTTCCGGCCACCGCCGCCAGGATGATGCCGCAGCCGCCGATCACCCCCAGCACCCAGGCCAGCCGCCCGAGCACTTCGTCGGTATCACCGAGACTCTGCGAGATGATCAGGGTGTTGCCGTCCACCAGCTTGCGCGCCAGCACCCGCTGGTTGTGCGCGGTCCGCAGCGACGACTCGGCTTTGCCGTCGACCACCTCTTGTTCGGGGTCGCCGTACGGCACACTTCCGATCTGGAAACCCCGTCCGCCGGGCATCACCAACGCCACCGACATGTCCGTGGAGTACACGGTGCCGGCCACCAGCGACTCGGGTGAATCGTCGAGCACACCGATGCGGGCCAACTCGGTCATCCCGTTGGCCCGGTTGGTCAGCTGAGAGTCGACATCGGCGTACATGGCCCGGTACACCACGGCAAAAGCGGCGGCGGCCATGACGGCCACCGCGATGCCGACAACGGTGGCGGCCAGGATGGTGATGCGCCAGCGCAGAGAGATGGTGCGGGTCAGCGGCATCGGCTTGCGCATCTGCCGGGGCAGTTCGTTGTCGGGGACCAGGTTGGTCGGACGTTGCGGCGTGATCGACTCCATCTGAGTCGAATGCCGGTGATAGAAACTCACGGTGCACAGCTCACGATCTACGGCGGGGTCTCCCGCAGGACGTAACCAACGCCCCGCACGGTGTGGATGAGTCGAATCTCGCCCTCGGCCTCGGTCTTCCGACGCAGATAGCCCACATAGACCTCGAGGGCGTTACCCGAGGTGGGAAAGTCGTAGCCCCACACCTCTTCCAGGATGCGGCTGCGGGTCAGGACGCGGCGCGGGTTGGCCATCAGCATCTCCAGAAGCGCAAACTCTGTGCGCGTCAGGCTGATCGACCGTTCACCACGGGTGACGTCCCGAGTAACCGGATCCATCGTGAGGTCCTCAAAGGTCATCGCCTCGGAGTCCGGCAGGGGTTCGGTTGCGGCGCGGCGCATCAACGCCCGCATCCGCGCCAGAAGTTCTTCGAGAGCAAACGGCTTGGGTAGATAGTCATCGGCGCCGGCGTCGAGACCGGCCACGCGCTCGGACACCGAGTCGCGTGCGGTGAGGACCAGGATCGGCAGATCATCACCGGTGCTGCGGAGTCGACGGCAAACTTCCAGGCCGTCCAGCCGCGGCATCATGACGTCGAGCACCACCGCGTCGGGCCGCTCGCTGGTGATTTTTTCCAGAGCTTCGACACCGTCTCCAGCAGTGATCACCGTGTACCCGTTGAACGTCAGGGACCGGCGCAGAGATTCGCGAACGGCGCGATCGTCGTCCACAACAAGAATGCGCATGACAACAGTCTTACGTGACCTGCTGAGAGAGCGCTGAGTAATCGACCGGCGCGCCCGGAGTTAATCAGGTCAGGATCGACGTTGCGGGGCCATCGGCAGGTGCCACTTGAACTGCAGGCTCGCAATCCGCAACAAGGTCGCCGCCGCCGCACCGCTGACCAACCCGGTCCACTGCGGCCAGCCGAGACCGTCGACGATCACCACCGCGATCGCGCCGCACATCGCCGGCACCGCGTACAGGTCGGTCGGGCGCAATAGCATCGGGACCTCGCGGGCAAGGACGTCGCGCAGGACACCACCCCCGACCGCCATGGTGATTCCGATCAAGACCGCGGCCATCGCGCTCGCGTCGTGCTCGAGGGCGAGCAACGCCCCCGACACCGCGAACACGCCCATACCGATAGCGTCGAGGACCATGATCGCCGGGAACAACTTCTTGAACGCCGGGTGAAAGAAGAAGGTGAGCAGCCCGGAGATCAAGGCGATGGTCAGATTCGGCCAATTCTGCACCGAGGAGGGCGGCGTGATGTCGAGAAGGAGGTCGCAGATCACGCCACCACCGACACCGGTGGCCGCACCCATCGACAGGATCCCGAAGAGGTCGAAGTCTTTGCGAATACCGACCAGCGCGCCCGAACAGGCGAACACCGCGATACCCGCGTAGGTCAACACATCCTGCAGCACCGCTGATCACCTCCACCGATCGTTCTCCGGACACAACAAAAGACTGACCGTCCTGCGACGGCCAGCCTCAGTGTTGAGCCTTACGGGCTAGTCAGCGACGATCGAGATCGACGAGACCCAGCTTCACTGCCTTGACCAGGCGACGGGGCACGCGATGAGCGACGCCACCAACCTTGATCTCCTGCAGTGCCGGGTTTTCGGCCTTCCACTGCGAGCGGCGGCTACGAGTATTCGACCGCGACATCCGGCGCTTCGGTACAGCCATGATTCAGCCCTTCATTCTTCGTTTACGTATCGGGGTTTGTGCGTGTCCGTGTGCCGTACCGGCTCTCGAACTTCTGCACTCGTCCTGCGGTGACGCGTACCCGTTGCGAACGGGACGTGACATCGACAACCTCTAGAGGGTACCGGTTACCCCCTCCCAATCCAAAGTGGCGTCTGAAGTCAGCGTCGAACCGGTCGGTGAACTGCGCCGATCGCCGTACAGCGGATGCCTTCGCAGACCCTTTACTTGCAGAAGTGGAAAGTGGTCCATAAGCTTTCCATCATGGAAAGCGATGAGACGCGGGAGCTCCTCCGAATCGCCGATCAGGCCGAGGCCGCTCCGTATGTCGACTATCCACCGACGCCGTGGTGGTACTACCCCGCTGTCGGCGGATGGGCGGCGGCAATGGTCGGCAACTTCGCCTGGTTGCACGAACAGAAGGCCGTCTTCTTCGGGATCCTGGCCACCCTGATTGTTGCGGAGGTCGTGTTCATCACGTGGATGAGCAGGCGGCATGGCGCATTGCCCATGCCGGGCCAGGGAACTCCGCCCGCGGAGATCCGGGTGGAGTGGAATCGCTACTTCGTGTCGTTGCCGATCGTCGCCGGACTCATCGCACTCGCGTGGTGGATAGTCGGTATCGCAGTGGCCGCCGCAGTCACCTTTGTGGCAGTCACGGGCGGGCTGATGATCTACGAACGCCGCTACGCCCGCGCGGCTGCAGCGGTACGGGCACGGCTCGCATGATCGATGGTCTGGATCCGCTGATCCATGCTCCAAAACGTCTTGCCGCCATGGCAATTCTCGCCAACAGCACCACGGCGTCGTTCAAGTTCTTGAAAGAGCATCTGAACCTGCAGGATTCGGACCTGTCGAAGCAGATGTCAGCGCTCGAGTCGGCTGGATACCTCACAGCATCCAAGGCAGGCCACGGCCGCGGTGGCAGTACCACCTTCCGGATCACCGCGGCCGGCAAACGCGCCTACGGGGCGCATCGATCAGCGCTCCAGGCCCTGCTCGACGGCGCCCCCGAACCCGATGATGTGGCCTTGTTGCGACGAAAAGCCCAGGTGGACCCCACCAAAACGGCACATCATCGGGGTATCTAGACTTCTCTGGTGTCAGGCGTCATCCAGGGGTTCACGGTCATCTTCATCGTGATCGCCGTCGGATTCGTCCTCGGACGCACCGACTTGCTCGGACCCGGCGCAACGATGGTGCTGTCGCGACTGGTGTTTTTCGTCTGCACACCCGCCCTGTTGTTCTCATCCTTGGCCAAAGCCGATATCGCCGACGTGTTCTCGACCACACTGGTCGTCGCGGGCGGTAGCGCACTCATCGTCGGTGGCCTGTACTTCACCATCGCGCGACTGCTGCTGCGGCGCGCGGTTCCGGAGGCGACCATCGGGGCGCTCTCGTCGTCGTACGTCAACTCCGCCAACCTCGGTATCCCGATCGCCATCTTCGTGCTCGACGACGCGTCATTTGTGGCACCGCTGTTGCTGTTTCAGATCATGGTGTACTCGCCGCTGGCGTTGACAACGCTGGACCTCACGGCACTCGATCGCCTCGACGAGGACGGCAACAAGCGCCGGATTTCTTTGCGCGACACCATCATCGCACCGCTCACCAATCCGATCGTTCTCGGTGGCGTGGCCGGACTCGCGATCGCCGTCAGCGGCATCACTCCCCCGCAGGCCCTGATGGAACCGTTCGACATGCTGGGCAATGCGTCTGTACCCGGTGCGCTCCTGGTTTTCGGACTGTCCCTGACCGGTGTCGCGGTGTTGCGGAAGGGCGAAAGTCCACGCCGCGATGTCGCCCTGGCCACCGTGCTCAAGATGGTCGTGCAGCCGGTCATCGTCTACGTCATGGCGCGGTTTGCCTTTGGTGCCGAGGGACACGAACTGTTCGCCCTGGTTGTCATCGCCGCGTTGCCGACCGCCCAAAGCGTGCTCGTCTACGCCACCCGCTATCAACGAGGTGTTGTTCTGGCCCGCGATTCCGCATTGGTGACGACAATTCTCGCGGTTCCGGGCATCGCCTTCATCGCCCTATTGCTGGCTTGAGTGGGTCGCAGCCCACTACCGTGAGTCGGGTGAGCGATCAGACCCCTACCGGCGACTCCGAATCCACCCCCGAGACCAATCTCAGCAAAGTGCGTGCCGGCGACCTCGATCGCCGACTGGCGATCGACATTCTGTCGCTGGCGATGACCCAGGGACACCTGAGCCAGGCCGAATACGACGAACGCGCCGAAAAGGCGATGGCGGCGAGGACCTTCGGCGAACTCGACGCCCTCACCGACGATCTACCGACCCCTACGTCAAAGCCGCAGTCGGCGCCGGCCACGCCCGCTTCACCGGCCTCTGACGTCGACCCAGACGTGAACGTGATCCTCAATCGGATTGCCGTCATGAGTGGCTCCGAGCTCAAAGGCCGGTCGGCGGTCGGCGAGCATCTCTACGCTCTTGCCCTCATGGGCGGAGTCGAGATCGACCTTCGAAATGCCATCTTCACGTCGTCCTCGCTGACCATCCGCGCGACCGCCATCATGGGCGGGATAGAAATCGTGGTGCCCGAGAACGCCACCGTCCAGGTCAACGGCATCGGGTTCATGGGCGGGTTCGGCAGCGAAGCCGACACCGTTGGCCCCGGAGTTCCGGGCGCACCGACGATCACCGTGACCGGCTTGGCATTCTGGGGCGGCGTCCGGGTGGCCCGGCGCCCATCGCAGGACCCGACCCCGCCGTCACTCAAGAAGAACTGACTCCACCGTCGAGCGGGCCTTCGTTACCGCCCAGCGGGCCCTCGTTACCGCCCAGCGGGCCCTCGTTACCGCCGAGCGGGCCGTCATTACCGCCGAGCGGGCCCAAATCGCCGTCGAGTGTGCCGAAATCGCCGCACGGATATCGTTGTCGGCCCACTCAATTGACATAAGGGCCCAGTCGACGGGGTTATGGGCACGCTCGACGGTCGGTTGAGCACGCTCGACGGTCGGTTGAGCACGCTCGACGGTCGGTTGAGCACGCTCGACGGTCGGTTGAGCACGCTCGACGGTCGGTTGAGCACGCTCGAGGGTCGGTTGGGCCCGGTCAGCGATGGCTACGGCGGCGTTTGCCGCCGAGGTAGTCGCCCACCACAGCAGCACCGAGACCGTCGAGGTCCGGTGCCACCACCCGTCCGCCGACCCGTCGTGCCATCTGATCGACGAAGTGAACCAGCCCGGGATCGTCGCCGAGCCGGAAGAAGCTGACCTGGGCACCGAGCCGTCCGACGTTGTCGAGTTCGCGCACCGTCGCTCCGAGAGTGGCCGGATGCGGCGGATAGTAGAAGAACGGTTCACCGCCGGGCAGCAGATGCGCGGTGGGTTCGCCGTCGGTGACGATCAAGACGACCGGCTGAGCATTGGGGTGCTTCCGAAAGTGCCGCTGCGCCAACAGGAGCGCGTGATGCAGGTTGGTCCCCTGCTGACGCATGCCGTCCAGGCCGATGAGTTCACTCATCTCCAGGGTGCGGGCGTAGTGACCGAACGAGATCAGCTGCAATTCGTCGCTGCGGAATCGGGTGGAGATCAGATGATTGAGCGCCATCGCGGTCCGCTTCATCGGCGTCCAGCGATTCTCGAGCCACATCGAGAACGACGTGTCGACCAGCAACGCGACCGCGGCCTGGCTGCGGGCCTCGGTTTCGGCCACCTCGACGTCGCGGAAGTCGATCCGCACACCGTCCCTGATCATCGCATTGCCGGCGTGCCGCTTGTCCCGATCCTCGGTCATGGTGCGCAGCACCGCATTCGACACCGTGCGCGTGACATCCCAGGGTTCGGTGTCGCCGAACTCCCATTCCCGCGACGAACCGATCGGTTCTCCGGCGGAACCGGAGCGACGGGTCTGACGATCGCCACGGCGCCCCGAGAGTTGCTCTGCCACATCCCGGAAGATCGATTGCCCCAGCTGCCGCATCGCCTTGGGTGACAGCTTCAGCTGACCATCACTGCCCCGTTCGAGGAGTCCGTCCTCCTTCAGCGCGCGTTCGAGTTCGGCCAGCGTCCGGGCATCGACCGCAACGTCGTCGCCGAGCTGACGGGCCAACGCGTCGAGATCGACGTCGTCGAGCTGTGCACCCGAATACTGTTGCGCCAGTTGCTCCGACAGCGACTCGAGCTCGGCGAGATCCTGGAGGGCACCGGCGCCTTCGCCCATACCCATCCCTTGCTGACCCTCGAAATCCTGACCCTGATCCCAGCCCATACCCGGGCGGGCCTGCCGCAGTTGCGAATCCATCTGCGAGAGCTGACCCATCAGGTCCGGTGATCCGAACGCCTGCTGCGCCAACTGGTCGAGCTCGGCCCGCTGCTCCGGCGACAACGAGTTGTAAAACTGTTGAGCCGCTGCGCTGCGGGCCGCCAGCGAGTCGATCAACTCATCGGTGTTCTGGGGATTCTCGGGGAAGAAGTCGCCGTGTTTGTCCATGAACTCACCGAACTGTTCGGTGGTGTCCTCGCCGCGGTTGTGCGCCGCGAGAAGCTCGTTCAGGTCTTTGAGCATGTCGGTGATGCGCTGACGGTCTTCCTCGGTCGCCCCTTCAAGGGCTTCCTTCATCCCCGCGAACCGCTGATCGAGCAGCTCTCGCCCGAGCAGATCCTTGATCTGGTCGTACTTCTCCTGGGCCTGCGGACTGCGCCAGTTGTACTCCGAGAGATCCTGCACCGCCTGCGCCGTCGACGGCGGGAGATTCTGGATCTGCATCTCGGCGAACCGCGCGTCGTCGTCGAGGTCGCGGGCGAGTTGCTTGCGTTCGTCGAGCACCGCCTCGTCGAGCAGCTTGCGGATCTCGTCGAAGGTCCCGTTCAGGTTGCGGGACTTGAGAATCTGCTCACGACGCTTGTTGACCATCTCCCGCAGTTCATCGAGTCCCCGCATGTTCTGGTTGCCCCGACGCAGGTACTCCCGCATCGCCGACTGCGGCGATCCACCGGCCATCACGTCGTCGCCGATGGCGTCGAGCGCATCCCGCAAGTCAACCGGTGGCGCCAACGGGTCGGGACCACCGGTGTACCTCAAATAGCGAGAGCGGTGAAAATTATTGCGGGGCATGTGAGTTTCTCTCGGTTCAGCCGTACACGGTCTGGCCGGTTTCGTCGGCTTCTTTGCCGATCCGCCGGGCCAGGAACAAGCCTTCGAGCGCCAACTCGAGGGCACTGGCACGTTCTCCGGGATCGACGACCTCGAGCCGCTCGGCGATCTTGTTCACCACCGGTTCGGTGCCCTCGGGCATCGACGTCAGCAGGTCGCTGGCCGAGACCCGGTCACCGGTCACCACTGGTTCGCTGGCCTCGAGTGCGGTGACCAGTGTCGCCAGGTCGACACCCCCGAGGTGCTCACGCACGGTATCGGCGGTCGCCTTACGCAGCAGATGCTCGAGAATCTCGATCTCGCGGCCTTCTTCGCCCGACTCGAACTCGACCTTGCCGCGCAGCACCTCGATCACCGACGACAGGTCGACCACGCGCGCCACGGCGAGGTCTTCACCGAGCACCGCAGCGCGGTGCAGGGCGGCGGCGGCAACGGTTTCGGCACCGGCGATGGCAAAACGGGCCGAGACACCGGAGCGCTGGTCGATCGCCGGATTGTCGCGGACGTACCGGGTGAACCGCGCGATGATCTCGATGAGGAAGGTCGGGACGGTGGCGGTCAGGTCGGCTTCCTGCTCGATCACCGCGATCTCGTCCTCGAGCTCGATCGGATAGTGGGTCCGGATCTCGGCACCGAACCGGTCCTTGAGCGGCGAGATGATCCGGCCGCGGTTGGTGTAGTCCTCGGGGTTGGCGCTGGCCATCAACACGACATCGAGCGGCAGCCGGAGGCTGTAACCGCGGACCTGGATGTCGCGCTCCTCCATCACGTTGAGCATGGCGACCTGGATGCGCTCGGCGAGGTCGGGCAGCTCGTTGATCGCGATGATGCCGCGGTGCGCCCGCGGGATGAGCCCGAAGTGGATGGTCTCCGGATCGCCCAGACTCCGGCCCTCCGCAACCTTCATCGGGTCGACGTCGCCCACCAGGTCACCCACCGAGGTGTCAGGGGTGGCGAGCTTCTCCGCGTAACGCTCACTGCGGTGACGCCAGGAGATCGGCAGGTCGTCCAGCAGGTTGGAGGCCTTGCGGATCGACGCCGGCGTGATCGGCTCGAACGGATGCTCGTCGAGTTCCGAACCCTCGATGACCGGGGTCCATTCGTCGAGCAGCCCGACGATGGTCCGCAGCAGGCGGGTCTTCCCCTGCCCACGTTCGCCCAGCATCACCACGTCATGCCCGGCGAGCAACGCCCGCTCGAGATGCGGGATCACCGTGGTCTCGAAACCCAGGATTCCGGGCCACGGGTCGACGCCCGACCGCAACGCGGTCAGCAGGTTGTTACGGATCTCGTCCTTCACGCTTCGCTGCACATGACCCGAGGCACGCAGTTCGCCAAGGGTGCGTGGAGAGGGGTGTGGGGAGCGGGTTGTCGTGGTGTGGGGTGTGCTCACCTCTTCTACGCTACGAGGCCCGGCCGCGAAGCGCACTTGTTACGCCCTCAGATGAACTCCTGGCACCACTTGTGAGCCCATCGAGCAGCCCACTGACAACCCGTCGACGGTGATTCGACAAACTGAGAAGATGACGCGCACGAACGCACCCGCAGGCTCCGCAGAACCCGAAGACTCGGTGCCGACGGGTGCACTCGACGGAATCCGGGTACTCGAACTCGGTTCGCTGATCGCCGGGCCTTTCGGTGCCCGTCTGCTCGGCGACCTCGGGGCCGACGTGATCAAGATCGAGGCGCCGAACTCGCCCGACCCGCTGCGCGGTTGGGGCCAGGCCGAGCGCGACGGACACCACTTCCTGTGGACCGTCTACGCCCGCAACAAACGAGCGATCACGCTGAACCTGCGCAGCGAACGTGGCCGCGAAATATTTCTCGAGTTGGTCGAGCAGGCCGACATGATCGTCGAGAACTTCCGTCCCGGCACCCTCGAAAAACTGAACATCGGCTACGACGTACTCCGCGAACGCAATCGGGGCATCATCCTCGTCCGGGTCTCGGGGTACGGCCAGACCGGACCCGAGGCCGGGCGCGCCGGATACGCGTCGGTCGCCGAGGCCGAGAGCGGTCTGCGGCATCTCAACGGCTACCCCGATCAGCCGCCCCCACGCATCGCCCTGTCCCTCGGCGACACCCTCGCCGGGATGTTCGCCGTCCATGGCGCGCTCGCGGCGCTCTACCGGCGGACCGTCACCGGTGAGGGTCAGATCGTCGACGTGGCGTTGAACGAGGCCTGCCTGGCCGTCCAGGAATCAACCATCCCCGACTACGACCAGGGCGGTGTGATCCGAGGACCGTCGGGGACCCGCCTCGCGGGCATCGCGCCGTCGAACATCTACCCCACCGGCGACGGCAGCATGGTTGTCATCGGAGCGAATCAGGACACGGTCTTCCGCCGCCTCTGCGCGGCGATGGGACAGCCGGAACTGGCCACCGATCCCCGTTTCGTCGACCACGGCGCCCGCGGCACGAATCAGGACGAGATCGACGAGATCATCGCCCAGTGGACCTCGCAGCAGTCCCGCGCTCACCTCATCGAGCTGCTCACCGACGCCGGAGTGGTTGTCGGGCCGATCAACACCGTGGCCGAGGTCGTCGTCGATCCGCAGCTGCTGGCCCGCGACATGATCACCCCGCACTTCGACGAACGCATCGGCGAGGACGTCCTCGGACCGGGCATCGTCCCCAAACTCGTGGGCACTCCGGGCCGGATCCGCAATGCGGGCCCATCGGTCCCGGGCCGTCACAACACCGAGGTCTTGAGCGAACTCCTGCACCTCGACGACACCGAGATCGCCGCCCTCAAAACCGACGGCGTCCTCTGACCCCTCCGTCGAGCGGGCCGAACCGACCGTTGATCGTGCCCAACCGACCGTCGACCGTGCTCAAGAAACCGTCGAGCGGGCCGAAAACCGTTCAGCGGTAGGCCAGCCAGATCGCCAGCCCGAAACCGGCGAATGCGATGGCAATCCGCAGCGGCGTCGCCGGAAGCTTGGCCACCACTGGTGGTCCGATCCAGCCGCCGGCCAGGCATCCCACACCCATCGCGGCTGCTGCCACCCAGTCGATGGACCCGAAGATCACAAACACCACGGCGGCAACGGCATTCGACGCCGCCAGCAACAACGACTTGAACAGGGTTGCCTGCCACATCGTTTGACTGGTGGCGATCAGCGAGACCGCCAGAAAGATGATCCCGGCACCGGCGCCGAAATAGCCGCCGTAGATCGCGATCACAAAAACCGCAAGCGGCAACACACCTGGGATGTCGCGATGCCCGGACATCCGGCGGATCAACGGCTGGCACAACACCGCGAGGGCGGCAAAGGCCACCAGGTACGGGACCACCGCCTCGAACGTGCTCGCCGACGTCAACAGCAGGATCACCGCGCCGAGCAGTCCACCGGCACCGGCAGCCCCGAGCAGTCCGAACAGCTTACGGTCGAAGGTCAGGGACGCCCGGGCCGACGTCGCGCTCCCGATGCCCACCGGGATCAGCGCCACGGTGTTGGTGACGTTGGCGGTGATGGGCGGGAGTCCGGCCAACAGCAGAGCCGGATAGCTGACGAGTGAAGCGAGTCCGGTCACGTAACCCACCACGCCGGCGAAGAAACCGGCGGCCACCAAGAACGCCAGTTCTGCCACCCGCGGACGGTACCGCACCGCCCCCGATTCACC
>NZ_KB911524.1:0-124844 GCF_000383535.1 Nocardia sp. 348MFTsu5.1
ACGACCTGGCTTGCCCTGACCGATTCGATGACATCGACCACGCGCGGCAGTGGACCGCACAGTTCTTGGACCGCTACGCCCACCACCACCGTCACAGCGGTCTGGGCCGTCACACGCCGGCCTCGGTGTTCGATGGCACCGCCATCGAACACCGAGCCCGCCGCCAAAGACGACTCGACCAACTTTGGCAAGCCAACCCCCAGCGCTACCGGCGACCGCCGATAGCACCAGCGATACCTGACCAAGCAGGAATCAACATCAAGCACCTGTCTCAGACAGGTTGACAATTACCGTATTTGTGGCTCGTCCTCGTACAACTGGCTCGTTTGGTGGGGCAGAGACGATCAGCAGCTGGGCGCGGTCCGGCCGGCGTCGATGTCGGCCATGCCGTTGATCGCGTCGTCGAGGGTGTCCACCTTGACCAGGGTCAGCCCATCCGGGGTGTCGGACTTCGCTTCGACGCAATTCCCGGCCGGAACCAGGAATGCGGTGGCGCCGGCGTCGCGCGCGGCGCGCATCTTGTGCTGGATGCCGCCGATCTCGCCGACATCGCCCGATGAATCGATCGTTCCGGTACCGGCGATGAACTCTCCGCCGTTGAGCTCGCCCGGGCTGAGCTTGTCGATGATGGCAAGCGTGAGCATCAGGCCCGCCGACGGTCCCCCGATGTCACCGACATCGAAGTTGATCTCCAGGTTGGGGTCGCCGTTCTGTTCGGACAAAGTGATCCCCAGCAGTCCCTTGGTCTCGTCTTCGGGATTCGGAACCAGGGTCACCGTCTCGGTGACCGGCTTTCCGTCGCGGATGACGTCGATGGCAACCGGGGTCCCCGGAGCGATACCGGCGATCGCCTCCCGCAGCGCCTCCGACGTGGCAACCGGTGTGCCGTTCACCGCGACGATCTCGTCCTGCGGCTCCAGCTTGCCGGCAGAGGGCCCGTTGTCGGCGACACCGGAGACCAGGAGATCGATGGGACGGCCGAGGTGACTCAACGCGGCGATCTTCGCGGAGTCCTCCGAGCCCGACATCTGCTGGCGGTTCTCTTTGTCGACCTCGTCGTTGGATTTACCGGGTGGGTAGATCTGGTCGCGCGGCTGCAGTTGATCGTCTCCCGACACCCACATGCCGATCGCCTGAAAGAGGGTCAGTCCGTCGGTCACCGACACCGTGGTGAGGTTGAGATTGCCGGTGGTCGGGTCCAGTTCTGCGCCGGTGATGTTGACCACCTCGCGACCGTCCACCGTTCCCAGGGTGTTGACGGTCGGGCCCGGGCCGAGTGCCACGTACGGCACCTTCACAAGTGTTCCGACCAAGACGAATACGATCAGGAATGCCAACGCCACAAAAAAGGTGACGATCCGCCGGTATCCCGGAGCGATTCTGAGGGACTGCAGTTTCACCAGGCCCAGGGTAGAGGTCGACCTCGTCGGCCTGCCGCGCAGGAGACCGCACGTGGCACACCCGTTCACGTTTCGCGCACAGCGGATCGGTGATGCTCGGGTCCCGACCGATTCGCCGGTACCGTGGAGGCATGAATGACTTGCCCTTTGGATTCTCCCCTTCGTCCGGCGACGACGGGGATGGTGATGACGGCAAGAAACCCGGCGACTTCGATCCGAATCAGCTGGGTCAGATGCTCTCGCAGCTCGGCCAGATGCTCTCGGGCATGGGCGCGGGCATGGGGACCGGCGGCACCGCCGAACCGGTCAACTACCAGGTCGCGACCAGCCTGGCCCGTCAGCAGATCGGCAAGCACTCCCCCGTCAGTCAGGGTGAGTTGTCGGCGATCACCGACTCGGTGCGTCTGGCCGAGGTGTGGCTCGACAACGTGACCACGCTGCCGGCCGGTGTCACCAGCACCGAGGCGTGGACGTCGGTCGATTGGCTCGAGAAGACGCTGCCGACGTGGAAATCGCTGTGCAATCCGGTGGCCGAGCAGATTGCCGGCAGCTGGTCCACCAATCTGCCCGACGAGGCAAAGCAGTTCGCCGGTCCGATGATGGGCATGGTCAGCCAGATGGGCAGCATGGCTTTCGGTACCCAACTGGGTCAGGGTCTGGGCCAGCTCGCCAAAGAGGTCCTGACCTCCACCGAGATCGGACTGCCGTTGGCGCCCACCGGAACCGCGGTCCTGTTGCCGGAGGCGATCGGCATCTTCAGCGACGGCCTCGAGCAGCCAAGCCAGGAGATCCTGGTCTTCCTCGCTGCCCGCGAAGCCGCGCATGTCCGGCTGTTCTCCCACGTGCCGTGGTTGCGTCAGCGACTGCTCGCGACGGTCGAGGAGTACGCACGCGGCATCAGCATCGACTTCTCCGGTATCCAGGACGCCGCTGCCGGCATCGATCCGGCCACGCTGTTGTCGGATCCGAGCAAGCTCGAAGAGCTGATGGCCGGTGGCACCGCCTTCGAACCGAAGACCACACCGCAGCAGCAACATGCGCTCTCCCGCCTCGAGACGCTCCTCGCGTTGATCGAGGGCTGGGTCGAAACCGTGGTGTCGCAAGCCCTTTCCGATCGGATCCCATCGGTGGGCGCCTTGACCGAGACCATGCGCCGTCGGCGTGCGACCGGCGGCCCCGCCGAGGAGACCTTTGCGACGCTGATCGGTTTGGAGCTGCGCCCGCGCAAGCTGCGGGAGGCCGCCGATCTGTGGCGCAAACTGCTCGAAGCGTCGGATCTCGTGACCCGCGACGGTGTCTGGGCGCATCCCGACCTGGTGCCCGATGGCGACGACCTCGACCATCCGGCCGCGTTTGTCGACCGGGTGATCGGTGGCGGCAACCATGCATTCGACGATCCGATGGCCCAGCTCGAGAAGACCATCGCCGACGAGGCCCGCAAGCGTGAGGAAGAAGGCAAGGGCGACGGCCCCGGTACATCTCCCACCGCCTGATCCCTCGTCCTGCTGATCAATTGCCGTAGAGCCGCGTCACCGCTGTTCACGGCGTCGTCGACCTGTGGATAACCTTCGCCTGCAGGCCGCGCTGGCTGCCATCGTTCTGGTTCTGTGTTGCCATGACACACGCGCCTTTGCCGCTACTTCGTGCCGGAGCGGTGATCTTGTTGCGGCCCGGCGGCCGCATTCAGGTCGGATTCGACCCGGACCGGGCGGTGATCATCGACCCACCCGCGCATGTGGCCCCGGATCGGCTCACCGCATTGTTGCGGTCGCTGACCGGACCGCAGACATCCGAGGACACCGCGGCCCGGGCCGCGGCGGCCGGTCTGTCGGTCGACGAGATCCGTGAACTGCTCGATCAGCTCGTGGACGCCGGCATCGCCCACCACAGCAGAGCCGTGCTCACCCCGATGCGGATCCGTGTCCACGGTGCCGGTCCATTGGCCGACGCGGTGACCACTGCGCTCTCCGGGCCGGAGTTCTCGGTCCGGCAGTCGGTCCGGCGCCCACGGCTGTTCGACGGCGAAGTCGACCCGATCACCCACGAAGACCGGATGGTCACCTGGGCAACGGATCTGGTGATCCTGACCGACTTCCTCGCCCACGATCCCTGGCTGGTGTCGAGCCTCATGCGGCACCGGATCCCACATCTCATGGTCCGTCTGCGTGACGGTACCGGCGTGATCGGGCCGATGGTGCTGCCCGGGTTGTCGAGCTGTCTGCACTGCGCCGATCATCACCGCCGCGACCGCGATCGGGACTGGCCGATCGTCAGCGCCCAGCTGCTCGGCCAGAGCGGCTGGGCCGGGTCGGCAACCATCGCCGGGACCGCCGCGATCGTCCAGGGTGAGGTCGAACACATTGCAGCGGCGACCCGGCCCGACCGGAGGGAAACCGGGGACCTCCCCGCCCCGGCCAGCCTCGATGCCACGATCGAGTTCCGTGCGGACCCGTCCGCACTCGTCATCCGGGGCTGGTCACCACATCCTTTGTGCGGCTGTCGGCTACCAGAGTGATCTCAGGGTCGTCCACTAAGCTCGGGTCCATCGGAAAGGGGAAACTCAATGGCTGAGATCACACGAGGCGGTGCAAGGCGCAATGCCAAGCTCGCAGCGCTTCCGCTAGGGGTGGCGGGACGAGCAGCATCAGGATTCGGTAAGCGGCTCGCAGGTGGGGACAAGAACGAGATCGCAGCGGACATGATGGAGAAGACGGCGGAGCAGCTGTTTGCGGTGCTCGGCGAGCTCAAGGGTGGGGCGATGAAGGTCGGGCAGGCGCTCTCCATCATGGAGGCCGCGATCCCGGAAGAGTTCGGGGAGCCGTTCCGCGACGCGCTCACCAAACTGCAGGCGGAGGCACCGCCACTTCCGGCCGCCAAAGTGCATGGTGTGCTGGACAATCAGCTCGGCACCAAGTGGCGGGATCGGTTCAAAGATTTCTCCGACGAACCGGCCGCCTCCGCGTCGATCGGCCAGGTACACAAGGCAGTCTGGCACGACGGACGCGAGGTGGCCGTCAAGGTTCAGTATCCGGGCGCAGATCATGCGCTGAAAGCCGACCTCAAGACTTTGTCCCGGATGACCGGTCTGCTCAAACGACTCTCCCCCGGCACCGACGTGAAGTCGATGATGGATGAGCTGATCGAGCGCACCGAAGACGAGCTGAATTACACGCTCGAGGCGAACAACCAGCGGGCCTTTGCCAAGGCCTTCGCCGAAGACCCGAACTTCGTGGTCCCGCGCATCGTCGCATCGGCACCGAAAGTTCTTGTGTCCGAATGGGTCTATGGCACCCCGATGTCGAAGGTGATCAAGAACGGCACGCTCGACGAACGCAATGCCGCCGCCGCCAAGATGACCGAGTTCGAGGTCAGTTCACCCACCCGCGTCGGCCTGGTCCACGGTGATCCGCATCCGGGCAACTTCCAGTTCCTCACGGACGGCCGGATGGCAATCCTCGATTTCGGCGCCGTCGGACATTATCCGGACGGTCTGCCGGCGGCCACCGGGCCGATCCTGCGGTTGTGCCGGGACAAGAAGTACGACGAACTCAAAGAGGAAATGGTGCGTGCGAACTTCATTCAGCGTTCGCATCAGGACAAGGTGACCCCGTCCGATCTCGAGGCATACCTGCGTCCGTACGTCGACCCGCTCTACGGCGAGTCGTTCCACTTCACCCGCAAGTGGTTGCAACGCGCCGCGGGTGCTGCCTCCGACCCCCGCGGTGATGTCTACAAGACCTCACGAAACCTGAACTGCCCCAAGGAATACGTGATGGTGTTCCGAGTGCTCGGTGGATGTGTCGGTATTGCGGCACAACTCGACGCAGAGGCGCCCTACCGCGCCATCATGGAGAAGTGGGTCCCCGGACTGGCCGAATAAGACGGCCGCTTCCTTGGGCCCAGACGCCGAGCGGGCGGACACAGAACTCCTGTGTCCGCCCGCTTCTCGTTGTCAGATCTGACGTGATCATGCCGCGGTCTGGGTCTTGCGCGGCCGGCCGCGGGGACGTTTGCGCGCGATGACGACGCCCTGATCGAAGATCTCCCCACCCCAGACGCCCCATGGCTCCTCGCGGTTGAGCGCTTCGGCCAGGCATTCCCGCCGCAGGGGGCAGTTGCCGCACAGGGCCTTCGCCTGTTCGAGTTGGCCAGGGTTCTCGGAGAACCACAGGTCGGCGTCCGCCATTTGGCACGGGAGTTCCGTTTTGGATGCATCCAGTGCGAGTTCGCTGTCCCCGAAACCGTTGTCCCGGTATGACTCGAGTACATCGGTCATGAGTTCCTCCACTGTCGAATGTGCTGCTCGGATTGTTTTGAGACCCGGGCCGCTGATGTGGTGGAACAAGATTCGTTCTCAGATCACAAAAGAGGCCACGGGTTCGCTGTCTGCGATTCGCCGTGGCCTCAAATGGAGTCTGAGCTGTGTCAGATTTCTATTCGTTGCGAGAACACGGGGAACGCGAAGCGGGCACGGCGACGGACTGGTATAACCGTCGGCGGCTGGGGCGCCGGAATCACTGCTGTCATAGCCAGGAATTCCGGCTGGAGGGCAGCGGCGTGCGCAGTGCGGACTGCATTCGGACGGGTCGCGAGGGGCGATACGCGATGCCACGAAGCACATGCCATGACGGCATGGTCGACTACGCTCTCGGCGTTGTGAAAATCATTCACCGAACCTCTCCTTTCCCGTCTGTTCTGTGAGCCATTTGTGGCACCACAATGTTGTTGTCCACAGTAGGTGGTGCTCAAACATCGCACAACCTATTTTTGACCTGCGGGTTTACCGTTCCGAACAAGTGTCAGGACGTCTTCGCCGTACGAGTCGAGTTTCTTCTGACCGATCCCCGGAATCGCCACCAGGGCAGCGACATCACCGGGCTGCTGTTCCGCGATCGCGATCAGGGTGTTGTCGGAGAACACCACATACGCGGGAACCTTCTGCTCCTTGGCACGCCCACTGCGCCACTCCTTGAGTGCCAGCAACAACCCCTCATCGAGGTCTGAAGGGCATCGCTCGCAGCGGCCCAGCAATGATGCGGTCTTGCCCAGCAACGGCTTTCCGCACACCCGGCACTTGGGTCCGGAACGGGTCCGCTTGGGTTCGGCGATCTTCGACGCAGGCGAATCGTCCGGAACCAGGTTCACCACAAACCGTGACCGCCGCCGCGTCCCCCGGCCACCTTCGTTGCGGGACAGCGCCCACGACAGCTGCAGATGTTCGCGGGCGCGGGTGACGCCTACGTAGAGCAGCCGTCGTTCTTCTTCGATCGCGGCGTCGCCGGCCTTGATGGCCTGGCTGATCGGCATCGACCCGTCGACCAGTCCGACCAGGAACACCGCATCCCACTCCAGGCCCTTGGCGGCGTGCAGCGACGACAACGTCACACCCTGCACGGTCGGTGGATGCCGGGCTTCGGCGCGCGCGGCGAGCTCACGGGCGAGATCGGTCAGCGTCAGATCGGGAACATCATTCAGCATGTCCTCGGTCATCGTCACCAACGCCCGCAACGACTCCCAGCGCTCGCGGGCCTGTGCACCGGCCGGGGCCTCGTCGGTCAGGCCCAGCGGGACCAGGATCGCCCGTAGAATCGTCAGCGTCTGCGCTTCGGCCGGCAGATCGTCGCGCTGCGCGGTCTGGTTGACCGCCCGCATCGCCTGCCTGACCTCCGACCGCGAGAAGAACGCCTCACCACCACGCACCTGATACGGGATCCCGGCCGCGGTCAGCGCCTGCTCATGCACTTCGGACTGAGCGTTGACCCGGTACAGAATCGCTATCTCCGAGCCGGGGACACCGGAGTTCATCAGCCGTTTGATCGCGCGTGCGACGGCCTTCGCCTCGGTGGCCTCATCGGGGTGTTCGGAAAAATCGGGTTCGGGACCGGGATCTCGCTGGCCGATCAGCTGCAGCCGGGTTCCGGCGATGCGGCCCCGGGCGGCACCGATGACGCTGTTCGCCAGCTGCACGACCTGTGGCGTGGACCGGTAGTCCCGTTCGAGTCGGACCACCGTCGCGTCGGGGAACCGCCGGGAGAAGTCCAGCAGGTAGCCGGGCGTGGCGCCGGTAAACGAGTAAATGGTCTGGTTGGCGTCACCGACCACGGTGAGATCGTCGCGTGGCCCCACCCAGGCGTTGAGCAATGCCTGCTGGGCCGGTGTGACGTCCTGGTATTCGTCGACCACAAAACAGCGGTAACGGTCGCGGAACTCCTCGGCGATCACCGGATGATCGTCGAGGATGGCCCGGGTCATCAGCAGCAGGTCGTCGAAGTCGAGGAGCTGGTCACCCGACGGCGACACCTTGGCCTGCTCGTAGCGCTCGTAGACCAGGGCCACCTGCTCGGCGGGCAATGGTGATTCGCGACTGCTCTTGTAGATCGCGGCCGGGTACTCGGATGGCCCGATCAACGACCCCTTGGCCCATTCGATCTCCGAGATGAGGTCGCGCAGCGACTCGGTGGTGGTCGGCGCTCCGGCGGCCCGGGCCGCGCGGGAGACCACGGGAAACTTGTTGTCGAGCAGTTCCCACTGGTTGTCGCCGATGGCCTGCGGCCAGAAGTATCTCAGATGTCGCATCGCCGCGGCGTGGAACGTCAACGCCTGCACGGCATTTCCCTGGCCCGAGATACCCAGCGACCGCAGTCGGGTGCGCATCTCGCCGGCAGCTCGCGAGGTGAACGTGACGGCCAGAACCTGACTGGCCCGCACATGTCCGTCACCGACCAGATGCGCGATCCGGCGCGTGATGGTGCGCGTCTTACCGGTGCCTGCGCCGGCCAGGACACAGACGGGTCCGCGGGGTGCGAGCACTGCGGCCTGCTGCTGCGGGTCAAGTGAGGCATCCATGCGCATCAGTATCCCAATCACCACCGACAGCGCTCCGGCCGGACGGGAACACCGCCCGAACTCATGGTGTTATGTAGGCGTGACTACGGACAACTCAGTTCTGACGATGTACACCACCACCTGGTGTGGATACTGCAAACGCCTCAAGATGGGCCTCAAGACCGCCGGCATCGAGTGGGTGGAAATCGACATCGAGCAGGACCTGTCGGCCGCCGATTTCGTCGGCAGCGTCAACGGTGGCAACCATGTGGTTCCCACCGTCAAGTTCGGCGACGGCAGCACCGCCACCAACCCGACGGTCGCCGACGTCCGCAAGAAACTGGGCGTCTGACCGGCCCGGAATCCTCGGGTCAGCGCACCCCGGTTGCCGGGGTGTAGGCCCAGGCGCGGATCAGGGCACTGGCGATGGAAATTGATCCCGGCAACCGTAACCGCGCGTTGTCGACGATCGGATTGCCGTCCGGACCCATCCAGTCCTGCTGCGCCTCAATCGCTTCGATCACCTCGGCCCGACCGAACCACTCGGCCGCCGCGATTTCACCGTCGATGAAGTCGAGCGGTTGGTCGGGGTCCGCGGTGACCTCGAAGCCCACCATCAGCGACCGTGGGAACGGCCAGGGCTGAGACCCGATGTACTGCGGGTTCCAGGCATCCACACCGACCTCTTCGTGGACCTCCCGCAGCACGCATTGCTCGAGTGACTCGCCGGGTTCGACAAACCCGGCGAGGGTGGAGAACCACCGGTCGGGCCATTGCTTCTGCCGGCCGAGCAGGATGCGGTCGCCGCCGTCATGAACAACGGTGATGATCGCGGGATCGGTCCGCGGGAACTCCTCGCGTCCGCTGATGACGTTGCGGCGGGCCCATCCACCTTTGATCGGTTCGGTGTGGGCACCATCGACCGGCGAGAACCGGGCCGTGTCATGCCAGTTGAGTACACCCAGTGCAGTCGAGAGAATCCCGGCCTCGTTCGGGCCGAGTAGCTGGGCACCGCGACGGGGATCGTCTTTCGGTCCGTCGAGGACGTCGAAGCGCATCGCCCACATGTCGTGGCCGTCGTCAGGGTGCAATCCGAGGAACACCGCTTCCGGCGGCGGCGCATCGTCGATGTCGACCGCCGGGATCCAGCCGAGGCCGTCTTCACCGAGCGGATACCGGCCGGTGGGGTCGATCTGCAGGAGCAGTGCCCGCGACCACCCGTCCTTCAACCGCTGATGGTCGTCCCGGATCTCGTCGGCGCGGTTGTATTCCGCCCGCGACAACATCGGGGGCTGATCGAACTCAAAGCGCCGCACTGATTTACCTCTCGGATTTCGGTCGATGGTCTGTTCCACTGAATGCCGCGGCCGTCAGTCCGAGCTGCCCTGCCGGACGAACAGCAACCGGTCACCCTGCTCGATCGCATCGACCTTGCTGTCGTCGATGCGATGCAGTTTTCCGTCCCTGACGACACCGAGCACGATCTCCGGCAGGTGTCGCGGTGAGCCGCCGACCTCGTCGGGTTCCACATCTCGTTCGGCGATGGCAAAACCCTGGTCGGGTGTCAGGAGATCTTCGATCACCTCCACCACCGTCGGCGTGATCGTCGCCAGACCCAGTAGACGGCCCGCGGTCTCCGAGCTCACCACCACCGAATCGGCGCCCGATTGTTTCATCAGGTGGGTGTTCTCCGATTCCCTGATGGAGGCGACGATCTTCGCGTTCGGGGCCAATTCCCGGGCGGTCAGCGTGGCTAGCACGGCCGTGTCGTCGCGGTTGGTGGCCACGATTATCGAGGATGCATGTTGGGTGCCGGCCAGCCGCAGGACATCCGATCGGGTGGCATCCCCGCGAACGGTGACCAGCCCTTTGGCCGAGGCGTTGTCGAGCACGGCCTGATCGCCGTCGACAACCACGATCTCGGCCGGTTTCTGCCCGTCTGCGATCATCGCCTTCACAGCGGTCTTGCCTTTCGTTCCGTAGCCGATGACCACGGTGTGGTTCCGCACCTTGTTCCTCCATCGCTGGATCTTGAGCGCCTGCCGTGACCGTTCGGTCAGAACTTCGAGGGTGGTGCCGACCAACACGATCAGGAACATCACCCGCAGCGGAGTGATGACCAGGACGTTGATCAGCCGGGCCTCCGGTGTGAACGGCGTGATGTCACCGTATCCCGTGGTGGACAGGGACACCGTCGCGTAATAGAGGCAGTCCAGGAACGAGAGCGGGCTGGTCTGCACATCGCGGTAGCCGTCCCGGTCGAGATAGACGATGAACACCGCGGCGAACAATGCGGTCAGGGCAAAGACGACGCGACGGCTGATCGCCCGTCCCGGGCTCGATTGCATCTCCGGGATGCGCACCACACCGACCAGCGCGTGGTCGGGCATATCGGTCAGCTCGTCTTCTTTGAACCGCCGCCGTAGGCGCCCGGTGGCCATCTACCCGACCTCTGTCTCGCCGCGACCCACCGGTCGCAGAGTTTGCATCTGCACAAAGTGGGACTGTAGTCCTATCTGCCACCGGCCGGTGACACCATCAGGCATGGTGGAGGGATGACGGATACGAAGCAGAGGTTGCGGCAGTTGGCGTCTCCCAAGGAGCAGAAGCTCGCCACCCGGATGGGTGCGGCGCTGCTGGGAATGGGAACGCTGCATTTTGTCGCCCCCCAGCCGTTTGACCAGCTGATTCCCACTGAACTGCCGGGCAGTGCCCGCGCCTACACCTACGGCTCGGGGGTGGCCGAGCTGGCGGTCGGCGCTGCACTGCTGGCGCCCAAGACACGCCGCTACGGCGGACTCGCGGCCGTGGCCCTGTTCATCGGCGTGTATCCCGGCAACATCAACATGGTGCGGTTGTACAAGAACAAACCGTTGCCACAGCGCGCCGTCGCGTGGGGCCGACTGCCACTTCAGATCCCGATGATCTGGGCCGGATGGCGGGTCTGGAAGTCGACGCCGTGACCTGATCAGGACGCACCCTTCTCGCGGCGGATCAGGGCCGCGAGTCGGGCGCGGTCCGGCAGGTCGCGTGGCCGGAGCGTCGAGTTGGAACGCACGTAGTGGAAGGCCGCCCGCACCTTGTCGAGGTCGGTTCCGGTGAGTTCCGCCCACGCCACCCGGTAGGCGGCCAACTGCACAAAGACCGAATGCTCTTGCGCCGGTGTCGGTTTTGCGCCGGTTTTCCAGTCGACCACCGTGTATCCGCCATCCGGTTCGGCGAACACCGCATCGATACGGCCGCGGATGATCGTGTCGGCGATGACGGTCTCGAACGGCACCTCGACCTCGACCGGGTTGCGGGCGGACCAATCCGAGCGCAGGAACGCCTCGCGCAAGACGTCGAGGTCGGCGTCGGATCCGCCTTCGGCGTCGGCCGCGCCCGGTAGCTCATCGATGTCGAGAAGCCGGGTGGCACCGAATCGCCGTTCCACCCAGGCGTGGAATGCCGTGCCCCGGCGGGCCATCGGATTCGGCTTGAACGGCAGTGGCCGCCGGAGCCGCCGGGCGAACGCATCGGAATCCTTGTCGAGTTCGACCAGCTGACTCACCGAAAGATGTTGCGGCATGGTCACTTCGATGTCGGAGCCCAACCCTGCGGATCGCTCGGTGAGGAGCACCGCCAGATCGTTGGCCCATTCCCGGATCTGCGGGTCGTCGTCGCCCGGTTCGGGGGCGTCGTCTTCCCCGATGGCGAACAGCGCAGGTTCACCACGCTCGCGCAGTGCCGCCCGGACGAGGTCGGCGCCACGCTCGGTTCCGGGCCGGCGCGGCCCCAGCGGATCCGCCGGCCACGACGCCCCGACCGCCAGCATCGCCAGCGGATTCTCCGCTCCCTCATCGGGCTGGGGTGCCCACTGCGCGATGGTCAATCCCGGCGCACCGTCGTGAGATGTCTCGATCAAACTCTGTGCGATCTCATGCAGTTCGGTCAGGAACACCGACGGACCCTTGGGTTTGTCACCGGCCGGCGACCAATGATGTCCACTGATGATCAATGCCCGTTTGGTTCTGGTCAGCGCCACATAGAGGAGCCGCCGATCCTCTTCCAGCTTGCGGGCCCGCAACGCCTCCTGATGTGCCTCGATGGATTCTTCGAGTTCCTTGCGGTTCTCCAGGCCATCGAGCACCAATGGCGGAAATCCCTCGCCGTCCGCGGAGTCGGCGAGGTCACCCCGCAGTTCGGCAGGCAGTTCCCGGGCGCTCTTGAGCCAGGTGCCCTCGGCCTTACCTCCGGGAAAGATGTTGGTACACAGGTGCGCGATCACCACGATGTCCCATTCGAGCCCCTTGGCGGCGTGGACGGTCAGGATCTGCACCCGGTCTTCGGCGATCTCGACCTTGCCCGGTTCCAGACCCTTCTCGATATCGGCCGCTGACGCCAGGAACGCCAGTAGCCCGGGTAGCGTGGCCGCGGACCGTTCCGCGTAATTCGCGACGTATTCGGCAAAGGCATCGAGGTGTTCGCGCCCGGTGATGTTGCCGCGGAGTCCACGCGCCCGGATCTGCGCCTCCACATCGACCCCGGTCACCCGTTCGACCTCGGCCACCAGTTCGGGCAAGGGACCTCCCATGCGGGCCCGCAGCACCGACAGCTGATGCCCGAGCAACTTGATCCGGCGGTACCCGTCCGGCGAATAGCGGGCCGCCGGACCGGGATCGGCGAGTGCGTCGCCCAGACCCGCCTGATCCACGGTCTCCGACGGCACGGCCGAATCGAGTGCGCTGTCGAGTTCTTCGAGGCTGGTCATGGTGCCCGACACGATGCTGGTTCCGGCCGCGAGATCACGCGCCCGCGCCCACAGCGCCGCGAGGTCCCTGGCACCGATCCGCCAGCGCGGGCCGGTCAGCAACCGGACCGCCGCCGTGCCCGCCATGGGGTCGGACATCAGCCGGAGCATCGCCACCACGTCCTGCACCTCGGGCACGCCGAGTAGTCCACCGATCCCGACAACCTCTGCGGCGATCCCACGATCCGCGAGCTGCGCGGCGAGCGGTGCCGAATCCTGGTTGCGGCGCACGAGAATTGCCACGGTCGGCGGTTTGCCCTCGGCCTGGTTGTACTCGCGCTCGATCTGGTCGACGATCCACGTGCGTTCATCCGCCACGGTATCGGTGAGCGCCATGTCGATGGTGCCGCGCGGGGCATCGTCACGAGGTCGCAGGATGCTCACCGGAACGCCCCGGCGACGCAGTTCGTCGGACGCCGCGTTGGCCATGTCGAGGGCGTACCGCGCGTTGCGCCAGCTGGTGAGCAGCTCGAGCCGCCTCGCCGGACTGCCGTCGCTGCAACGGAAATCGGTGGTGAATCGTGGCAGGTTCGCCGCCGAGGCACCACGCCAGCCGTAGATGGACTGGATCGGGTCACCGACCGCGGTCACCGCGATCCCGGCACCGGCCGTCACACCCGGCGGGGTCCCGAAGAGTTGTGAGAGCAACACCCGTTGCGAATGACCGGTGTCCTGGTATTCGTCGAGCAGGACCGCACCGATGGCGGCCCTTTCCGCCTGGGCGACTTCCGGGTGTGTGGTGACCAGCTTGGCAGCCAGCGACATCTGGCTGCCGAAATCGAGCACGTTGGCATCGCGCATCGCCTGCCCGAGTGCCGCCACCAGTGGCACCAGCTGACGACGTTCATCGATCGCGGCCTGGATGTCTTTCAACTTCACCGGCGGCGTCGGCTTCTGGCGGCCGACCGGAGGAAGCGTGTCGATGAGCCGGTAGAGGTCGTCGCCCGCGGCGGCCAGCTGGTCGAGGTCCACGAGGTGTTCGGACAGCTCTCCGTACAGCTTGAGCACCGCTTCCGTCACTCCCCCAGGTGTTTTGGGGGTATCGAGGTCTTCGGACCAATTACCGACCACCGAAAAGGCGAGCTGCCACAGCTCGGTTTCGCTGAGCAGGCTCGCGGATGGTTCCACCGGCAGCAGCAACCCGTAGTCGGCGATCAACCGGCCCGCATACGCATGGTAGGTGCTGACCTGCGGGTCGGCCGAGCGCAGCTGTGCCCGAAGGTCGCCTTCGGGGTCCCAGCGCGACATGGCCGAGGATCCGGCCAGCATCGACAACCGGCGCCGGATCCGCGCGGCCAGTTCCTGTGCGGCCTTGCGGGTGAACGTCAGGCCGAGGACGGCGTCGGGTTCGACCAGGCGGTTGGCGACCAGCCAGACCACCCGGGAGGCCATCGTTTCCGTCTTGCCGGCCCCGGCGCCGGCCACCACCAGCACCGGTTCCAACGGCGCTTCGATGACCTCGACCTGCTCATCGGTCGGCGGTGGCTGATCCAGCGCACCGGCCAGCACCCGCGCGGAAATCCTTGTGTGAACCGCAGATTCAGCCATCGGTCACCATCCGTCCCTCGAGTTGGGACGGGCAGCTCGACTTCAGCGCGCAGTGCCCGCAGCCGTCGTTGACCGTCGCCTCGAACCCCGGCCCGATGCTCCGATACGCCGCCGACCGGACCACGGCCAGCCACTGGTCGACCTGCGCTTCATTGAGCGGGTCCTGATTACGTTGGGCCGCACCGGTTTTACCGTTGGCACTGTTCACATAGACGAGCGCCCCGCCGCCGGGTTCGACATTGCCGAGCTCCGGCACGCCACCGAGCGTCAACGCCAGCTGGTAGGTGGCCAATTGGGCGTGCTCCTGTCCGGCGGCCACCGAGATCGTGTTCTTGCCAGTCTTGACGTCGACGACCACCGGCCGGCCCTTGCTGTCTGCCTCGAGCCGGTCGATGCGCCCGCGCAGCCGTACCTCGGGGATGGCGAGTACCTCACCGTCTGCGTCCACCATCTGCGCCGGCTCGACCCGGGCGTTGACGTCGATCTCCACCCCGACCTCGGTCATGCCCTCGCGAGACATCCGCAGCCACTGCCGGAAGTTGGTCAGCATCTCTTCGGTGCGTTCGAGTTCCCGGCGCGAGAACCAGGGTGCCCCGACATCGACCTGATCCCAGACCCGGCGAAGCGACGCCGTCACGTCTTCCGGCGGGATCTTGCCCGCGACCGCCTGGACGAGGGTGTGCACGAGCGTTCCCGCCACGGCCGGACGCGAATCGCCGTCGCGGCCGCCATAGCGTTCCAGCATCCACCGCAGTGAGCAGGCCCCCAGCGATTCGACGCTGGACGGCGACAGGGTCAACGGGCCCGACGCCTCGGACCAGAGCGGCTCGGTGGTGCTCGGACCGGCCAACCCGTACCACTCGTCGGGGTGCGCGCCGGCCACACCGGCATCGGCCAATTCGGCCAGCATGTCGGCCGCGGCCCGGGTCCGCGGATCGTCTTCGTCGGTGCCCGCGCAGACCTGGGCGCGGAGTTCGGCGACCAGCGAGGACAGCGAGAGCACCCGGCGGAGTCCGGGTTCGACGGGCAACTCCAGCTCCGGTTCGTCCGCTTCACCGGAACCTGCCACCACCGCTGCCAGCTCTCCGACGAAACGGGACGGCGCGGCGTCACCGCTCCCGTCGTCCACCGCGCTGACCATCAATCGGAGGCGGGCCCGACTGCAGGCGACCAGCAGCAGTCGTCGTTCCTCGGCCAGCGCGACCGCGGTGCGCGAGATGGTGTCGATGGCTTCGGCTGCCACGCCGTCGAGGAGGTCGACCAGCTGGCCGGTACCGAGAATGCTCCCGCGGCTGCGCAGGCTGGGCCAGAGGCCGTCCTGCACACCGGCCACCGCGACCACATCCCATTCACGACCGGCCGCGGCGTGCGCCGAGAGCACCGTCACCGAATCGGAGGACGCCTGGGCCATCCTCGATTCGGTGGGGATCTGCAGGGCACTGAGATAGTCGATGAATCCACCGAGCGTGGCTGCGGGCAGGCTGTCGGCGAAGTTGGCGGCGGCATCGAAGAGCGCCACCATGGCGTCCAGGTCTCGATCCGCCTGGGCACCGCCGGGACCGTGGTCGCGGCGCATCACCTGATTGGACCACCGCGGACCCAAACCCGTTGCCTGCCATGCCTCCCACAGGATCTCCTCGATACTGCGCCGGCTCTCCGACGCGGTACGCGCCGCCCGGATGACCGCCAGCACCCGAACGAGAGGCTGCTTCTCCGCGTCGGTCAGCCCGTCGAGGTGTCGATCGATGTCGATGGCGGGCTCGCCGATGTCGGTCGGGCGGGCGCTGACCAGTTCTGCGATCACGGTGGCCGAATCGCGGTCACGGCCCGACTCGGTCTCGATCCGTCGTACACCCCGCCGCAACCGCCGCAGTGCTGCCGGGTCGGCACCGCCGATGGGCCCGGACAACAATTCCAGCGCCGAGTCGGGGTCGAGCGGCATCTCCACCGCACGCAGCGCCAGCAGCATCGCGGACACCGAGCGCGCCAGCGCCAGTGGGATCTCGCTGGCCGGTGTCATGACCGGCACACCGGCCGACCGCAGGGCCCGCCGCAATGGGGCCATGGCCCGGGGAACGGACCTGACGATCACGGCCATCCGCGACCACGGCACGTCGTCGTAGAGGTGGGCCCGACGCATCATGTCGGCGATCGCCGTGGCCTCTTTGGCAGCCGAACCATAGATACGGACCACCGGGGCCGGAGCATCGCGATGATCGGCCCGCTCCAGCTCTTTGGACAGCCTGTGCCGGCGACGTCCGGGTAAGCGGGCCGCGATGGACCCGGTGAGGTCACTGATCGGGGCGGTCGACCGGAAGTTGTTGTCCAGCAGGATGTCCCGCGCCGGATCGTCGAGCTCGTCGAGGAACCGGGCGCTGGCACCGCGAAACCCGAAGATCGATTGGTCGCCGTCTCCGGCGACCACTGCCTGATGGGTCCCGGCGCCGACCAGCCGGATCAGCGTGGCTGCCTGCGGATCGAGATGCTGGGCATCGTCGACCAGCAGATACCGCACCCGGGCGCGCTCGCTCCGCAACAGGTCGGGGTCGGTGGCGAATGCGGTCAGTGCGGACCCGACCAGTTCTGCCGCGTCGACAGCCGGGGCCGTGGCCTGCGGCGCCTCGAGTCCGACCGCACCGCGCAGCAGACCACTCTGCTCGTACTGGCGGTATGCCCGGCCGGCCGCCTGCCACTCCGGCCGCCGGTGGGTGCGGCCGAGCGCGATCAGGTCCTCGGGACCAACGCCGCGTTCGGCGGCGCGCATCATGATGTCGCGCAGTGCCTGGGCAAAACCGTTGGTACCCAAGGCCGGCCGCAATCGCTCGGGCCAGTACTCGGCGCCGTCCTCGATGTCGCCGGCGAGTAGCTCGCGGAGCACGGCGTCCTGTTCGGCACCGGTGATCAGACGTGGGGGCGGGTTGTCGTGGGCCGCGGCCTGCAGGCGCAAGACCGCAAACGCGTAGGAATGCAGCGTCCGGACGATCGGCTCGCGGGTGGCCTTCGGTGTGCGTGCCGGCCCCGTCCCGGTCGAAAGCAGGCGCGCGGTGATCTGTTCACGCAGCTCGGTGGCCGCCCGCCGACTCGCGGCGAGCACGAGGATCGATTCGGGATCGGTGTCCGGATCGGACAGCCGCGCAACCGCGATGTCGACGATCAACGACGTCTTCCCGGTACCCGGGCCACCATGAACCCGATACGGGAGGAACCCCCCGGCGGCGCTGAACTCACCGTCGATCAGGGCCTGTACGTGCGCCGGCCAGATGCGCGGAAGCGCTGCGGCGACCGGCGCGGACACCAATCGCGTGGTCAAAGCGGGCACGCACACATCCTTTCCCTCGGCTGCGTCGATGGTGTCATGTTCGTCCGACAGACTCTCGACCCACGGCGGAGCCGCGGCACCACGGGCGATATACCGCCACGTCCGGCAAGATCACGGGTATGTCTGCACTGAACGTCGAACTGTTCGGACCGTTCGACGGTCCACCCGTCTTGGCCCTGCACGGCCTCACCGGGCACGGCAAGCGCTGGGCAGATCTCGCCGACGCACTGCCGCACGCCCGGATCGTGGCACCCGACCTCCTCGGTCACGGTTTCTCCCGGTGGACACCACCCTGGTCGATCGAGGCACAGGTGCTGGCGCTGTGTGAGGTCGTGGACGAACACATCGACGGACCGGTGGTGGTCGTCGCGCATTCCTATGGCTGCGCGCTCGCCATGCACCTGTCGCGCCTGATCGGCGAGCGGATCCGGTCGTTTGTGCTGCTCGATCCGGCCATGGGACTCGATCCTCAGATGATGGGGGACGTCGCGATCGACACCATGGCGCACCACGACTATCCCGATGAGGCCGCGGCCCGCGAGGGCAAGCTCTGCGAATCGTGGGCCGAACTCGACCCGGGCATCCTCGATCGCGAGATCTCCGATCACCTGATCAACGTCGGAGATCGGGTGAACTGGCGCATCCATCCGGGGATGGTGGTCGCCACCTGGAGCGAACTGGCGCGCCCGTTCACGCTCCCTCCCACCGGCATCCCTGTCGACGTGGTGCAGGCGATGCGGGTGCAGCCCCCTTACTTCACCGCAGAGTTCCGGGCTGCACTCGCCGAGCAGCAGGGCGACCTGCTGACGGTGATCGAGGAGGACTGCGGACACATGGTGCCGTTCGCCAGGGCCGAGTTGACGGCCGAGCTGGTCGCGAAGGCATTGGCCCGCAACTGAAATGGCGGCCGTGACGGAAGAAGAGGTCGAACGGGTCCGCGACATCGTGGCCTCGGTACCCGCCGGCAAGGTCACCACCTACGGCGATGTCGCGGCGGCGGCCGGACTGTCCAGCGCTCGCATCGTCGGATGGATCATGCGTACCGATTCGTCCGACCTACCGTGGCACCGCGTCATCGCGGTCAGCGGCCGGCCGGCGCCACACTTGCGAACGAGACAGCTCGAACGCCTTCAGGCCGAAGGTGTTCCGGTCTTCGACGGTCGCGTCGACATGAAAGTCGCCCGTCTAGCGCTCCCCTAACCCGATCCTGTGCCCTTTTGGCGAACAAACCCCCAGGTGGGCTCCGCCAAAACACCACATCATCGGGGTGCGGCGGTAACGGGGTGCGGGGTCACCGCGACGTGAGGACTGCCGCTCCGAGCAGATGACAGGCATGCAGGGCGACCTCAACATCGAGGCGGTCGACATCGACCGGTCGTTGCCGAACCGCCTCGGCTTTACGGATCCGGTAGCGGACCGAATTGCGGTGCAGCATCAACTGTTCGGCAGTCTGCGTATGACTTCGTCCGGTTTCGAGGAACACCCGCAGGGTCTCACGCAGCATCGCCTCGCTCTCGGTGTCGTTGGCGAGCGGACCCAGCACGTCCCCGACCCAGGTCTTGGTCGCGTCCAGGTCGCGGGCGAGCATCGCCACGATGGCCATCCCGCGGTCCCCGAAGCTGACCGCGGTCCGCGCCGAACCCGATGCCGCCCTCACCACCGCCACCACCGACTCCGCCTGCTGGTGGGACTGGCGAAATCCGGGTACACCGACCTCGGGGAGCCCGAAGGTGATCCGGGCACCTTCGAAACGTTCCAGTCTGGTGCGCACGGGGTTCACATCGATCGGCGATCGGTCCTCGCCGCGCCCGAACCACACCCAGGCGGTGCTGCGGTCGACCGCGGTGAACAGCACCGCCGACCGCGGACCTATCACCTCGGTGATCGCGTCGGCGATCGACTGCAGCGAACGGGTGTGGTCGAGACCGGGATTGGCGTGCTCGATCCACAACACTGCACCGACGTGCGCCTGCTCCAGTCCATAACGCGTCTTCTCGGCGAACTCGAATCGATCGACGCTGTGCTCGCTGAGAACCTCCCGAACCAGCGTGGCGGTGACACCGGCGGTCCGGTTGAGCCACAGGCGGCGCTCTTCTTCGTGGGCGAGCAGCACGATCTGGGTGATCCAGTCGATGTACTTGTGGATGAACGAATCGAGTTGATGGAGAAGGCGGAGCTTCAGATCGGCGGCCACGTCGAGGGACGAGATCTCGCCGAAGATGGCCTCTCGGAGGTCATCTGAGCCGAAATGGTAGGCCCGACGCAACGATGAAGGCGGCACTCCACGCTGGGCCAGTAGCAGCGCGTAGTCGACGGCCGGGCGGATCGGCTCGACGTCGGCGAGCGAAATGTTGTGTTCGAGGATATCGAGCATGGTCGTGACATTGCCGTGCACACTGGCGTGGAGCGCCGCTCCCAGGTCGCTGGCATCGAGCGGTTCGACCTCGCGGGCGATCAGGTCGGTCATGTGCGCGCTGATCTCGCCTTCGCGCTCGCCCAGCCGCTTGGCGATCGTGACCACAGCTGCCGCCAGTTCCGGATCATCGGCAGCCACCACCCAGTCGCGCGTCCGCTGATCGGTCATCACATCGCCACGTCCGAGGTGGTCAGTGCGCCGAGTGCCGAGCGGGCGGCGTTGTGGCCGCACATGCCATGCGCGCCCGCACCCGGCGGCGTCGCGGCAGAACACAGGTACACCCCGTCGATGCCGGTGGCATACGGGTCCAGAGCGAATCGAGGACGGAACACCAAGCGCCACGGCGTGTTTGCACCGGTCGTTATGTCACCGCCGACGAAGTTCTCATTGTCCGACTCGATTCGCGCCACCGACCGGATACGGGTCGCCACGATCCGATCACTGAACCCGGGTGCGAACCTCTCGATCTGCGCCGTGATCGCCGCGCCCGCGTCGCCCGACCAATTCGCCGGTACGTGGGCGTAGGCATCGATCGGGTGGATGTCGTAGTTCGACCTGGTCGGATCGGCGAGATATTGCTGACCCACCAGCACAAACGGACGCGCCGGCATGACGCCACGGTGCACGTCCCGCTCGGCCGCCACGACGTCGGCGAAGGCACCGCCGACGTGCACCGTACCGGCGGACCGCGATAGCTGATCGGCCCATGGGATCCCGTCCCGCACCGCGTAATTGACCTGGTAGGCCGCCGGTCCGTGCCGGTAGTGCCGGTAGGCGCGACTGATGCGTGCCGGCATCCGATCACCCGCGATCCGCGCGGCCGCCGCGGGTGAGGTGTCGAGCATGACGATGTCCGGGGCGTCCAACTCCGACAGCGAGGTCACGTGCACCCCGGTTTCGATCGTGCCACCGAGGTCGACGACTGCAGCGGCCATCGCCCTGGTGATGGCCCCTGAACCACCACGGGCCACCGGCCATCCGTAGGTGTGGGCCGCCGACCCCAGCGCCAACCCGATCGCTGACGACATCGGCGTTCCGAGTGGCCGGAACGCATGGGCTGCAACACCTCCGAACAGTGCCTGCGCTTCTTCCGTACCGAAGACCCTGGCCAGCACAGTGGCCGGCAGCGCGGCCAGGGCACCGAACCGGGCCAGCTTGATCGGGTGGTCCGGCACGTGCAGCAGTGGTCGGGTGAAATCGGTCGCGATGTCGGCGAACCGATCCGACACCGACCCGAAGACGCGGCGCCACGCCGGACCCGCGGACCCCAACCCGGCGACGGTTCGCTCGACCGAGCGGTACACCCCCACACCACGCCCGCCGTCGAGCGGATGCGAGTACTGGATCTCCGGCCACTCCCAGTTCAGTCCGTACCGCTGCAGGTCGACGCTGCGCGAGAACGCGGTGTCGAGGGCAAGCGGATGAGCCATCGAACATTCGTCGTGCACCACACCGGTGTCGGTGTAGTCCCCGCTGCGGGTGCCGCCGCCGATGAGCGGCGCGGCTTCGAGCACCCGCACCCGGACACCGGCGGCGGCGAGGGTCAGGGCCGCAGCGAGCCCATTGGGTCCGCTGCCGACCACGACTGCCTCTGTCATCCATCCACCTTGGCACGGTCGGGGGCCTCCGTACTCGCTTCGGCCACCTCGATCATTTCGAAGTCGCCGGTGCCCACAGGCCAGCCGGACCGTGCCCGGGTCAGATCACCCGGGGCCTGGTAACCATGCATGGTCCAGGTGACCTGATGCGGGATAGGTCCGTTCGGCAACCAGGGCTGCTCGTCGGTGGCGTCCTTGACCACGTACGTACCGCGTTCGACCACGCCCAGGGCTGCGTCGATGACCCGATATTCGATGTAGTTGCGGTGGATGGGCTGCGACTCGGTGAATGTGACGATCAGCTCGCCCGGTGCGAAATCGCAACGGCGCTGGACGGCTTCGATCAGCCGCTCGTCGTGCAGGTGGGCATCGCCGAACTGCCAGCCGACCAGCGTGGTGCAGACGAACTCGCCTTCCCGGATGACGTAGTTCTCCAGCGAGTCCGTATGCCGCATCATCAGCGAGATCAGCGCACGTCCCTGACTGTGCATGGTGCGCCAGGCGACTGCCTTCTGCATGAAGATCTCGGCAACCTCTGCGCCGAAAGCCGCTGTGAGCTGGTCGATCTGGTTGGTGTTGTACTTCACGATGTGGGTATTGAGCTTTTCTTCCATGTCCCGGCCACGGAACGCCCAGGTCGCCGACGCCCAGTTGCCCGCGTACTGGCGCATGGACGGAAGGAACGAGACCTGTTGTGGGCGAAGGTTACCCAGAATCGGGAAGAACAGCGCAGCCACCAGAGCCGCGATCAACCATCCGGTGCTCATGTCGCCGACACCGTATCCCGCACCCGCGTCGAACCCCCAGAACAGGAAGACCGTCGCGAAGATGAAGAAGACGTTCCATTCCAGCGGAACGGCGAGCGGGAAGGTGGAGATGATGAAGACGTGGAAGCAGACGATGACGATGATCGCCAGCAACGTCACGGTGCGGTTGGTCGAGAACAACAAGACCAGCGGCACCACCAGTTCGACCACCGTGCCGCCGATGTGGGCGAGCGCGGACGACCGGTGCGACGGCCGGATGTCCTCGGGGAAATTGCGGTAGAGACTGCGCTTGAGACGCGTCGAGGTGATCCACGGGGTGTTGCTCGTCATCGGCGCCACCACGTTGGTGAAGTGCCGGCCGAACTTCGAGACCCCGGCACCCATCCAGATCACGACCATCACGATCTTTGCCGCGACGATCATGTCGACGAGGTTGGTCATCACACCGAAGAAGAACAGGATCGCGATGTACTGCTCGGATCGGGCCGCGAGGAAAACGACCTTGTCCCGCAGTCCCATCAGCACGATCAGGCCGACGTAGCTCAGCAGCGCCCAAGACGGCGGTAGGCCGGCCTCACTGCCGGGCACGATTGAGGTTTCCTGCCCGGGAAACACCAGGATGAAGGCGAGGTTCGCCAGGATCACGAAGTACAGGCCGACGTCCCAGAAGGTTCGATGGTCACCCGCGGTGAACGGAACCTTGCCCGGCCAGGGCGCGACGCGCAGGGTGTTTCGGCGGCTGAAGTAGAGAAATCCACCGATGAACGGGCTGAACTTGAAGGCAAGCGGGCCGGAAGATGATGCCAGGCCGGTGATCTCGAACAGAATGGTCCAGGCCATCAGCTTGAGGTACACGATGGGTTCGTTCCACCAGGAAGCAAAATCTCCGAACCCGCCGAGACCCGGAGTGGTCAAGCCGACGATGACGACGCCGAGTCCGACATAGAGGATCAGCTTGTAGACATACAGCATGTGCAGCTGTTTGGGACTTCCGAATCCGTATTCACACCAGTGGGTGGCGAGGAGTCGCATCCGGTCCATGAACGGCAGGGAACCGAACTCCGCCGGGTCAACCGGCGGCATGTCGGCTGTCTTGAATCCCATGTCTTCTCCTTCGTTGAGAGCAGCTGATTTCGGGCAAGGGGTATCGCCGCGGGAGGTGACCCGCGTCGGTGGTTGTATCGGGGTTGCGAGCTAGGCGGTCTGCAGGGCGCGTCGAAGTTCTGGTTTGTTGATCTTTCCGACCGGATTCTTGGGCAGGGCTTCGACGATCGTGATCGATTCGGGCACCTTCACCCGCGTCAGGTGCCGCCGGCAGTGGTCGATCAGATCGTCTGTGGTGCAAGAAGATCCGGGATAGAGCGTCACATAGGCGACCGGCACCTCACCGAAGATCGGATCCGGTCGACCGACGACCGCCGCCTCGAGCACGGAATGATCTGCGGCAAGGATGTTTTCGATCTCTTTCGGGTAGATGTTCTCGCCGCCGCGGATGATCATGTCTTTGAGTCGGTCGACCAGGGTGAGGTAGCCGTCGTCGTCGAGTCTGCCGATGTCCCCGGTGCGCAGCCAACCGTCGATGATCGTATCCGCGGTGGCGTCCGGTTTACCCAGGTATCCGCGCATCACGGTGGGTCCACTGATCTGCACCTCGCCCGGTTCACCCACGCCTGCGACGCTGCCGTCGGCGCGGACCACCCGGATGTCCAGCCCGGACAGCGCCGGACCGACCGTTCCCGGTTTGCGCTGTCCATGCACCGGGTTGCATGCCGAACCACATGTGGTCTCGGTCAGGCCGTAGCCTTCGATGATCTCGAAACCATATCGCTGTGAACACTTTTCGAGAAGCTCGACCGAGACCGGAGCAGCGCCGCAAACGACAAACCGCAGCGACGACGTGTCCGGTCGAACCTCCTCTGGGAGGGCGGCGAGCAGCGCATAGATGGTGGGTACCGCGGAGAAGTAGGTGGGGCGCAGCCGCTCGATGTGGTCAAAGAAGGTGCGCGGTGAAAAGCTTCCGACAATCGAGAGTTGACCACCTACCGACAATGGCGCAAAAGTGCTGACCATCAAGGCATTCGCGTGGAACAACGGCAAGATGAGCATGCAGTGATCATCCTCGGTCAACTCGAGGTGTCCTGCGAAGATCGTGGCCATCGAATCGACATTCTGATGGGTCTGCATGACCCCCTTCGGTTTTCCGGTCGATCCGCTCGTATAGACGAGCAGCGCGAGGTCCTCGGGTTCGAGCACCACCGGTTGGTGATCCGAGATGGCGGTCATCGCGAGATCGTCGGCCACGATGGTGGTGATTCCCGCCGCCGCGCCGGCTTCCGCGATCAGTAGGCTGGCACCGGAATCCTCGATCTGGAAACCGGCTTCACCCTCGGTGAATGCCGGGTTGATGGGCGTCGCCGCCGCACCAAGTCTCCAGGCCGCGAGGATCGCGAGTACCAGCTCGACACGATTGGGCAACATGATCGCGACGACATCCCCCCGACCGAACCCCGTAGCGGCAAACTGCTCGGCGATCGCGGCAACCCGCCGGTCCGCCTGCGCGTAGGTCAGCGCGCCGCGGTCGTCGCGCAGACATACTCGCTCACGCCGCACCTCGGTTTGTCGCCAGGGAAGATATGCCAGATCCACTATGGGTGCCCTTCGGTCCACGCCTGCCGGATTCGACCGGCGAACATCGCTGTGACCTAGAACACTATGGAGCCGGTGCGCACTTCACGACGGCCTGAAGGGACGAAATTAAGCTCAATCGTTGTGCAGCGAGCACAACAATCAGGCTTTTGCCCGACCGGAACTCATATCGCCGGAACTACCCGCCGGACCGAACGCATCCGCCTGACCACCAGATCGACCACCCTCGGATCCGCCCCGAGCGGCTCCGACACCCCATCGGCACCGACGCCCTGCAAACGATCATGGAACAGGCCCTGCGCCAGCAGATAGGACGCGATGAATACCCGGCGCCGGGTCTGCGCCCGAGTCGCCGCAACAACGTCGGCGATCCGGGGCTCGCCGGTCGCGATGTACCCGACCTCGACATGGGCACCGATCATTGCCCCGAGCAGTGTGGCGGCCCGCCGGACCTGACCGAGCGCATACGCATCCGATGACCCCGCGGCCGCGAGGACCACCGAATCCCCACGCTTCCAGCCACATTCGGTCAGGCGCTGGGCAAGAACGCGGGCCAGTTCCGGATCCGGGCCGAGCGCCCGGGACACGCTGGTGGCCTGATGGCCACTGGCAACGATGTGTTCGGGCAGATCCTGGCGGACGTGGTAGCCCTCCGCCAGAAACGCCGGGACCACCACCGCAGGTCCGTCGACGCCGGACAACACCTCGGACGGCGAGGGCCCGAGAACGTCCACAAACGCCACCCGGGTTGGTCCGATCTGCGCCGACACCTTATCGGCCAGATCTGCGATCATCGCAGTGCCGTGCTCCGAACGGGTCCCATGGGCAACCAGGATGGGCTGCGCACCAAGATGATTGAAGATCATGTGTTCTCGCCCTCCTCGTATTCGAGATCTATTGACAGTCTGTACCCGCGTTTCACCACGGTCTGGATCATGCGGGAGTCCCCCAGCCCGGCGCGCAGTCTGGCCATCGCGGTCTCGACCGCATGTGTGTCCTCACCCCCGCCGGGTAGCTGGGCCAGGAGCGCCTGCCGCGACACCACCCGGCCCGGACGCTGTGCCAGCGCCTTGAGCAGTGTCAGTCCGGCCGGCGACAACGGCCGCAACTCGCCGTCGACCATCACCGCTCGACTGCGAATACTCATGTCGTGCCCGGCGACCCGCATCGTCGGGACCCGGCGCGGCATCTCTTCGGCGATGTGACGAGCCAATGCACCCAACCGGAACCGGCCCGGTCGCGACGTCGGAACCTTCAGTGCAACAAGGGGTCCCGCGGTCACCGGACCGACACACATGGCGGCGACGTCGGTCCGCAACGATTCGAGGAGCGCGTCGAGGCGTCCGGTGTCCTGTGCCCGGCCGAGCATCGAGGCCACCGCCGGCGCACTGGTGAACGAGACGGCGTCGATGTCGAAGTTGATGATCTGAGAGATCATCTGATCCAGCTCAGTGGTGTCGCGCGGTGGCAACCACCGATATACCGGAATCGGGAGCACCTCGGCGCCTGCTTCCCGCAAGACCTCACAGAAGTCGGGCAGCGGCTCCCACTCCGTGGTCGCACCGTGGAGCTGAACACCCACCCGGACGCCGTCGACCCCTTCGGCCAGGAGATGTTCGAGAACCTCGCTCGACGACTCGTTCGGCGGCGACCATTCCTCACGCAGGCCACCGGCCCGGATCGCACCCTTGGCCTTGGGACCGCGGGCCAGTACCCGAGACCGGCCCAGCGCCTCGACCAACGCCTCTGCCATACCCCAGTCCTCCGCGGCCTCCATCCAGCCGCGGAATCCGATACCTGTTGTGGCAACCACGATCTCAGGTGGATGCGCAACGACCTTCTCGGTCGCTGCCCGCAACTCCGTGTCGTCGGCGAGCGGGATGATCTGGATAGCGGGCGTCCGCTCGATCACGGCCCCACGTCGCTCCAGCAGAGCCGCGAACTCGTCGGCTCGGCGCGCCGCCGTGATCCCGATGGTGAATCCGGTCAACGGACCTGTATCACCCTCAGTGCTGCGACCACCCGAACTCACTAGACCTCCATTTGTCACGCTATCGCGGCCGTACCTGCACGAGGCCGGCTCGTTGCCGCACATCGTAGACGGGCAAGATTACATTCTCGTCTCCCAGGCAGCGCCCGTCCACCAGGGAGAACACCTGCTTGAGCAGGGGCGAGGCGACAGTCGGCTCACCGTCGCGGTCGCCGACCAGCCCGCGCGACATGACTGCCGCATTGCCGAACGGGTCGATGTTGCCCACGGCGTACAGCTCCCCGTCGACCATCCGGAACAGTGCCACCTGTTCACCCCCGGGCAGCAGGACCGCGACTCCGAAGCCCGGCACGAGCCGGTCGAAGTGGCAGGCCGCAGTCCACATGGCGGCGTTCGTATCAACTCGTGTGTCGTCGATGAGACTCATCGTGACGTTTCCTCCGTTCCCCGGCGGACTGCGCCGAGCTGCGGTATCCCCAAGAGTACGGGCACTTTACGTCCGCCACTCTCCGAGAAACCAATGGTGGGATCGGGTTGTTCCGGCGCATTCACAAAAGACACGAAACGGGCCAGTTTGTCCTCGTCGTCGAGCACACCGGCCCACTCGTCCTTGTATCCGGCGACGTGGGTTTCCATCGCCGCCTCCAGCTCGGCGGCGATGCCGAGGCTGTCTTCACACACAACATCTTTGAGGTGATCCAGGCCACCTTCGAGCGATGAGAGCCAGGGTGCCGTTCGTTGCAGCCGGTCGGCCGTGCGGATGTAGAACATCAGGAATCGATCGATGTATGTGACGAGCGTCGCATCATCGATGCCCGATGCCAGCAACTGGGCGTGCGCCGGACTCTGACCGCCGTTGCCGCCGACATAGAGATTCCAGCCGTGTTCGGTGGCGATGATGCCGACGTCTTTGCCGCGGGCCTCCGCGCACTCCCGCGCGCAACCGGACACACCGAACTTCAGCTTGTGCGGTGATCGCAGACCTCGATAGCGGTTCTCCAGGTCGACGGCCATGCCCACCGAATCCTGGACCCCGTACCGGCACCAGCTGGTACCGACACAACTCTTCACGGTGCGCAGGCTCTTCCCGTACGCATGACCGGATTCCATGCCGGCGTCGACCAGCCGCTGCCAGATGAGTGGCAACTGCTCGACGCGGGCGCCGAACAAGTCGATCCGCTGACCGCCGGTGACCTTGGTGTAGAGGTCGAAATCCTTTGCCACCTGACCGATCACGATCAGCTGATCCGGTGTCACCTCGCCGCCGGGCATCCGCGGAACCACCGAATAGGTGCCGTTCTTCTGCATGTTGGCGAGGAACCGGTCGTTTGTATCCTGCAGTGCCGCTTGCTCACCCGAGAGAATGTGATCACTCGAGGTCGACGCCAGGATCGACGCGACGGTGGGCTTGCAGATCTCACAACCCAGGCCGTGGCCGTGCTTGGCGACAAGCTCGCTGAAGGTACGGATACCCGTCGCCTGCACGATCTCGAAGAGTTCGGCGCGGGAATGCGAGAAGTGCTCACACAGCGACTTCGAGATCGCGACACCGGAATCCGCCAGCAGGCGGGTGATCGACGGGATACAGCCGCCACAAGTGGTACCGGCCTTGGTGCAGGTCTTGACCGCTTCGACATCCTGCGCCCCATGGGCGATGGCTCCGCAGATGGAACCCTTGTCGACGCCGTTGCAGGAACAGATCTCCGCACTGTCGGGCAGGGCGGACAGGCCGATGCCTTCGCCCGCGGCCGGCGCGATCAGTGCCGCGGGATCACCCGGAAGCGGTCCGCCGACCATCGGCTTGAGCAAGGCGTACTGCGTTGCATCACCGACGAGCACGCCGCCGAGCAGTGTCTTGGCATCATCACTCACAACAACTTTGGAGTACGTCCCGGCAACCGGATCGTTGAAGACCACCTCGAGGCAACCCTCGGTGGCACCCATCGCATCACCGAAACTCGCGACATCGACCCCGAGCAATTTGAGCTTGGTCGACATGTCGGCGCCCTCGAACTCCGACCGTCCGCCGAGCAGCCGATCGGCCACGACCTCCGCGGTGCTGTAGCCCGGAGCAACCAGCCCGTAGCAGCGGCCGTCCACCGCGGCGACCTCACCGATCGCGTAGATGTCCGGATCATCGGTACGGCAACCACTGTCGACAAGTACGCCGCCGCGCTCACCGACCGCCAGATCGGCGTCCCGGGCGAGCTGATCACGTGGCCGCACACCGGCGGAAAAGACCAGCAGCGCAGCATCATCGATGGTGCTGCCATCCGAGAGCGTGATGTTCAGGGAGCCACCCTCGACCTGTTCGATGGCCGACGTACCCACGCCGGTGTGCACCGTGACGCCGAGTTCGTGGACCAGGTTGGCCAGCAATGCGCCACCACCGGCGTCCACCTGCAACGGCATCAGCCGGGGCGCGAACTCGACCACGTGCGGCTTCAGGCCGAGGAGCTTGAGGGCGTTGGCCGCCTCCAGGCCGAGGAGTCCACCACCGACCACGACCGCCGTGGCACCGGCCGGAGCGGCCTCGGCGGCAGCGCGGATCTGGTCCAGGTCCGTCAGAGTGCGATAGACGAAGCAGTTGTCCGAGTCCTTTCCGGGAACCGGAGGCACAAACGGGTACGAACCCGTGGCCAGAACCAGGGCGTCGAACACAATGCTGGAGTCGTCATCGAGGACGGCGGTCCGCTTGACCCGGTCGATTCGTTTCACCGACCGGCCCAGCAGGAGGGACACCAGCGGGTCACCCGGGTAGGTGTTCCCGTCGAGCGCCAATGACTCCGGGTCCCAATTGTTCACGTAGGAGGACAATCCCACCCGATCGTAGGCCGCGGTCGGTTCCTCACAGACCACCACAACCCGCCACTGATCGGTGACATCGCGCTGGCGCAGTTCCTGGACAAAGCGATGGCCGACCATCCCGTGACCAACCACCACAACGGTTTTAGCGGACACTTCAGCCCTCTTTCTCACATCTGTTGTCATTGTCATGCGTCTGCCGTCTTGAGCCATTCACACAATCCGTCGACCACGGATTGGCAACTGCCACAACCGGTTGTCGCCCGGGTGGCATCGGCCATCGCACCCGCACTGCGGGCACCCTTTCGCCAGGCGTCGGTCAGGTTCTTCTTCGACACCGTGTTGCACCGGCAGATGATCGCGTCGCCGGGCATCTGTGCCGGGCTCGCCGATTCGGTGGCACCTCCGACGAGGTGCCCGAGCAGCAGACGCATGCGGTCGGTCGGCACCGGCGCACCGGAGTCGAACAACTGGGAGATGGTGCCCACCACCTCCGGGTTGCCCAGCAGCACCGCCCCGGCGATGCGGTCCTTGCGCACGACCACCTTGGCGTAGCGACCGCGGTGGGGATCGGACAGCGTCATCACCTCGGCCTCAAGATCATTCGGGTCCGTGTCGATCTCGCCCATCGACGCCAGGTCGATGTCGTGGGCCTTGAGTCGCAGGATCTGCTGCGTGCCCTCGTATCCGACCAGGCTCTCGCCGACCAGGTTCTCGGCCACGGTCTCGGCCATCTCCCACCCCGGCTGTACCAGTCCGTAGACGATGTTGCGGTGCTGGGCGCATTCACCGATCGCGTAGACGGCCCGGTCGCTGGTGCGGAGTTCGTCGTCGACGACGATTCCGTGATCGACTGCCAGCCCGGCCTCCGCGGCGACCTCGGTGTTGGGCGCGATCCCGGCGGCAACGATGACGAGATCGGCGCCCAGGGTCGAGCCGTCGGTGAGCACCACTTCACGGCCGGTCTGCGGATCGTCGCGGATCGCGCTCACCCGCCCGCCGAGCACCACGTCCATCCCGATCTCACGCAGGATCCGGGTGAGAACCGCTCCACCGGCACTGTCGAGCTGCTTTTCCATCGGATGCGACCGCGGATGGACCACTGTCACCGCAGCGCCCTGCAGGAGTGCACCGCGGGCCGCCTCGAGTCCGAGCAGACCGCCACCGACGACGACCACCCGAACACCCTTTCCCAGTGCCGAGACGATCGATTCACAGTCGGCGAGGTTGCGGAAGGCGACGACGCCGGGCACCGGCGCACCCTCGTCGTCGAGTGCGCCGGCGATCGGTGGGACAAACGAGCGACTACCCGTGGCGAACACGAGCTTGTCGTAGCGGTGGACGGTTCCGTCGCTGCAGTGCACCGTCTGGGCGGCCCGGTCGACACGCTCGACGCGCACACCGACATGCGTCTGCAGGTTGCGTTCGCGGTACCAGTTCTCGGCACGAATCATGGTGTCGGCGGGGCGGATCCGGCCGGCCACCACATTCGACATCAAGATCCGGTTGTACGCGGCGGTCGGCTCCTCACCGATGACCACACTGGTGACGCGCTCGCCACCGGGGTCGCGCCGATGCAGTTCTTCTTGCAACCGGGCACCGGCCATGCCGTTGCCCACGATCACCACACGCTTCGTCATGTTCACCCCATCGGTTCCAACTGTGCGGCCGGTTCCATCCGCACCGCGCAGATCTTGAACTCGGGCATCCGGCTGGTCGGATCGAGTGCGGGATTGGTCAGCAGGTTGGCGCGCCCATCACCGGCGTAGTGGAAAGGCAGGAAGACGGTGTCGGGCCGCAACGAGTCGATGCACCGGGCCGCAGCGATCACAGACCCGCGGCGCGAGGTCACTCGCACCCGGTCCCCGTGCGTAATTCCCAGTCGCTCTGCGGTGTCCGAGTTGACCTCCACGAACATGGGGCCGGCGGCATCGGCCAGCGCCTTCACGTGACGGGTCTGGGCGCCCGACTGGTAGTGCGTCAGCACCCGCCCGGTCGTGCAGATCAGCGGATAGTCGGCGCTCACCGGCTCGGTCTGCCCGTGATGGTCGACCGCGACGAACTTGGCCCGTCCGTCCTCGGTGCCGAAGCGGTCCAGGAACATCCGCGGGGTTCCGGGGTGACCGACCTCGGGGCAGGGCCAGTGGATCGCCTCGTCGTTGTCGAGGCGGTCGTAGGTGATGCCGGTGTAGTCGGCCGGACCACCGGCAGAGGCTCGTCGCAGCTCATCGAAGACCTCGCGGGGGTCGGTCTTGAACCGTTCGGCGGGCTGACCGAGCCGAATGGCCAACTCCGACAGCACTTCCAGTTCGCTGCGCGGACCATCCGGGACCGGCACCGCCTGACGCCGGCGCAGCAGCCGTCCCTCGAGGGACGTCATCGTCCCTTCCTCCTCGGCCCACTGCAATACCGGCAGCACGACATCGGCCATCGCCGCGGTCTCCGACATCAGGAAGTCGTTGACCACCAACATGTCCAGGGACTGCAGCCGATCCACCACGTGTCCGGCGCGCGGCGCCGACACCGCCAGGTTCGCACCGTGCACCATCAGCATCTTCGGTCCGCCGGGCTGTCCCAGGGATTCGAGCAGTTCGTAGGCGCTGCGGCCGGGACCGGGCAGGTCGTCGGGATCGATGCCCCACACCGCGGCGACGTGCTTGCGTGCCGCCGGGTCGGCGATCTTCCGGTAGCCCGGCAACTGGTCTGCCTTCTGGCCGTGTTCGCGACCGCCCTGACCGTTGCCCTGCCCGGTGATGCAGCCGTAGCCGCTGCCCCGCCGTCCACACAGGCCGAGCACCAGCGCCAGACCGATCACGGCGCTGACGGTGTCAGTACCGGTCGAATGCTGTTCCGCCCCACGGGCTGTGAGCACATAGGCGCCGGTTCCGCGATCACGGGAGGCGGCCAGCAGCTGCACGGTCCGGCGCATCGCACTGACCGGGACGCCGCTGGTCCGCTCGGCCCGTTCCGGCCACCACTGCCCCGCGACTCGCCAGAACTCGTCGAATCCGCTGGTGCGGTCGGCGATGTAGTCCAGATCGGCGTACCCCTCGGTCACCGCGATATGAACCATGCCCAGGACCAGGGGCAGATCGGTGCCGGGCGAGAGTTGCAGGTGCACACCGCCATCGGTCACCGCACGTTCCACCGTTGCCGTCCGGCGCGGATCTGCGACGACCAGTCCACCGGCACGGGCAGCGGTCATGAGATGGCTGACCATCGGCGGCATCGTCTCGGCCACGTTGCCGCCCAGCATGACGATGCACTCCGCCGAACCGATGTCGGCCAAGGGGAACGGCAATCCCCGATCGATGCCGAACGACTTGATTCCGGCAGCGGCCGCCGAGCTCATGCAGAACCGGCCGTTGTAGTCGATGTTCGAGGTTTGCAATGCCACCCGCGCGAACTTGCCCAGCTGGTAGGCCTTCTCGTTGGTCAGACCGCCACCACCGAAGATTCCCACCGCGTCGGCGCCGTGCTCACGGCGGGCGCGAGCGAAACCCTGCGCCACGATGTCCAGCGCGTTGTCCCACGTCGTCGGTGTCAGCTCTCCGTCGACTCGGACGAGCGGTTCGGTCAGCCGGTTCGGGTTGCGGAGCACATCGGCTGCCGTCCAACCCTTTTGGCACAACCCGCCCTTGTTGGTGGGGAACTGCCGTGGGGCGATCTCGGCATCGGCGGCGCCGGACCCGGTGATGGTCATCGCGCACTGCAATCCGCAGTACGGGCAATGTGTCCGGGTTCCGACCGAGCCCTCGGCCGTGAGGTCGAGGGGGATCGTCTGCGTGGTCACGGCTGCACTACCGGGGTGGCGGATTCGACCGGAGCCGGCTTCGCCGTCGCTTCGGTGACCTCGAAGGACTCACGAACGTAGAACCACCAGGTCACGATCGCCGCGAGGACATAGAAGGCCAGGAAGATGATGAAGGCCTGGGTGGCCGACTGATTGGATTTGTAGCTGTCGCGCAGCACCAGGTTGATCCCGACGCCACCGAGACCACCGAATGCGCCGGCAATACCGATCAGTGCACCCGACATCGACCGCGACCAGTTGGTCTTGCCCAGCGTGTTCAGGGCTGGATTGATCTTGGCCTTGTGTTCCCAGATGCTCGGGATGATCTTGTAAACCGAGCCGTTGGCGATGCCCGAGATGAGGAACAGCAGCACAAAGCCGATCACGAACGCGGTCAGTGTGCCGCCGGTGATCTCTTTGTCGTTCGCGTCCGAGATCAGTCCCGCCACCACCAGGATGGCAGCCGAGGCGATCATCGCGAGGAAGCTGAACAGCGTCACCTTGCCGCCGCCGATCCTGTCGGCAAGCTTTCCGCCATATGGCCGGCTCAGCGATCCCAGCAGGGGTCCGATCCAGACGATCTGCGCGGCAGCCAAAGCCGGGTTCGAGTTCCCGGACGCGGCGAAGCTGATGTTGAGGACCTGACCGAAGGCAAACCCGAAGCCGATGAACGAACCGAATGTTCCGACGTACAGCAGCGAAATGATCCATGTGTCACGGAACTTCAGCGCCTGGACCATCGACCGACCGCTGGCGGTCTGGTGGTCGAGATTGTCCATATAGATCGCGGCACCGACACCGGCGAAGGCCAGCAGAACCAGGTAGATGGCACACAGGACCTCGGGGTTGTCGGCAAACAGCCAGATCACCAGCAGCCCCATCAACTGGACGACCGGTACGCCGATGTTTCCGCCGCCGGCGTTGAGTCCCAGCGCCCAGCCCTTGAGACGCTGCGGGTAGAACGCGTTGATGTTGGTCATCGAGGACGCGAAGTTGCCGCCACCGAAGCCGGTCAGCGCGGCCACGAACAGGTACCACCCGAAGCCGAAGTCGCCCGGATTCATCATCAGCATCAGGAGCAGACCGGTGGGGATCAACAGCACGACGGCCGAGAAGATCGCCCAGTTCCGTCCACCGAACTTCGCTGTGGCCTGGGTGTAAGGAATACGCAAGCAGGAACCGATGAACGTCGCGGTGGCCGCGATCGCGAACTTCTGATCGGCACTGATCCCGTATTCCGGACCCATCATCAGCGCGAGGACCGAGAACATCGCCCAGATCGAGAACCCGACGTGTTCACAGATCACCGACCAGATCAGGTTCCGCTTGGCGATTTCGGCGTTGCCGTTGTCCCACGCCTCGACGTCTTCGGGATCCCAGTCGGTGATGTAGTGCTTTCGCTTTGTGGCCTTGGCAGTCACTTCGTGCCCTCCTCGTATGTCCGGGTCCAGTTACCGGATGACTTGAGGAGAACGGTAGGAAATGGGTGTTGCGAAAGCTTTGCATGCAGTGACCGAACAATCACAGTGTTCTCACTCCTCACCCGAAAAGGGTGTGAGAAGTGGGATCAACGATGGCCGCTACATGGCGAAATCGGCGGGAAACAGCAGGTCAGGAGTGCTATACGAGGAATCTGACCATATCGGCGACCCGTTTGAGCCCCGGGAGTGCACCGGACGTCGACCGGGGATGTAACGCGTGAACGGCCAACCTGAACATGACGGCACGCAACATCATCTGCGGCCATTCCGGCAGATCTTCCCAGCGATCGACGAGTCCGTCGTCGGCCCCACCCCAGGCCAGGGCGTCCACCACGACGACCGCGGACGCCCAGGCAGCGGGTCTCCAATACGGGGTGATGTCGGTGATTCCGGGCGCGGCAGTACCGGCGAACAAGACTGTGCCGAACAGGTCACCGTGGACGAGCTGCGACGGCGACTCCACTTTCTTGCGAAGGGTGGCCAGCGTGTGCAGCATCTCGAGGCTGGTGACACCGTCCGGTGAGGTCGGGTCACCCATCCCGGCAGACCGGGCCGCGCGCATCGGGACGTCATCCCAGGCGGCCCGATCAGAAGCGGTGAACACGTCGACGTCGCTGAACGGCGGCGCCGGCGGTTGCGTCAAAAAGCGCGGACGCTCCAGTTCTGCGGTGGCCTCATGGAGTCGATCGGCCAGCGAGACGACCTCGTCGAAGCGGGGTTCAGGTGTTCCGGCGATATAGGTGTCGGCCCGCCAGCCCGAGACCACATAGCGTCCGTCAGAGGCCCGGACCGGACGTGCAACCCGGACACCATCGACGTACAGCGTCTCCCGGACCTTCGCCGACCAGGCCGCGCGCGCGTGGTCGGGTACGAGCGAGAGGACCGTCTCGCCGATCCGCCATCCACCTTCCCAGCCGTCACCTAATGCCTCCACGGGATGTCCGGTCAACCCGAAGGTCTTCAGGACATGCTCGGGCGGCTCGACGGAGGTCAAGTCAGAGGTCACGGCGCCAACGTTACCGGCGTGTTCGAGAGAATCACCGCAGGCTCGAAGGGTGTCGCCGCACGCGTCCGCGAGCGATGTGCAGGGATCAGTAGACGGGCAGTGCGGTGTCCACCTGCTTGGCCCAGGCGGTGATTCCACCCTGCAGATGGGTGGCGTCCGCGAAGCCGGCCTTCTTGACCGCCGCAAGCGCCTCGGCCGACCGGATACCGGTCTTGCAGTACAGGACCGCGGGCCGATCCTGTGGCAGCTTGGACAGCCCCTCGCCCGACTCGATGTCGCCCTTCGGGATCAGGGTGGCACCTTCGATCTTGACGATCTCCCACTCCACGGGCTCCCGGACATCGATCAGGGCGAGCTTCTCCCCGGAGTCCAGACGCTGCTTGAGTTCGACCGCGGTCACGGTCGAGCCGGTGGCCGCCGACACACCCGCGTCCGAGACCACCCCGCAGAACGCGTCATAGTCGATCAGTTCGGTGATCTTCGGCGCCTGCGGGTCCTTGCGCAGATTGATGGTCCGATAGCGCATGTCGAGGGCGTCGTACACCATCAACCGGCCGAGCAGCGTCTCGCCGATACCGGTGATCAGCTTGATCGCCTCGGTACCCATGATCGATCCGATCGAGGCGCACAGGATGCCCAGCACACCACCCTCGGCGCACGACGGCACCATGCCCGGCGGCGGCGCCTCGGGGTACAGGTCGCGGTAATTCAGGCCGAGTCCGTTCGGCGCGTCCTCCCAGAACACCGAGGCCTGGCCCTCGAAGCGATAGATCGATCCCCACACGTACGGCTTACCCGCGAGCACGGCGGCGTCGTTGACCAGGTAGCGGGTGGCGAAGTTGTCGGTGCCGTCGACGATCAGGTCGTACTGCCCGAACAGCTCGACGGCGTTGCTGTTGTCGAGGCGGAACTTGTGGGTGTGCACCTCGACGAAGGGGTTGATCTCGAGGATCGAATCCTTTGCGGAATCGGCCTTGGGCCGGCCCACGTCGGACTGCCCGTGAATGACCTGCCGTTGCAGGTTGGACTCGTCGACCTCGTCGAACTCGACGATTCCTATGGTGCCGACCCCGGCGGCCGCCAGATACAGCAGTGCCGGAGACCCCAGCCCACCGGCACCGATGACCAGCACCTTGGCGTTCTTGAGACGTTTCTGTCCGTCGACTCCGATGTCGGGGATGATCAGGTGCCGGCTGTAGCGGGCGACCTCTTCGCGGGTGAGCTCTCCTGTGGGCTCAACCAGCGGCGGCAACTGTGACACAAGCACTCCTCACGCGATTCCCACCTGCACCGGGGCCTCACGGACACCGGCTCCATGTTCAACGAATGTCCCACACAGATGATTCCACCAGCGCAGAATCATCAGCCGGCCCGGATCAGCGCCCCGGGAACGGCCAGGGATTGGGATTGCAGACATAGTTGTGATCGGCCTTCATGTCCGGATCCAGAGCCATGATCTGGCTGTTGGCCGTACCGAATGTCTGCTGCATCATCACCGGCGCCAGTGCCCCGTTGACCTTGCACGGCTCATGGTTGACGAAACCGATCGCGTGGCCGATCTCGTGGTTGATCAGATACTGCCGATAGCCCAGGTCGTCGCCCTGGTAGGAGAGCGCACCGCGCACCCAGCGGGCCTCGTTGAGTGTCACCCGGCCCTCGGGCGGGTAGTAGCAGCTCGATTCGAGCTGGATCTCATAGCCACACAGCTCCCGCGTGGTCTCCGGAGAAGTCAGGGTGACCCGGAAGTCGGGGGTACCGCTGTCGATCCGGCGGAAGCTGAACTGCCCGTCGCCGATCCAGCTCTTCGGATTCGCGAGAGTGGTGTCGACCAGCTTGGCGTACGTGGGGTCGCCGCCGTAGTCACCGGAGTTGAGTCCGTTCTCCACCTCGACGGTGTACGTGAACTCTTGGCCACCGGATCCGATGCGCGGCGTCGTACCGGGGACGATGCGGTAGGTACTGTCACCGCTCTGGGTGAACGGGCCACCGTCGGGCAGAGTGCCGGCCGGCAGTTGTTCGGCCTGGACCTCGGCCGGTGGCGCACCGATCGCGGTGGTCACGTTGTTCACGTCGGTGCTGCGGACCGAATCCGGATCGGAATCGGCAGCGGCCACCGACGGCGAGCTCTCCTGCTCCGACCTCACGGTGAGCACGATCATCACGATGGTGAGCACCACCAGGACCGGAATCGCGTAGGCGCGCCAGCCGTAGGTTGCGACGAACCGCCCCAGCGCACTCTGTTTTTTGCGATCCGTGTCGCGTTCCGCGCGTTGCCGCCCGGGATCATCCGTCGGGTCCCACCGGGCCCGCAGCGGCTGATCCGGAGCGGGACGTCCCGACGACACCGGAGGATGGATATCTGTGCGCTGATTGGCGAGCCGCGCATCCGCCTCGGCCTCGGCCCGGGCTAGTCGGCTCGCCCGATCGGCGGCACGTCGTGCCTGGTCAGAGTGTTCGTTCCCGTCGACGACTGCTGTCCGGCGACCGGAGGAGCGACGCCCTGAACTCTCGTCACCGCGACCCGATTCAGCCCGGGTGCCGCGGGGTGAACGTCGTGTTCCCCTGCTCCCCGAGCCTCCCGCATCAGTCACCATTCAACCTTCTCACAGGCATCGTCAATTCACCTGTAAGCCACCACCGGTGGCGGCCCGGGAAGACAGATATACCCTCGATCCATGGACGAGACGGCAGCAGCAGGCACCGGGGTGAAGGCGAACTCCGCCAATGCTGGACGCCGGAGCGTTCGGATGCCACGGAGCGCACGCCGACTGCAGTTGATGGATGCCGCCAGTGAGATCTTCGTCGAACGCGGTTACCACTCGGCGGGCATGGACGAGATCGCAGTCCACGCGGGTGTCAGCAAACCCGTTCTCTACCAACACTTCCCGAGCAAACTCGACCTCTATCTCGCGGTCCTCGACCTGCACGCAGAATCGATGGTCAACCGGGTCACCGGAGCACTGCTGACGTCCACCGACAACCGGCACCGCGTCCGCTCCGCAGTGGAGGCGTTCTTTGATTTCATCGATGAGGACAATCAGGGATATCGGCTGATCTTCCAGTCGGATGCACTCGATCCGGCGGCGATCCGCCGTGTCGAAGGCGCGACCGAGGCCTGCGTTGACGCCGTGTACGGCCTGGTGATGCACGATTCCGGCCTCGACCAGAACCGGTCCCGCATGCTTGCCGCCGGTCTCGTCGGCCTCAGTCAGGTCAACGCCCGCCACTGGCTCGACGCCAAGCGGCCCATGACCAAAGAAGAAGCCATCGACATCACCGTCACGATGCTCTGGGGCGGACTCGCCCGCGTGCCGATGCAGCACGCGAGCGACTCCGAACTCGGCCCCGAGGTCTGAGCGAGCTAGATTGCGCCGAACCCGACCTTGCGGGATTCGGAGGTGCCGACCTCGACATAGGCGATCTTGGTTACCGGAATCAGGTACCGCGCACCTTTGTCGTCCTGCAGACGCAGGAGCTGATCGCTACCCGACAGTGCGGCCTCGACCGCGGCGTGGGCTTCGTCGCTGTCCTGGTCGATGTGCACAACCAGCTCGCGCGCGCTGTCGGTGATCCCGATCTTCACATCAACGGCCACAGATATCCTCCATAGATCTCAGGCGTACTTCCTACGGTTGTGAATCTATCCCCAGCCGCGGCCGGACCGGCAGTCAGGCCGACCAGCGCCGAAGAGGATTTTTCAGGTCAGGCCCATGTCCGCCATGCGGCGGGCGTGACGCTCCTGGATCGAATCGAAGAATCCGGCGATCCCGTTGAGGTCGGTCTCGACGGAGAAGAGCAGCTCGGTCAGATCCTCCTGACCCGCCAGAACGTACTGGGTCTGGGTGATCGCCTCGCCGAGCAGACGCCGTCCCCACAACGTCAGCGGCGATTTCAGATTCGGGTTGGCGGCCACGGCGTCGCGAATCGCCTGCACAGCGAACTCCGAATGACCGGTCTCGGCCATCACCGCACGGACCACGGCCTCGGCCTCGGGAGGCAGCGTGCCCGCGATCTCGAGGTAGAAATCAGCGGCCAATCCGTCGCCGACATACACCTTGACCAGCGATTCCTCCCAGGTACTGGGCACGGTCGAGGCATGGTAGCGATCGAGCACGGCCTCGTACGCGGCGATCAACCCGTAGACGTCGACACCTCGTCGCTGCAGCTCGTCCTGGAGGGTCTCGAAATGCGCCATCTCGGCCGCGGCCATGCTCGCCATGGCCACCCGGCCCCGGATACCCGGCGCCATCAGCGCCTCGGAGGTGAGTCGGTAGAACGCCGCCAGTTCGCCGCACGCGAGCACCCCGAAGAGTTCGGTGATTCCGCGATGATCGGGCGAAACCGAGGTCGGGACCGCAGCCACCGGCGGTTCGGTTTGTGAGCCAGAAGACATGGGTTCGAGTGTAGTGCTCACGTGCTCCGGGGACTCGCCGGACCGCTGCGCGAAGAACACCGATTCTTCGAGACCGTCTAAATACCCGTACACTGCCAGGGGTGAGTCATGCTCGACGCGGACTCGCACCGAATTTGTGCGCGCACCAACGGTCGCCTGATATCGATCAGGCCCGATTCAGCCAGATACCGGTTGCCAGGATCCTCGGGTTGTTTCGAGGCCGCAATGCTGACCTGTTTGGTTGAACCTTTGCAGTGCGCGCGGGAGCACATTGCGAAAGGCAATCAACTGAACATCGAAAGCAAAACCCAAGAGTCTGTCATCGACGTGGTCGAAGAAGTCATCGTCGCGGAAGATCACGTCTCCCCCACGTTCGCCGAACTCGGCGTCCGTAAGGAAATCGTCGACGCCCTCGCCGCCGACGGAAAAACCAACACCTTCGCGATCCAGGAACTGACCCTGCCGCTGGCGATGGCCGGCGACGATCTGATCGGCCAGGCCCGAACCGGCATGGGCAAGACCCTCGGCTTCGGCGTCCCGCTGCTGCAGCGCGTCTCCCAGGCGGTCGCCAATGTCGGCGAACCCGGCATCTGGAAGCTCGACGGCACGCCACGCGCGCTGATCATCGTCCCGACCCGTGAGTTGTGCATCCAGGTCACCGATGACCTCGAGATCGCGGCGAAGGGCCTGCACGTCGACACCGCCGACGGCCAGAACCGGCCGCTGCGGCTGCTCTCGATCTTCGGCGGACGCCCGTTCGAACACCAGATCAGCGAGCTCAAGATCGGCATCGACGTGGTGGTCGGCACCCCCGGCCGCCTGCTCGACCTCGCCCGCCAGGGTTATCTGATCCTGGGCAAGGTGCAGGTGCTGGTCCTCGACGAGGCCGACGAGATGCTCGACCTCGGATTCCTCCCCGATATCGAGCGCTTGATGAGCTCGCTGCCCGACGCCCGCCAGACGATGCTGTTCTCGGCAACCATGCCCGGACCGATCGTCACCCTGGCCCGCACGTTCCTCACGAAGCCGACCCACATCCGGGCCGAGCACGCGAACGACTCCGCCGTGCACGATCGCACCACCCAGCACGTCTACCGCGCGCATGCCATGGACAAGTCCGAACTCGTCGCACGCATCCTGCAGGCCGAAGGACGCGGCGCCACAATGATTTTCACGCGGACCAAGCGGACCGCACAAAAGGTCGCCGACGACCTCGCCGAGCGCGGATTCGCCGTCGGCGCCGTCCACGGTGACCTCGGCCAGATCGCCCGCGAGAAGGCACTGACCGCTTTCCGCGAGCATCGGATCAACGTGCTGGTCGCGACCGATGTCGCCGCCCGCGGTATCGACATCGACGACGTCACCCACGTCATCAACTACCAGTGCCCCGATGACGAGAAGACCTACGTGCACCGGATCGGACGTACCGGCCGCGCCGGACGCACCGGTATCGCGATCACACTGGTCGACTGGGACGAGCTGCACCGCTGGGAGATGATCAGCAAAGCACTCGACCTGAAGATGGACGATCCGGCCGAAACCTATTCCAGCTCACCGCATCTGCGCGAAGAACTGAACATTCCCGAGTCGGCGACCGGACGTGTCGGAACCGTCAAGCCCGCCCGCGAAGAGCGCGAGCCGCGTTCGGGTGGACGCTCGTCCGACGACGAGAAGCGCGTTGTCGCCGGACGCGGCCGCGATTCCGCCAAGCGCCCGTCCCGCCAGCGTCGGCGCACCCGCGCCGGCGGCCAGGACGACAACGGAGCAGTCACCGGTGACGCGACGGTGACCACCACCGAGGCGACCACCAAGACCACATCCGAGACCCCGGCAGCCGCGCCTGCCGATGGTGCCGAGAGCAGTGACCGGCCCCGCCGTCGACGTCGCCGCCGGACGGGTGCCGGCAGCGGCACCGATACCGGCGACGCCGTGGGTACCGCTTCGGAGTAGCTGACGGTGCTCAGGCCGGAGCGGCGGACGCCGCTCGACATCGTGATCGTTGTTGTCCTGATTGTGATCGTCGCGGCGTCTGCCGTGGCGATCTGGGCAACCAGCTCGGCACAGAACACCGAGTCGGATCCGGCCGCCCTGGCCGCGGCCGAACCCGCGGAAGCGACCTCGGTTCCGCTCGCGTTCACCGAGGCCTGGCGGGCCAGCAGCTCGGCCACTGCGACACCTGTCGCGATCGGTGGCGTAGTGGTGACCGGCGACGGCGGAGCCGTGGTCGGACACGACCCGGCCACCGGCGCCGCACTGTGGTCTTATACCCGCGATATCCCCCTGTGTACCGTCACCGGATGGTCGGCCGGGGGCCGCGATTACGCCATCGCGATCTACCGCAACGCCCGCGGGTGCAGCGAGGTGACTGCACTCGACGCCGCGACCGGGAAACGCGCATCGTCTCGCAGCAGCGATGCCGACAATTCCCTCGACATCAGTTTCGATCGTGATTATGTTGTGGCACAAGGTGATACGCGCCTGGAAGCGTGGCGCACCGACCTGGTCCGCACCATCGAATACGGCCGCGTCGACGCACCGGTGAACCCCGGGACACAACCCCGCTCGGGTTGCGAGTTCGTCTCCAGCGGGGTCGGTTCATCACGCATCGCGGTCATCGAGCGCTGCGGTATCGAGCCCGGCTATCGCCTGACCATTCTCGGTGCGACCCTCGACAACGATGAAAAGCTCCAGGAGTTCGCGTCGACGATCATCACGGGCGAACTGGGCGTTCCACCGCGCATCGTTGCCGTCAACCAAACGGGTGTGACCATGTATGTGTCGTCACCGAGCCCGATGCTCGAGACCTACGGCGCCGACGGCACCATCAAGAACCGCACCACCGTCCTCGGCGACCCGATCGGCATCGAAAGCAAACCCATCACCAGCGGCGACGTCATCACATTCTGGACCGGCAAGGCCACCGTCGTGATCGATCCCGCCACCCTCGAGGCCCGATTCCAGGTACCGGAGACCCTCGGCCCCGGCGTTGTCATGGCCGGTTCCCTACTGCTGCCGAGCGCCACGGGCATCAGCGAACACAACCTGACCAACGGACAGCCGATTGGCTCGATTCCGGTCGAGCGGGCCGGCTACAACGGCGGCATCATCACCCTCGCCGACATCGGCAATCAGCTCGTGCAGCAATGGGACTCCACCGTCTCCGTGCTCGCACCGGCGCAGTGATCCCGGACAACCTTCCGCGCGGTGGCCCCGCTCAGACCGCGTCGATGGTCTGAAGTTCGACGTCGTCCTTCCAGTGATCCCAGAGATTGTCCGCGAGATCTCGATATGCCTGCGCGCCCTTGCTCTTTCGACCGGCGAGCACACTCGCACCCGAGGCCGACGCCTCGGCGAAACGGACGGTGCGCGGGATCGGCGGCGCCAGAACCGGCAGGTCGTAGCGGTCTGCGACATCGGCGAGGACGTCGCGGCTGTGAGTGGTGCGGGCGTCGTAGAGGGTGGGCAGCGCACCGAGAAGTTTCAGATCGGGATTGGTGATCTGCTGCACCTCGGTGACCGTGCGGAGTAACTGCCCCACGCCCCGATGGGCGAGGGTCTCGCATTGCAACGGCACAATCACCTCATCGGCTGCGGTCAGCCCGTTGAGCGTGAGAACCCCGAGCGAGGGCGGACAGTCGATGATGATGACGTCGTAATCCTCCTCGACGGTCTTGAGTGCCCGCTTGAGCGCGTACTCGCGTCCCGGGCGCATCAGCAGCAACGCCTCGGCACCCGCGAGGTCGATCGTGGCCGGGAGCAGGGTGACCTTGTCGTCGGTGTCGAGCAGGGCCTCTGCCAGAGTCCCCTCCCCCAGGAGCACGTCGTGGATCGAAATCGTCAGCTTGTCCGGGTCATGACCCAATGAAAAGGTAAGGCACCCTTGCGGATCCAGGTCGACAACCAGGACCGACAAACCCTTGTCGGCCAACGCGGCGCCCAGCGAGACCACCGTGGTGGTCTTCGCGACGCCCCCCTTTTGATTCGCCACTGCAAGTACCTTGACCATTGCTGACTCCCTCCAAGCCGAGCACTCCGAACGCGCTGCCGCAGTTTGTTTCCTTGACCCTATGCGCAGGCAGTGCAGAATGTCTGGGGTGAGCACCCCGAGTTCTGCCATTCATCGACTGATTCTCATCCGGCACGGAGAAACCGAGTGGTCGAAGGCGGGCAAACACACCGGGACGAGCGATATCCCGCTCACCCCGCTCGGCGAGGAACAAGCGGCCGGCCTGCGCCGACCGCTCGACGAATTGCTCCTGACCGATCCGCTGGTGCTTTCTTCACCGAGAATTCGCGCCACCCACACCGCGGCATTGGCCGGCTTGACGATTTCCCGCACCGACGAATTGTTCACCGAATGGAATTACGGCAGCTACGAGGGAATCACCACCCCGCAGATCCGCGAGACCGATCCGGGCTGGACGGTGTGGTCCCGTGGCGGACCCGGCGGTGAATCACCTCAACAGATGAGCGACCGGATGGATGCCGTCATCAGCGGCCTGCTGGACGATCTGACCACCAGATCCGTGATCCTCATCGGACACGGCCACCTGTCGAGGTCGCTCCTGGCCCGCTGGATCGGCGCACCCATACATTTCGGTGCGCATTTCGCGATGCTCCCGGCGTCGCTCTCGGTCCTCGGATTCGACGGCGAGACCCGTCAGATCCAGTCCCTGGGCATCACCGGATACCGCAGCGCCGACTACGTCGACGCCGGACGTCCGGCCCACGTGCGCACCGGCGCCTGACGCGGCGGGTACCCGCCGACAACGAACCGGAGCGTCAGTGACGCTTCTTCTTGCGTCGCTCGATGGTCTTCGCGACGGGCTTGGGTTCGATCGCGACCTCGTCGTCCTCACCCGGTTTGATCGCGTAGGCGAGTGCAAACCACTTCATCGACGACGGGCTGAACAGGAAGTACAACGCGATCGCGAGCACCACGAGCACGGGTGTACCGATGAGCGGCAGGTCGCTGTCGGTCATCAGGGCAATCGCCACCGGGACCAGCAGCACCTGCGTCATCACCGCGATGGCCCGGCCCCAGCGACGTCCGGTGAGCAGCGCGATGCCGGCGGCCAGGACACCACCGCCGAGGATCACAAACCAGGCCGCGGTTCCATAACCGCTGATGAAGTCACCGTCGTCATGACCCAGCAACTCCCGGATCACCATGTAGATCGCGGCCGCGACGGCGAGGGCGCCTTCGAGTGCAACTATTGCGCCGGCCCGGCGAACATTGATCGGTGGAGTGGATTCAGACACCTGACCACACTAATGGTCGCGCCCGCCGAGCCTCTCCCAGGTCCTTCGCGGCCCCGGTGAACAGCGCAAAGGGCGGATTCGCCCCTTCTGGCGCTAGGCTCGGTTCTCGTGCGCGCGATGCTGATCGTCAATCCCTTTGCCACCTCGACCACCGAGGCCGGCCGCGACGCGCTGCTCCATACCCTCTCCGCGTCGCTGCGCCGCCCGGAAGATGGGGCCGGCGAGATGGCGGAGACGAAGCGCAGCGGAGCTCGACCACAGTATGTCGATGTCAGGGTCGAACACACGACTCACCGCGGTCATGCCGGCGAGCTCGCCGCACTGGCCCGCGCGGAGCGTTATGACGTTGTCGTGGTCCATGGCGGCGATGGCAGTGTCAACGAGGTGGTCAACGGTCTGCTCGATCCTCCGTCCGTGCCCGAGAGCGGCATGCCATCCCCGGCACTCGCGGTCGTACCCGGCGGCAGCGCCAACGTATTTGCACGGGCATTGGGCATCGATCCGGATCCACTGAAGGCGACCGGGCAGCTCGTCGACCTGCTCGCGACCGGGCAGCGACGACGAGTCAGCTTGGGGCACACCAACAATCGGTGGTTCTTGTTCAACGCCGGAGTCGGTGTCGACGCGCAGGTGGTGAAGTCCATCGACGAACAGCGCACCGCGGGGCATCGCGCGACCGCCACCCGCTATCTGTGGACCGCGGTACGGACGTTCATGGGCGCTGCCCGCAGCAAGCCCACGCTGACCGTCACCATCCCGGGTCGCGAACCGCTCGGGGGCGCACATTTCGCGTTCGTCTCGAATGCCAGCCCGTGGACTTATCTGGGCACACGGCCGATCGAAACCAATCCGGATACGAGTTTTGACAGTCGACTCGGCGTTTTTGCATCAACGTCGATGGCCCCGATCCGCAATTTGCCACTGGCCCGGCAATTGTTGTCTTCGAAAGCCAAGCCGCACGCCAAACACCTTTTGCGCGCAGATGATGTCGCATCTGTCGAGATTCGTAGTTCCGAACCCATCGACATGCAGATGGATGGCGAATACCTTGGTACCCGGACGGTGCTCGAGTTCGGCTGCCGTCCCGCCGTACTAGAGGTTATTTCTCCCAAATCGTGAAGCAGCGGTCTGCGACCTGGGAGAGATCCCGGTCACAAGTGCTTTTATATGTGATTCGCAAGACAAGTTCGCCCGCACAGTAGTACAACGGGGTAGGGACCTTCGGAGGTACCCCCTGCACAGTGATGTTGCCCACGTGTTATGGGAACACCATTGACATCATCTGGATTCGTGAAAGTATTCACAAAGCAACAGTGCGGAAACAAAACCTACGCACACATGAACAGACGGTTACGAGTGGCGCAGAGAAGCGCCTGAAGGAGCAGTGGGATGGACTGGCGTCACAACGCAATTTGTCGCGACGAGGATCCGGAGCTGTTTTTCCCGGTGGGAAACAGTGGCCCGGCCATCGCGCAGATTGCTGATGCGAAGCTCGTCTGCAACCGCTGCCCGGTTACAGCTGATTGCCTTACGTGGGCACTGGAGTCGGGCCAGGATGCAGGCGTGTGGGGCGCGATGAGCGAAGACGAGCGGCGCGCACTGAAGCGGCGCAACGCTCGCAGCCGCACTCGCAGCTCGGTGTAGACACAGCAAGAAATGCGAGGCGGTCGCAGCAAGGCGACCACCTCGACGGCAACCAACCCGGTGGCACAGGCCACCGGGTTTTTGTTGTTCAAGGACACCAAAAATGCTGCGGCACAAGCCCGTTCAGCGCAGCGGGACGGTCAGGACCGCATCGGTGCCACCGGTCGCACCGGGGCGCAGTTCGAGTTCGCCCGACAGCTCGATCTGCACCAGCGTGTGGACGATCTGCAGACCCAACCGATCCGACTGACGCGGATCGAAGTCGGGGTCGATGCCAACGCCGTTGTCCTGCACCGTGATCACGAGTTCCCGGGTGCTCCTCGAGGTGTCGATCAGCACCCGGCCGGACTCCTCGGGCGCAAAGCCGTGTTCGACGGCGTTCTGGATCAATTCGGTGAGGACCATCACCACCGGCATCGCCAGGTCTGACTTGAGCACACCGATCTTGCCCACCCGACGAACCGTGACCGCGGTACCGCCCGACGCCACGTCGGCCATGACGGGCACCAGCTGATCGATGACCACGTCGAGATCGACTTCCTCATCCACACTGCCCGAAAGCAATTCGTGCACAAGGGCGATCGCCGCAACCCGGCGGACCGCTTCTCCCAGGGCCTGGCGGGCTTCGTCATTGGTGGTGCGCCGCGCCTGCAATCGCAGCAGGGCCGACACACTCTGCAAATTGTTCTTGACGCGGTGATGGATCTCGCGGATCGTCGCGTCCTTGCTGATCAGCGCGAGGTCCCGACGTTTCACCTCGGTGACGTCACGCACCAGGATCACGGCGCCGACCAGCTCACCGCGAGGCCGCAGGGGCACCGCACGGATCAGAACGGTCGCGCGGCGGGCGTCGGCCTCGATCCGCATCCCCGCCTTGCCCTCGACCGCCGCCCGCAGCATCGCGGCCGCTTCTTCGGATTCGAAGGGATCGCTGAGCAGGCTGACCGTCACCTCGGCGAGGTCGTTGCCGCTGAGCTCGGAGGTCCAGCCCATGCGGTGGTAGGCAGACAACGCGTTGGGGCTGGCATATTGCACCACCCCGCGCTCGTCGACCCGGATGAAGCCATCGCCGGCACGGGGTGTCGACAGTCCACGAGGGTTCCCCTCGTTCTGCGGGAACGTCCCCTCTGCCACCATCTGGCACAGGTCGTACGCGCAGTCCTGGTACGACAACTCGAGCGGTGACGGCATCCGCGGCTGGGTGAGATTGATCGCGCGGGCAAGAACCGCGACCACCGCGCCCTCGAATCGGACCGGGACCGCTTCGCGCCTGATCGCCGTCGATCCGATCCACGTCGGATCCTCCTCGCGGAGGATGCGGCCATGCGACAGGGCACCGAAGACCTGCGGGTTGTCGGCCTCTGAGATCGACGTACCGACCCCATCGGTGGGGAAGACAGTCGGTGCGGTGTTCGGCCGGCATTGGGCCACACAGACCATCTGGGGCCCGGCAGTGCCCGACTCCGGACGACCGGAGTCGCCGGCTGCGTTTTGCGACTGCACCCACATCTGGAAGTCGGCAAACGACAGATCAGCCAGCAATTGCCATTCGGCCACCACCCGTTGCAGGTGTCCGCCGGCCGCGCCGGACAGTTCGGTGTGTTCCGCGAGCAACTCCGAAAGAGTCGACATCAGCCGGAGCCCGCCCGTGCGTCAGTGGTCGCGGACGTCAGTTGTCGATGACCGCGATGAGGTCACCGGCCTGGATCACATCCCCGACGTTGACCTTGACCTCTGTGATCGTGCCTGCTTCTTCGGCCAGAACCGGGATCTCCATCTTCATCGATTCCAGCAACACGAGCGTGTCACCGACCTCGACCGTCTGACCGGCACTGACAACCACCTCGAGAACGCTTGCAACGATTTCCGCTACGACTTCTTCTGCCATCGCCATCCTCCAGGTGTTCGGGTTACGCCGGTATAAACCTAGCGCAGCACCCTGGGCCCGGGCGATTCTCGGCAATCGTGCACTTCGTGTCACAATGGAGCGCTGTCGAAAGGAGACTGCCATGGGAAAGCGTGGACGCAAGAAGCGGGCTCGCAAGAAGAATGCGGCCAACCACGGCAAGCGCCCCAACGCCTGAGCGTTGAGGCCCTTACCGGGTTTGGATCCCTGGCGGATTCGGAGTTGAGGACTATCCCCGCGTTTCGCGGATGATGACTGTCTTCCGGATCTCCAGGGTCAACCGTTCCCGCAGTCCCTTGGGCGCCTGTTCTCCACCGCACTTGCGGTTCACCAGGCTCTTCAATTGCTGTTCGATGCCGTAGTGCTCGAGGCACGGCGTGCACCCATCGAGATGCGACTTCAGACGTGCGCGAGCATGCGGATCGCACTCGTTGTCCAGCAGCAGCCACACGTCGGCGATCACTGCGGAACAGTCGAGTTGCTGCGTCTCGTCGAAATCCTCGTCGGCGTTCGAGCCGCCGGCTACGTTTCCGGTACTCATCCGGCAACCTCCTGTTTGTGGCCGGACTGGCCTGCGGCCGAGTGGCCGGAAGTTCCTCTGTTGAATCCACGCTCGCGAGCGACATCGGCGAGCAGTTCCCGCAGCTGTTTGCGGCCGCGGTGCAGTCGTGACATGACGGTCCCGATCGGGGTGTCCATGATCTCGGCGATTTCCTTGTACGGCAAACCCTCGACGTCGGCGTAGTAGACCGCCATCCGGAAGTCCTCCGGGAGCGCCTGCAGGGCTGCCTTGATCTCGTCGTCGGGCAACGCGTCGAGCGCCTCGATCTCGGCGGACCTCAGACCCTGCGACGTGTGCTCGGCCGTGGCGGCCAGCTGCCAGTCGGTGATCTCATCAGTCGGATACTGGGCCGGCTGACGCTGCTTTTTCCGGTATCCGTTGATGTAGGTGTTGGTCAGGATCCGATAGAGCCAGGCTTTGAGGTTGGTCCCCGCCTTGAACGAGTGGAACGCCGAGAAGGCCTTCACATACGTTTCCTGGACCAGATCCTCGGCGTCGGCGGGGTTCCGGGTCATCCGCAGTGCGCCGCCGTACAACTGGTCGAGCAACGGCAGTGCATCACGTTCGAACCGCGCAAAACGCTCTTCCGACGTCTCTGGGCTCACTTCGGGTGTTTCGGCTTCGGTCACGACATTCCCTTCGAGACCTGCGGGAAAATCAGGTCTGTCGAGCAAGCCTACCGACCCGCGCTCTTGCGAGTTGCTGTACACACCACACCTCCTTCAGGTGGAGTCAACAACGGCTTGTCACGACTTGTTCCGGGCGTGTCACTTTTGCCCATGCTGCGCCGATGCTTGCCACCTCATGTACCTGGTGAATATCGTGCGGCCGACCGACCTGCGAGAATCGACAGCCATGGCAGCGACCGCGGCGATCAGCGTTCTCGAAAATGCCGGGGTACGGCATCAGGTACACAAGTACGACACCCGCTCCGATGGTGACTGGGGGCCGGAAGCTGTTGAGCACCTGCGCACCTCGATCGGAGCCGAACCCGAACAGATCTTCAAGACCCTGGTGATCGACGTCGGCGGCACCCTGGCGGTGGCGGTCATCCCGGTTCCCGAACGTCTGTCCCCCAAAGCCGCAGCCGGCGCTCTGGGGTTGAGCGGAAAGGCCACCATGGCCGATCCGGTGGCGGTGGTGCGCGTCACCGGTTATGTCCTCGGCGGGGTTTCACCGGTCGGTCAGAAGAAGCCACTGCCGACGGTGATCGACGAGACGGTCGAACTCTGGGATTCGGTGTTCTGCAGCGCCGGCAAACGCGGACTGGAGATCGAACTCGCCCCGGCGGACCTGATCTCGGTCACCGGCGCGGTCGTCGCAGACATCCTCTCGTGACCAAGAGCGGCACTACCGCTCGTCGTCCCGGTGGTCGTAGCGTTCGCGGGCCTCGAAGACCTCGTCCATGTGAACCTCGGCCCAGTCCTTCACTCCGCGCATCAGCTGCCTCAGCGACAGACCCAGAGGTGTGAGCGAATAGTCAACGCGCACCGGAACACTCACGGTGACCTCGCGCGTCACCAGACCATCGCGTTCCAGCGTGCGCAATGTCTGGGTCAACATCTTCTGACTGACCCCGGCCACGGCCCGGGACAGCTCCGAGTAGCGCATGGTGCGGTCTCCGAGGGCCACCAGGATCAGCGCCACCCACTTGTCACTCATCCGGTCGAGCAACATCCGGCTCGGACAGCTCGCGACGTACGCGTCGTATTCCCGTTTCGCCTCTCCGCGGCGATCGGCGGCGGTCATGGTCGGCATCGGGACTCACCTTCCGGAAGGTTACGCACTTTTAGGTGCCTACTTACCAATAGAGAGTGCCACCGGCATCGTGGAGAAGGCAAGGGGCGTACGACACGAGAAAGGACTCCGCTCATGCGAACAATCCTCACCACCGGTACAGACGACTTCACGATCATCGACCGGGAGGCACCCGAACCCCGGGCCGGAGAGGTCCGGATCCGGGTGGCTGCCGCCTCGGTCAATCCGGTCGATGTCGGCGCCGCGCACGGCGTCTTCCACCGAATGGGTGTCATACCCGCCGGCGCAGCCGTGGGCCTGGGCTGGGACGTCTCCGGCGTCGTCGACGCAGTGGGCCCCGACGTCGCCGGGCTGACCACCGGGACTGCGGTCGCCGGTCTACGCCACGGAATCGGACCGGACATCGGCACGTACGGCGAGGCCGTCGTCCTGCCCGCGAACGCGGTTGCACGACTGCCCAGGGGCCTCGATCCGGCCGACGCCGCCGCGGTGCCGCTCATCGCGCTGACGGCATCCCAGGCGATCGACCTGCTGAATCCCGGCGGCAGGCGGCTCCTGATCGTCGGGGCGTCAGGTGGGGTCGGCGGATACGCCGTCCCGCTCGCTGCCCAGCGCGGTGCCACGGTCACCGCCGTCGGCAAGCGTGGCGATGTCGAGAACCTGATTCACCACGGCGCCGACACGGTTGTCACGGACGTCGCCGAACTGACCGACAGGCGTTTCGACGCCGTCTTCGATCCGGCCGGAGCCGGCGCCGGGCTACTCGACCTGCTCGTCGATGGCGGGCATTACCTGGGAACCGCACCCCGAAACGCGCCCGCGCCGGTCCGTGGCATCACCAGCGGCTGGATCGAGGTGCGCGCCGACGGCGCCGAACTCGCGGGACTGCTGACCGAGGTGGCAGCGGGCAGACTGCCCCTGCGGATCGCCGGGGACTTCGCACTCGACGAGGCGGCCAAGGCGCACCAGGCATTCGAGGACAAATCCATCCCCGGCCGGTGGCTGTTGCGGATCTGAACACCCGCCGACGAAGCAGAGGTCAGCGCCAGGCCAGCTGCCGCAGCCGCACCCAGTCCACCGGACGCTTGGGCGGCCGGACGCCGGGGCGATGTCGCGGTACCCGCACGCGCAACGCCTGCGGGGTGATCGTGCACCGCACCGGGGTCGCGAGCATGAGCGCCTCGCCGTCGACGCCGACCGCGATCTCGGGCTGATCGGCTTCGATGATCGCTTCGAGGCCGGAGTACTGCGTCAGACCGTGTTGGCGTGTCCGGCGGAGCAGCCCGACTGCCTGCAGGGTGCTGCTCACCGACACCGCCACGACTCCGAGTGCACCCGTGTCGATGCGGGGCCGCCGGCCGAGTCCGGCCAGGTCGCTCATCTCGTAGGCGCCGTTGCTCACCAAGACGGCCTGCGGCTGATTGATGGTCACCTCGCCGGCACGGGCGAGCAATCGCGGACCGCGGGTGCCGGAGATCAGATCAGGGAGCATTGCCAGCATCGTGCCGGTCTTGTCGTCGCGATAGGCCGGGCTCTGCACCACCTCGGCGTACGCACCGAACGATGCGTTGTTGACAAACGTGCGGCCGTTGACGGAGCCGAGGTCGACCCTGATCTCCACCCCGTCGGTCAACGCGTCGAGGCAGGTCGACGGATCGTCGCGGTCCAGACCCAGGTCGAGCGCGAAGTGGTTGCGCGTTCCGGCGCTGATCACCAGGAACGGCAGATCGTGTTCGGCTGCGATGCCGGCCACGAGCGCCTGCGTGCCGTCGCCGCCGGCGACCCCGAGCAGGTCGGCGCCGCGCTCGACCGCAGCCCGGGTCAGTGCCGCGACATCAACCGGTCCGGGCCCGTCGAGCAGGGCAACTTCGACGCCCAACGCCTCAGCGCGACTCTGCAATTGGAACTTCTCGACCTTCCCGCCACCCGAACGCGGATTCATCACCACAAACGGGCGCTTCGGCGGCGGGACCTCATGCTCGGGCATCGTCCAGTCGGCGCGATCACGACCCAGCGCTGCGCGGGCGAAGACACCGGCCAGCACCAGGAGTGCGATCACGGCCAGTACCACCCACAGCAGGTGCTCGGCGATGAGGAAGACGAGCAGCGCGATCGGGATCACCACCGAGAAGGCCAACGCGACCCACCGGAAGAACCCACGAACGGTGAGGAACCAGTAGATCGCCGCGACGCCGATGACCAGAGCACCCACCGTGGCGATCAACACGATGAAGGTCTTCAGACCGGCGAACACCACCAGGACGAGCACCGCGGCGAATACCGCGGCGAAACCGGCGCGCGCCAGCCATCGTCGGCGAACGTCGGTGTCGCCCATCGGTTCCGGCTTCGCGTGTTCGTGTGGCATCGGGCCCCGTTCAGTTCGGTTTTTTTGGGTATTTCGCTTCGTATTCGTTCTTGGTGATTTCTTGCTTGGCACGACGTTTGACCCCGATCAGGGCACCGTCGATACCGTTGGTGGTCAGCAGATGCCGACGATAGATGCTCATCAGCGCGATCTCGAAGTACACCAACGGGATGAGCAGCAGCGCAATCATTCCGAGGCGATAGATCACCGGTCCGGGCACAAAAGAGAAGGCGATGAAGATCGGCAGGAACGGCAGGACCCCGCGAATGATGTAGCGGCGGATGCAACCCGGACCGGTCACGTCCCGGATCACCCAGTCCCGCATCGATGCCGGCAACGGTCGGCCGAGGAGGTATTTGACCAGCTGCAGAAAGTTCGGTCGGGTCTTGCCCGAATCACCGGTCACAGCGGCTCGATCAGGTCGGAGCGGTTGTTGCGCACGCTGTTGACGTCCGTCGACACGCGATACGGCACCAGGTGCGGCTCGGGCAGGGCCTCGAGCAGATCCCGCGCCACCGAGGCCTTTCCGCTGGTGCAATCGAGCCAGTCGTCGCGCAGGTCCGGAGTGACGATGACCGGTGTGCGGTCGTGGATGTGGCCCAGCGCGTCGGTGGCCGGACGGGTGATCACCGTGGTGGTCCACAACCAGCGATCGGGATCGTCCTTCGACTTGCCCGGATCGGGCCACAGTTCGTAGAGGCCGGCGAAACCGAGTATCGGCGCGTCCGGGTCGTGCATGAAGTACGGCAGCTTCTTGCCTTCCTGATCTTTCGTCCATTCGAAGAAACCGGCCGCAGGAAGTATGCACCGGCGCCGGGCGGCGGCGGCCTTGAACGAGGGTTTCTCGGTGAGCGTCTCCGACCGGGCATTGATCATCCGGCTGCCGATGCCCGGGTCTTTGGCCCAGCTCGGGACCAGACCCCACCGGAGCGCCCGTAGCTGCCGGACCACCTCGGGCTCCGCGTCCTCTTGGGTGTCGGGGTCGGCGCGAGATACGCGTTCCAGGATCACCGGCACCGTGGTGGTTGGCGCAACGTTGTAGGACGGATTGGCGAGCTTGCTCGCATCATCTTCCGCGAGCGCCGCGTCAAAAGCCGCAACCAGATCAGAGGTACTCGCCGTCGTGGCGTATCGACCACACATTGTGGTCATTATCCACCCCAGCTGTCAGTCCCCTACAACCGACAGGCCCCGTGGAACGTGTCCACGGGGCCTGGTCGGAGTTCGACTTGGGTGCCGGGTCGCCCTACGCGGCCGCGGCGTCCTGCACGATGGCGATCTGCTTGTTGAGCAGTTCGACCAGCGTCGCTTCGTCCGAGGCGCTCCAGTTGCCGGCGTTCTCCCCTACGAGCGTGATCTGAACACTCACGGTGGTGCCCTCGACGAAAGCACCGGTGGAACGGATCGTGAGCGGGGTGACCTGGTCGCCCGATGTCATCGTGCCCGTACTGGTGATGGTCTTGGCCGGAACGGTCGAACCGTCCACATCCTCGATCGAGTTCTCCATCTCGGCGACGAGCTCCGTCCCGTCTCCGGACGGAATCCGCATGGTCATCGCCGGGCAGTCCTCGACCTGGCTCACGATGGTGTCGAAGTCATCGGCCTGCCCGAGGACCACCTCGGTCTCGATGGACGTGCCGTCGTCCATGTCGTACTCGACCTGAGCACGGTCGAACGCGTCGGTTTCGTCCTCGTCATTGGCGATCGCCGCACAATTGGCCGGGGTGACGTCCGGGTCGGCCGACTTGTCGGCGTCGATGGCGGCCTTGTCCTTCACGACATACGTTCCGGTGCCCGGAAAATCCGACTCCGGCAGCATCAGATCCTCGACGCGTACGTCGAGCTCCACCGCAGACGCTTCCGCAGAGGTCGAATCCGCCGCACTCGGGGTCGAGTCGGCGCTGTCGTTCGAGTCATCCGAACAGGCGGACAATGTCAAAAGTGCTGCCGCGCAGAGTACAACCGCTGCTCCGCTGCGAGAAAGTCTCAGGTTCATGGATCGAACATAGCGGCCGAATCGGTCGCTCACACCCGATGTCCGCCAATTGACCGACCGGTTTCTCCGGCCCAGCTTTGCGCCGTCTCAACAGGGAAAACCAGGTGTCCCGGGCAGCATGAAAGACTGTCTGGGTGACTGCATGGAACGCACCGTTCGCACCGGACCCGTTGCACGCGACGGTGACGCTGCCCGGGAGCAAGTCGATCACCAACCGTGCCCTGGTCCTCGCGGCCCAGGCCGACGGACGCTCGACCGTGTCCGGAACTCTCCGTAGTCGCGACACCGACCTCATGCTCGACGCGCTCGCCGCCCTCGGAACCTCGATCGAAACCGATCCGGCGGATCCCACCGCGGTGACCATCACCCCGGCGCCACTGCATGGCGCCACCATCGACTGCGGTCTGGCCGGAACAGTCATGCGCTTTGTGCCGGCGATTGCCGCATCGGCCCGCGGCCCAGTGCATTTCGACGGTGACGAGCAGGCCCGGTCGCGACCGCTGCACACCATTCTCGACGCACTGCGCGACCTCGGTGTGAAGATCGACGGCAATGCTCTGCCGTTCACCGTCGAAGGCACCGGATCGGTCCGCGGCGGCGCCGTCACCATCGATGCGTCGGCGTCATCACAATTCGTCTCCGGGCTGCTCCTGGCCGGCGCCCGATTCACCGAGGGCGTCACCATCACCCATTCGGGCACACCTGTTCCGTCGATGCCACACATCGAGATGACCATCGACATGCTCGCCGCCGCCGGCGTCGCCGTGGACACCTCCATCCCCGACCGCTGGCACATCGCCCCCGGACCGATCCGCGCGGTGGACTGGCAGATCGAACCAGATCTTTCGAACGCGGCGGCTTTCCTGGCCGCCGCTGCGGTGACCGGCGGCAGCATCAGCGTGCCACGGTGGCCGGCCACCACCACTCAGCCAGGAGCCGTCATCGTCGACATCCTCGAGGCGATGGGTTGCCGCACCGAGCTGACGGACGGACTACTGACTGTCACCGGACCCGAAGTGCTGCAAGGCATCACGTGGGACATGAGCGCGGTCGGAGAATTGACACCGACCGTGGCCGCGATGTGTGCCCTCGCGCAGGGATCCTCGACGCTGTCGGGTGTTGCCCATCTGCGCGGCCACGAGACCGACCGACTCCATGCACTGCGCACCGAGATCAACCGCCTCGGCGGCGCCTGCCGCGAAACCGATGACGGATTGATCATCGAACCGTCACCGCTGCACGGGGGCGTCTGGCAGTCGTACGCGGATCACCGGATGGCAACCGCGGGAGCGCTGATCGGACTGGTCACCGAAGGGGTCGGGGTCGACGATGTCGAGACCACCGCCAAAACTCTGCCAGACTTTCCGGGTATGTGGGCGAGGATGATCAGCGCTTGAGTAAGCGGCAGTACGACGAAACCGATGTCCGGGTACGCCCGGGCCGGGGAAGTCGGCCACGCACCAAGACCCGGCCCACCCATGACGATGCGGCCACCGCCATGGTGGTCTCCGTCGACCGGGGCCGGTGGGGATGTGTGCTGGAAGACGACCAGGACGTCCGGGTCGTCTGCATGCGGGCCCGCGAACTCGGCCGCACCCCGATCGTGGTCGGCGACGACGTGTCGGTGGTCGGCGACCTCTCCGGCAAGCCCGATACCCTGGCCCGGATCGTGCGTGTTGCGCCCCGGCGAACCGTGTTGCGCCGCACTGCAGATGACACCGATCCGTATGAACGGATCGTGGTGGCCAACGCCGATCAACTGCTGATCGTCACAGCCCTGGCCGATCCGCCACCGCGGACCGGATTCGTCGAACGGGCTCTGGCCGCAGCCTACGTGGGAGGACTGCAACCGGTCCTGTGTCTGACGAAGAGCGATCTGGCCGACCCGGAGTCATTCCGCTCCTCGTTTGCCGACCTGGATCTGCCGGTACTCCTCGCCGGCCGCGACGACCCCCTCGAGCCGGCGCAGAAACTCCTCACGGGCAAGGTCACCGCGCTCATCGGCCACAGCGGCGTCGGTAAGTCGACCCTGGTGAATCGGCTTGTGCCCGATGCCTATCGCGCCACGGCGGTGGTATCCGGCGTCGGCAAGGGACGGCACACGTCCACGCAGTCGGTGGTCCTGCCACTCCCCGGCGGCGGGTGGGTGGTGGACACCCCGGGCATCAGGTCGTTCGGCCTGGCGCACATCGGACCCGAAGACGTGATCAAGGCGTTCGACGATCTCAGTGAGACCATCAACGACTGTCCACGCGGCTGCACACACCTCGGACCGCCTGCCGATCCCGAGTGCGCCCTCGACGCACTGACCGGCCAACACCATCGACGGGCCATGGCCGTGCGCGAACTCATCGCCGCGCTCAGCGTCGCCAACCATTGGGACTGAACCCCGGGGGTCCCCGCTCGACAAAACCACATGGTGCAGTCACAACCACACGTTGCAACAGGTGATTGTGACTGCAACGTGTGGAGATACCGAAATCAGCGGGCGCGCAATGCCTTTCGGCGCAACTTGAGCTCGGCTATCGCGGTCTTCAAGCCGTCACGCTTGCCTTCTCCGGCCGCCACGATCCGCTTACCCCGTTCGGTGGCAGCGGCCCGCAGCTCGGCGAACTTCTTCTCCGACGCGGTTTCCGGGGCATCGTCTGAGCTGGCGATCAGCATGCTGTTCGGCAGCGTCAACTTGTTGATCGTCCGGAAGGTCTGCCAATACTGACGGCCCAGCGAACCCGTGGTGTAGGGCAAGTCGTACTTTTCGCAGAGCTGCCGAACCCGTACCGCGATCTCGGCATACCGGTTCGAGGGCAGATCGGGGAACAGGTGGTGCTCGATCTGGTAACAGAGGTTGCCGCTCATGAACGCCATCGCCGGACCGGCATCGAAGTTCGCCGTACCCAGCATCTGACGCAGGTACCACTGACCGGGCGTCTCGTCGACGAGCGATTCCTCGGTGAACTTCTCAGCACCGTCCGGGAAATGTCCACAGAAGATGACGAGATATGCCCAGATGTTGCGGACGAAGTTGGCGGTCAGGTTGGCGGTCAGAGTGCTGCGCGCCGACCCGACGGACAACAGCGGGAAGATCACGTAGTCCTTGGCCAGCTGACGGACGACCTTCTTGGCGAAGTCCTTGATCTGCGGAACCGCGACCTCCTTGGGCTTGATGCCCTGGAAGTATTCCTTCAGTTCGAGATCGTGCAGCCCGATCCCCCATTCGAAGGTCGCGGCAAGGAACAGGTTCGCCAATGGCTGCGCGGCATGCTTCTTCTGCCACGGCTCGTCGCGGGTGACCCGCAGGAGGCCGTAGCCGACATCGTGATCCATGTTGAGGACGTTGGTGTACTTGTGATGGATGTAGTTGTGGGAGTGCTTCCAGTGTGCCGAATAGCAGACCATGTCCCACTCCCACGATGTGGAGTGGATCTCGGGATCGTTCATCCAATCCCATTGGCCGTGCATGACGTTGTGGCCGAGTTCCATGTTCTCGATGATCTTCGCCGCCGAGAGCAATGATGTGCCGGACAGCCAGAGGAGTCGATTCCGGCTGCCCAACAACACAATCCGGCCACCGACCTCGAGGATCCGCTGAGCCAGGATGGCACGACGCAAGTACCTTGCGTCACGCACACCACGATCTGATTCGATCTCACGCCGCAGGGCGTCGAGTTCGGCACCGAGCGCCTCGACATCGGACTCGGTCAGATGTGTGTATTCGTTGATGTCAGTGATTGCCATGCGCCTGTGCAGCTCCCTTGCTGGCGTTTCGCCGGGCCGAGGGGGCCTGTGCCCACGACCAACCGCCATCGTTCAACGTCGACGTCCAGCGTACGGCGTTCGGCGCCGGGGCGCCTGTCTCTGGTCAGGCAGCTCGCACGTCCTTGGCCTGCCGTTGACCGGCGATCGCCGGTACCGGTGAGCGCCGACGACGAAGTTTGCCGATCGCGGTCCGCAGACCGGTGCGACGTCCGGTGGCCGGATCGACTGTCGCAGTGAGACGTTGGTCGGGATCGGTCTTGAAACGCAGTTCCGATGCCGTCTCGGGTGCGTCGTCTACGGTGCCCTTCAGGTACTTGTTCGGCAACGACAACTTCGCAATCGTCCGCCACGCCTTCGCGTACTGCAGCAGGAACGGTCCGGTGGTGTACGGCAGGTCGTACTTGTCGCACAGTGCGCGGACGCGGACGGCGATCTCCGCGTACCGGTTGGACGGCAGATCAGGGAACAAGTGGTGCTCGATCTGGTAGCTCAGGTTGCCGCTCATGAACGCGAGGGTCTTACCCGAGTCGAAGTTGGCGCTCCCCAGCATCTGACGCAGGTACCAGTGGGCCTGCGATTCATCTTCGAGGTCCTGCCTGGTGAACTTCTCGGCCCCGTCGGGGAAGTGTCCGCAGAAGATGACCGCGTTGGTCCAGATGTTGCGAATCGTGTTGGCGGCCAAGGTCGCAGTGATCGCCCGCAGCCAGGTCTTGCGTGACCGGGTGACGGCACCGACCAGAGCCGGGTACACCACGTAATCTTTGCCGACCTGTCGGCCGATCTTCATGCCGACGTCACGCAGATCTTGCTTGAAGGCGTCCGGATTCGGATGCCGGCCTGCGGCCACCCGCCCGAGCTCCAGATGCTGCACCGCGACGCCGTACTGGAAGAACAGCATCAGCAAGGTGTTGTACGCGATGTTGCCGAGGTAGAAGGGCTTCCACCGCTGATCGCGGGTGACCCGGATCAGGCCGTAGCCCACATCGTCGTCCATGCCGAGCACGTTTGTGTACTTGTGGTGGATGTAGTTGTGGGTGTGCTTCCAGTGTGCGGACGGGCCGGTGTTGTCCCATTCCCATCCGGTGGAGTGCACCTCGGGATCGTTCATCCAATCCCATTGGCCGTGCATGATGTTGTGACCCAGCTCCATGTTCTCCACGATCTTGGAGACACCGAGCACACCCGCGCCCAGGGCCCAGATCTTGCGGTTACCGGAGCCGAACAACAGCGCCCGTCCCGAAAGCTCCAGTCCACGCTGGAAGCGGATGGAGTTGCGAATGTATGTGGCGTCGCGTTCACCGCGATCGTTCTCGACGTCGCGACGGATCGCGTCGAGTTCCTGACCCAGCGCCTCGATATCGGCGTCGGTCAGGTGTGCGTACTCAGGAATGTCGGTAATTGCCACCGCTTCGAACCTCTCGTAGTGGGGACCGAACCGAGGTCGGTGCAGTCGTTGCAACAAACCTACGGATACGTAACTTACGCAATCGTAGGTTACGTCTCGGGAGGTGTCCAGAGGAGGGTGAGACTGATCTCACCTGCCTCACGATGGGAGGAAACCGCTCCCGCCGGGCTATGGTTGTCGAGTACTTCGCGCAAGATGCGCGGAACCGTCGTGGAACTGCTTCCTCGCGACGTGGTCCCCAGGGAAACCCGGGCCACCTGTTGCGAGTCGATCAACCCCACTGAGCTATTCACACGGCGATCGTTACTGCCCACCATCTGCGGTGGTCGACCTTGTCGGCCCCCAGATCCGGGCAGTCGCGCCAACCAGCGGTGAATCGTGCTCGAGACGCCGCGTAATCCAGAAACGTGATCTATTTGATGACCCCTGTTTCCAGTCCTGCCACAACAACGTTCGCCGAGCTCGGCGTGCCCCCTCGTCTGGTCAAGACGTTGACGGCCGGCGGCATCACCGCCCCGTTCCCCATCCAGGCCGACACTCTTCCCGACAGTCTTTCGGGACGCGACGTGCTGGGCCGCGGAAAGACCGGCAGCGGCAAGACGCTCGCTTTCGCAATCCCTCTCGTTGCTCGCCTCTCCGCCGGCTCGTCCGCCGGCGCCGGCCGCCCGCGCGGCCTGATCCTGGCTCCAACCCGTGAGCTCGCCACCCAGATCACCGCCGTGGTGCAGCCGATGGCCCAGGCCCTCGGCCTGACCGTGACCACCATCTTCGGTGGCGTCCCCCAGGGTCGCCAGGCCTCTGCACTGCGCGCCGGTGTCGACATCGTGGTGGCCTGCCCCGGCCGTCTCGAGGACCTCATGCGCCAGCGCCTCGTGCGTTTGGACCGCGTCGAGATCTCCATCCTCGACGAGGCCGATCACATGGCTGACCTGGGCTTCCTGCCCGGCGTCACCCGCATCCTGACCGCCACCCCCGAGGGCGGCCAGCGACTGCTGTTCTCGGCGACCCTCGACAACGGTGTCGACAAGCTGGTCAAGCGGTTCCTCAACCAGCCGGTCATGCACTCGGTCGACGAGGCCACCTCACCGGTCGCCGCCATGACCCACCACATCTACGAGGTCTCCGGCGCCGATTCCAAGAAGGGTGTCGTCTTCGCACTCGCCTCGGGCCGCGGCCGTCGCATCCTGTTCATGCGCACCAAGCACCAGGCCCGCAAGCTGGCCAAGCAGCTCACCGACGCCGGCATCCCCAGCGTCGACCTGCACGGCAACCTCTCGCAGGGTGCTCGTGACCGCAACCTCCTCGCGTTCTCCAGCGGCAAGGCACGAGTCTTGGTCGCCACCGACGTCGCAGCCCGTGGCGTACACGTGGATGACGTCGAACTCGTCGTCCACGTCGACCCGCCTGCCGAGCACAAGGCGTACCTGCACCGTTCGGGTCGTACCGCGCGCGCCGGCAGCGCCGGTGACGTTGTCACCCTGACCCTGCCCGAGCAGCGTCGCGACATGTCGCAGCTGCTGCGCAAGGCCGCCATCAAGGCCACCCCGATCAAGGTCACCGCCGATTCGGCAGAGCTCAAGGCACTGGTCGGCGAGACTGCCGAACTGGTCGCACCGCCCGCCGTCACCTCGGTTCCCAACCGCTCGGTGAAGTCGCCGGGCAGCCGTACCGGTCGCAGCCCGCGCCCCACCGCTGACGGATCAGCTCCGTACGAGGGCCGTGGTCGCGGACAGAGCGCCCGCTCACAGGGTGGTCGCGCAGCGGCCGGCCATACCGAGGGCAGCCGCAGCCGCGGCGGATACTCCGGACACAGCGGCGGCGGATCGTCGCAGGGCGGCGCACGTCGCAGCCAGTCGCGCGCGAGCAGCGCCCGCTAGTCCCGCAGACAACACAATGGGGGCCCAAGTGAAAACTTGGGCCCCCATTGTTGTCGGTACAGGTCAGACCTCGAGGGTGCAGTCCCCGGCCGCGACGCTGATGCAGGTTTGAATACGTTCTCCGGCAACATGTTCCGCACCGCTGCGCAGGTCCCGGACCACACCCTTGTCGAGCATCACCACACAGCTCTGGCAGATACCCATCCGGCAACCGAACGGCATCTGTACGCCGACGTCCTCGCCGGCGGCCATCAATGTGGTGGCACCATCGGCCGTGGCGGTACGCCCGGTCTTCGAGAAGGTGACCGTGCCACCTTCGGCACCGACCTCGCCGCGTTCGAGCGCAAATCGCTCGATGTGCAGGTGATCCCGCAATCCGGCCTGCGTCCACATCTGGGTCAGCGAGTCGAGCAACGGGGCCGGGCCACAGGCCCACGTCTGTCGCTGCCCCCAATCCGGACACAAGGCGTCCAGACCTTCTGCGTCGATCTTGCCCTCGGAACGCGTCCGCTGAACATGGACCCGCAACAGGCCGTCGGCCTCGAACTGCTCGAGTTCGGCAGCGAACATGAGGTCTTTGTCGGTGGGCACCGAATGGATCAGGTGGACGTCGGTGTGCTGTTTGCGCGACGACATCGTCCGCAGCATCGACATGATCGGCGTGATGCCGCTGCCCGCCGTGACGAACAACAACTTCTCGGGCAGCTCCGCCGGAAGTACGAACTCCCCCTGCGGCGCGGCGAGCCGCACCACCGTGCCGGGTGCCAAACCGTTGACGAGGTGGCCGGACAGGAATCCCTCGGCCATCGCCTTCACCGTGATCGACACGATCTTGCCGTGCGTGTCGGATGTCGTCAGCGGTACCGACGTCAGCGAATAGGAACGCCACGTCCATCGACCTTCGACCAGGACGCCGATGCCCATGTACTGCCCGGGGTGGTAGTCGAACGAAAAACCCCAGCCCGGCTTGATGACCAGGGTTGCCGAGTCGTCGGTTTCGGGCCGAACCTCGACGATCTTGCCGCGCAGTTCCCGCGCCGACCACAGCGGATTCGCCAGGTGCAGGTAGTCGTCGGGCAGCAACGGGGTCGTGACCCGCGATGCCGCGGCACGGACCATGTTGACCGCCCGGCTACGGCTCGCGATATCGCGAACCGGCTCCTCGAATCGTTCACGCCAACCCATCAGGTGCCTCCAGTCGAAGAGCTTCAATACTGCTAACTTACGCTACCGTAGGTTAGCGGGGTCAGAGCAACTCGAGCAGGAATGGAAGCTCCTGGGTGGCGTACCAGCCCAGGTCGAAGTCTTCGACGTCGCCGATGGCCAGTTCGGCATCCTCGTCACCCAGATCTGCGGCGTCGACGAGTTCCATCGCCCGGATGACCTTGTCCTCGGCCTCGCTGCCGTCGACCAGCAGCGATGCGACAGCCGAGAGAGTCACCATTCCAGAGGTTTTCACCACCGCCACATCGAGATCCGGGCGCAGCTTCACCTCATCGACATCAGCGGCGATCACCACGCGCCGGGCCGGCAACGGTGTCCCCTCACCCTCGCCGTCACCGGGTCCGTCACCTTCGGCTGCCATGAGCCGCAGCGAGGCACGTGCGGCTTCGCGAATCGCGGCCTCGGCCAATTCCTCGTCGTCGCCATCGAGGTACGACTCCCGGAGCGCGGGTGTGAGTGCAAATGCCGTTCCGCCGACGGGCCGGAACTCGCCGGAGGAGTTGAGCGCTGTCAGCATTGACAGGGTGGCGGGCAGATAGATTCTCATCGGACCTTTCTCAGGGTGATTCGTGGGCGGGACCCGGGTGGGGGGTGTCACCGTTGTGGAAGCAATTCTTCGAACGAATCGGTGAGATATTCGGCCATCGCACCGAGATCCCACATCACACCGCGGTCGGCGTTGAAGCCGAAGCAGATTCGACCGTTGTACGACGTGATACCGATCGCCAGCGCCCGCTTGCGGACCAGCACCGGGACGGGATAGATGGCCAGGATCTCGTTGCCGCCCAGGTATTGAGCCGAGCGTGGACCGCGTGCGATGGTGACCGGCACATTGAACGAACGCCGCGACAACGACGCCGTCGCCCGTGCGCTCATCGCATGGAAGGTGGCCGGCCCGATTTCCGGGATCCACGGTTCGACCGCGGCAGACCAGTTCCGGTTCGAATGTGAGTGCCGCTCCGCCAGCTGCGCGACCTGCGACAGCCTCACGACCGGATTCGGTTCTCCCACCGGGAGATCGGTGACAAAACCCTGTAATCCGCCGACCATCCACGACGCAGACGACGACTCACCCTGCGCATCGAGGTCGGTTTCGAACTCGGGTTGGTCCTCCCCCGCCGGGTACGCCGACAGCGGCACCATGACACGCACGGTCTCCACCTGATCAACAGCCTGTGACCGCGAGAGCAGCCACCGGCGAATGGCTCCCGCGATCGACGCCAGGAGCACATCGTTGGGAGAACAGCCATGACGCTCGGCGATATCCACACAATCATCGGCCGAGCAGGATGCCACGGTGAAGCGACGGGTGGGGGCCGTCGAACCGTTGAGCGGACTCGGCGGTGCCGTGGTCGTGGCCATCTTCATCACCGATTCCACCCGGCGGACGGCACCGGACAGGACCTGGCCCACGGAAGCCAGCTGGTTGGACGCCGCACGCACCTGATCGACCATCTCCCACGGCCGGGTCAGCACATCGGTGATCGCGCCGACGACCAATTCCCCGCTCCCCGGTTCGCGGTCGGGCAACCACAGATCCTCGGGCATCGACGGCGGCTCGCGGACGTCGTCGACGATGATCTGATTGATCTCGAAGGCCTCGGATCCATCGACCAGCGCACGATGGGTCTTCGTCAGGATCGCCATCCGGTCGTCGGACAAACCCTCGACCAGGTACATCTCCCAGAGCGGCCGCGTCCGTTCCAACGGGCGCGACATCAAGCGGGCAACGAGGTCGTGGAGCTGATCGTCGGCGCCCGGGCTCGGCAACGCCGAGCGGCGAACGTGATAGGTGATGTCGAACTCGCGATCGTCGACCCATACCGGACGGGCCAGACCGAGCGTGACCTCACGGATCTTCTTGCGATACCGCGGGACCAGCTGCAGACGGCTCTCGACGGTACGCAAAAGGCCCTGGTAGTCCAGACCTCCGGCTCGTCGCTCGAGGATCAGCAGTGAACCCACCTGCGTTGTCGAGCCGCGGTCATCGAGGTAGTAGTACATCGAATCCTGAGGGGACAGCCGGTTCACCGGGCAATCGTAACCGGCTGATAGCCGCCCGGTCGCCGCGAACCTCTGACGCGCAGCAGAGATCAGCCAACGCTGACCGACACCAGGACACATCGCCGCTCTTTGCGCCTCCGGCCGCCGGGCGTGGTGGGGCGGACGGTCATCAGGCGGCGCTCCACCCGGGCGCCCATCGCCTGGACCCTCTCACCCCGGCTGTACACAACCGTGATCTCGGCGACGTCCGGGCCCGGGTGCTGGGTGTGCAACCGCAGCAATGTGCAGGCCGGCCCGCGAGCGAGGTCGGCGGCGAGCAGCACCCGGAACTGATCGACGATATGCGGCAACGCGACACCGCTGAGATGCGCAACGGGCCGCCGCCCTCCCATCAACTCGAGCAGCACCGTTGTCGCGCTGATCGCGAACCGGCGCAATCCCACATCGATGGGGTCCGGCGGCGGTACCGAAGTCCGTACCGGTGCAACAGGATCCAACGTGACAGACAGCGGTGATCGGAGACCGAGTGGCGGCGGCTCACTGTTGGGCACCCGGCTGATCCGCAGGCCCCCGCCCGCCCCCGGATCTCCACCGCTCTCCCCGATCTCACCGGCTTCACTTCCGCCGCAGCCGATCTCGGCGATATCCGTGGTTGTCATGGCGCCCCCCCGGGCCGTGTCCGGCAGGACCGGCGACGCCGGCCCGATAGCCGGAAAACCCGGATACCAGCAGTACGACGCGTACTGCCCGTTCCTGGTTCCTTTCGGAACAGAACGGCGGTATCCGGGTTTTCAAGCGCTACGTTGTCAGCGCCGCGGTGTCAGCGCCTGCGGCGGGCCTTCGGGGGTTTCGGGGCGTCGCCCTTCGTTCCGGCACGGGCGGCTGCACGCCGCTCCTTGCGGGTGCCCGACTGTCCGTCCGAGGCCGCACCGGAACGACGGACGGTCGTACCACCGGTCTCGGACGGGCCGCTGTACGTCAGGCCCGCGTTGCCCGAACCCTCGTCGATACCCTTGGCCCGCAACGCCGCCGGAGCAGCCGTACGGACAGGGGCGGCCTGCTCGGTGGGCAGCGGAGCCGGCGCGGCAGGAGCCTTCGCCGGCGGTACCGCCGCCGCGGCCGGCTGGGCCGCTACGGGGGCCGGGGTGGCCTCGACACTGACGTTGAACAGGAACCCGATCGACTCCTCTTTCAGGCCTTCGAGCATGCCCGTGAACATGTCGAAACCTTCGCGCTGGTACTCGACCACCGGGTCGCGCTGTGCCATGGACCGCAGGTGGATACCTTCACGCAGGTAGTCCATCTCATAGAGGTGATCGCGCCACTTCCGGTCGAGAACGCTCAGCAGGATGGTCCGTTCGAGCTGACGCATGGCCGTGTCACCGGCAATCGACTTGATCTGTTCTTCCCGCTTGTCGTAGGCCTCGTGGGCATCCGTCACCAGGATTTCGCGCAGTTCCTCGGCCGGGAGGTCCTTGCGCTCACCGAACTCGTCCTCCTCGAGCAGCTCCTTGTAGTCGAGCTCGATCGGATAGAGCGTCTTCATGGCCGTCCAGAGCTGGTCCAGATCCCAGTCCTCGGTGTAGCCCTCCGACGTGGCGCCATCCACATATGCGCCGACGACATCGTCGATCATCCGCTTGACCTGCTCGCTGTGATCCTCGCCCTCGAGAATCGTGCGGCGCTCGGCGTAGATGACCTTGCGCTGCTGGTTCATCACCTCGTCGTACTTGAGGACGTTCTTGCGGACCTCGAAGTTCTGCTGCTCGACCTGGGTCTGCGCGCTGCGGATGGCCTTGGTGACCATCTTGGCCTCGATCGGGACGTCGTCGGGAAGGTTCACCCGGTTCATGATCGATTCGAGCGCGGCCCCGTTGAAGCGGCGCATCAACTCGTCACCGAGCGACAGGTAGAACCGCGACTCACCCGGATCACCCTGTCGACCGGAGCGGCCACGCAGCTGGTCGTCGATACGACGCGATTCGTGCCGCTCGGTGCCCAGGACGTACAGACCGCCGAACTCCTTGACCTTCTCCGCGTCTTCGGCAACCTCGGCCTTGACCGCAGCGATCACCTCATCCCAGGCGGCCTCGTACTCTTCCGGGGTCTCCACCGGGTCCAGACCCGCCTTACGCAGGCGGATGTCGGCCAGGATGTCCGGGTTACCACCGAGCACGACGTCGGTACCGCGACCGGCCATGTTGGTGGCAACGGTGACCGCGCCACTTCGACCCGCCTCGGCGATGATCTGCGCTTCCTGCTCGTGGAACTTCGCGTTGAGCACGTTGTGCGGAATGCCACGCTTCTTGAGCTGACGCGCCAGGTACTCCGACCGTTCCACGCTGGTGGTACCGATCAGGACCGGCTGGCCCTTCTCATGCCGTTCGGTGATGTCGTCGACCACCGCGTCGAACTTGGCTTCTTCGGTCTTGTAGATCAGGTCGGTCTGATCCGTCCGGAGCATCGGCTTGTTCGTCGGGATCGGGAGCACACCCAACTTGTAGATCTGGTCGAGCTCGGCGGCCTCGGTCTGTGCGGTACCGGTCATCCCCGACAACTTCTCGTACATGCGGAAGTAGTTCTGGAGGGTGATGGTGGCCAGCGTCTGGTTCTCGGCCTTGATCTCGACCCGCTCTTTGGCCTCGAGGGCCTGGTGAAGCCCCTCGTTGAAGCGACGACCGTCCAGCACGCGGCCGGTGAACTCGTCGACGATCAGGACCTCGCCGTTTCGGACGATGTAATCCTTGTCGCGTTCGAAGAGCTCTTTGACCTTGATCGAGTTGTTGAGGTAACTCACCAGCGGCGAGTTGGCGGCCTCATACAGATTGTCGATGCCCAACTGGTCCTCGACGAACTCGACACCCTCTTCGTGCACACCGATGGTCCGCTTGCGGATATCCACCTCGTAGTGGACGTCTTTCTTCAAAAGCGGTGCGATGCGGGCGAATTCGGCATACCACTTGCTCGAGGAATCGGTCGGGCCCGAGATGATCAGCGGGGTCCGCGCCTCGTCGATGAGGATCGAGTCGACCTCGTCCACGATCGCGAACGCGTGGCCACGCTGGACCAGATCGCCGAGCGAATGCGCCATGTTGTCGCGGAGGTAGTCGAAACCGAATTCGTTGTTGGTGCCATAGGTGATGTCGGCGGCGTAGGCCTCACGACGCGCGGCCGGTGTCATCCCGGTCAGGATCACCGCGGTGTCCAGACCCAGGAACCGGTGGACGCGACCCATCCACTCGGAGTCACGCTTGGCCAGGTAATCATTGACCGTGACGACGTGGACGCCTTCACCGGCAAGTGCATTGAGGTAGGCCGGGAGCACACAGGTCAGGGTTTTGCCCTCACCGGTCTTCATCTCGGCGATGTTGCCGAAGTGCAGGGCGGCGCCGCCCATGATCTGGACGTGGAAGTGTTTCTGCGAAAGCACCCGCCACGCGGCTTCACGGGCTACGGCAAAGGCCTCGGGCAGCAATTCATCGAGGGTCTCGCCGGCGATGAACCGTTCCTTGAACTCGTCGGTCTTCGCACGGAGTTCCCCGTCTGACAGGGCTTCGGTCTCTTTGTCGAGCGTCTCCACATGCGTAGCGATGGCATCCAGGCGTTTGACCATCCGGCCTTCGCCGACGCGCAGCAGCTTGTTGAGCACTGGTAATTCCCTCTATCCGGTCGACTACACACGAAATCCGACCTACAGATTCCCGCAGGTCGGACTCCATGGTAGCCAGCGACTCGGTCGACCGAGTCACGCGAGGCGAATCAACGGCCCCGCCGCCCTCTCAGGCGAGGCGGATCAGGCCGTAATCGAACGCATGCCTGCGGTAGACGACGGTCGGTTTGTCTGATTCCTTGTCGTGGAAGAGGAAGAAGTCATGTCCGACCAATTCCATCTCGTAAAGGGCGTCGTCGACGGACATCGGATCAGCAGGGTGGTCTTTCACCCGGATGATCTGTCCTGGACCCGCTGCTTCCGGATTGTGGTCGGCCCAGCGGTCTTCGGCGCTCTGTTGCGCCGGGGCATTACCGTTCAGCGACGGATCGGCCGCTGCGGTGGCTTCGGCCACAGAAATGGGTGTTCTGAGACCGTGGTGGACCTTACGACGATCTTTGGTCCGGCGGAGCCGCGATTCCAGTTTGGACAATGCGGCATCGAGTGCGGCGTAGAAGTTGTCAGCGCAAGCCTCTCCTCGGACCACCGGGCCTTTGCCCCGTGCGGTGATCTCGAGTCGTTGACAGATCTTGGACTGACGGCGATTTCGCTCGTGGTGAAGTTCGACATCAAACCGGAAGATCCTCGGATCGAACCGTTCCACCCGGGACAGTTTGTCCATCACATGTATGCGGAAGTGGTTGGGGATTTCGACGTTGCGGCCACTGACCTGCACTTCGGCGTCAGGGCGGGAGAGTTCTTCGGACGAGTCGGTTCGGACGTATATGCCGGGATCAAACGGGTCGGTTCGGGTGGTGGTGTCGGGACTCGTGCTGGAATCCGCGCTTTCAACAGATTCGGAAACGGCTGTTTTGCCGACGCTTGTTGTCACTTGCGATACCTCCTGGATCGGTGAACAAAGATCCCGGTCCCCGCAGCGCGCACACTCGGGCAACCGGTCTGTGAGTTGGGCTCTCACCTCCCCCGGTCGCCTCTGACTTCGGCAACCTTTGTGCGGCTAACTGACGCACCTCCGACCGTAGTCCCCCGGCCAACTGTTCGCCACAGTTTCGTCCCTGCGCGTTCATCGACGCGTTCCCGCCGGTCATCCGATCGAGCGACGTTTCGCTTTGTCCGAATGGCTTTGGCCAGCACATCGTTTCGCCGCGGTCGGGGCCACACCCCGGCGATCACGCGGCAGCGATCACCAGCACGAGGTGCACCTCGACGCCGGCATTCGCCAGAACCGAGACGGACTCGGCCACGGTCGCCCCGGTCGTCAGCACGTCGTCGAGCAGGACAACCGCGGCATCAAGGCCGCAAACCGCCGAGAAGCGGCTGCGAACGCTGCGGCGGATCCGGATCGCGCCGGTGAGATTGTCACCGCGCTCGCCTGCCGACAGGTGCGCCGAGTCACGCGCCCACATCGACGTCACGAGCAGCGGCGTCACCTCGACCCGGCCACCCAGCGCACGGGCCGCGGAGCCGGCGATCGCCGTCACCGGATCACCTCCACGACGCCGCGCCGACATCCGTCTGGTCGGTGCCGGGATCAGCAACAGACGTTCGGCAGCGGGTAGTTCAGACCAGCGGTCGAGTGCCAGCAGCGCCGTGGCCACAGCCCGGCCCAACGGGACGGACAGGTCGCTGCGGCCGCGCTCCTTGAGCTCGAGGATCGCCTGCCGGCGGACACCGGAGTACCGCCCCAGCGCGTACGCAGGCACAGGCAATGCCACCCGGGTCCGAACCTCGATCGGCGCATCGGCGATCTCCCGGGCGCACGTACGACACCACCGGGTCCCGGGTCTGGCGCATCCACCGCACTGCAACGGAACCACCAGATCAACGAGTGCCGGCCACACCCGCTCGACCATGGTCGGAAATGATGCCCGGACGGCGCGCCCCCGGGGCACCCGGCCCGCCGTCGCCGAGCAGACCTGTCCACAGATCGCCGCCCTCTCCACAGGCACACCGGATCGTGGTCCGGCAGTCCGCGTGGTGCAGGAAACTAATGTGGCAGAACAGGTATTGCCGCCGAGCCCATCGTCGGCGGAACCTCGCTCCAATACTGGTCCGGCTCATCACTGGTCCCACCGAGGCGCAGGACACCTCGACTGTCGGCCGCGTAGATGGTCGACGGACTTGCGGCAACGGCCGTCACCGGCGGGGTCAGGTTGCCACTGGGCAACGCTCCCGGCGGCATCCCGTCGATCCGTAGCTGCACCACCGGTCCCTCGGTCGAGCTGCGCCCGACCACCAGTTTCTCGCTGCTCAACCAGTCCAGCGACACCGCGCCGACGATGTTCAGGGCCTCCGCACCCAGCGGGTTCGACAGCAGCAGTCTGCCGTCGGCACTGTCCTCGATGATCGCGAGCACCACCTGGCCACCGACGATCAGCGCGGCGCGTGCGCCGTCCGGGGACACCTGCAACTCGGTGATCGGGCCCTGTGCCACTGCCCGGATCGCCGACGAATCGACTTCTTTCTCGGTGACCTGACTATTGCCCGACATCTGCGTGATCTGTGTGACCCGCGTCTCGTCGACGACCGCCCACACTGTTTGCGAATCACCGGCAAAAGAGGGTCGCGTGATCCGCTCGCCCTCGATCACGGGTGTCACACCGGCACCATAGTCACCGATCGAGAGCGCCAACGCCGGCGCCGGGCCCGGTGCGGGGTTCCGCGACACCGCTGCCACCCGCCCGCCGTCCGCCGAGAGGTCGGCCGAGGTCAGATCCCGGGTCTCGCCCAACGCACCCGGGACCGGTGTCAGGGCATCATCCGCGACGAGCTGGAACGAACCGCCCTGCACGACGTGCAGGCCCACCGGACTGCTCGGTGGATGCGGATTGAGCGACTCCACGTCCTTTGTCTGCCATCCACCCGCGTAACGCTCGTTCAACGGCGCGCCGTCGGCATCGATCACGTACGGGCCGCTGATGTCGGCATCACTGAGCGTCCAGATGATCTGCGCCGCCAGGCGATTACGCTCGGCACCACCGAGCGCGCTCAGACCGACCAGGTCGATCCGGATGCCGCCCCCGGTGAGCGACTCGATCGATCCACGCAACGACGACCGGGCCGGGAACTCATTCGTGACAGCACCGCGGAGGTCGTCAACAGGTCCGGCGATCAGCGCCCCGACCAGCTGATCGGCCAATTGGTCGCTGCCCGAGTAGAACCAGCGGGGGTCGGCGACCAGATGCTGATCGTCGTTGCTCGGGAAATAGAGCACGTGCGGCCGGTACGACGCCTCGAACTGTTCGCGGTCCATGATCACGCCGGCCGGCAATGGCCCGTTGATCCGCCACTCACCGTCGACCCTGGTCAACGACAACCGGATCTCGATGCGTCCCGAACTCGGGATGAGCTGCCCGCTCGGATGGAGTACGCCGGTGTTCTCGCCGTTGACCCGGACGGTGATCGTGTCGTCGGTGCGGGCGTCGGACAGGACGTTGATCTCGTCGAGCAGCAGTGCGCCACCCTGGTCGTCCCACGTATCGGAAGCGTCCTTGGTCAGGAACTGCCGGGCCGCGAGATGATCCGAACCAGGTTGCGCGGAGGCTTTGAGGTAGCCCCGGACCAGCGCCTCCGGGTCCATCCCGGGACCCGGCGTCGGGACGTTGGTGGTCGGCTGCCGGCGCTCGAGCGATCCGAGCGGCTGCGGGCTGGAATTGTTCGGAATCGAGACGCAGGCCGACAACAGCGATACCAGGATCCCCATCACCAACCCGGCGCAGAGTCGGCGACGACCAGCGCGCCGACGCATCACACGGCCCATCGTCATCTCACGTCGCCTTTGCCCATCGGCTGCCACCTTCTGCCCCTCACTCACCGGAGGCCCCCGGATCCCGGGGTGCGCGACGCGAACCCGGAGGTTTGAGCGGCAGCGGGCTGCCCAGCACCTTGTGGCCGCGCACGAGTGGCAGGGTCAACCGGAAGCAGGCACCGTTGCCCGGTTCACCCCAGGCCTCGAGCCGGCCCTGATGAAGTCTTGCGTCCTCGACGCTGATGGCCAACCCCAGGCCGGTACCGCCGGAGCGGCGGAAGCGGGACGGGTCGGACCGCCAGAATCGATTGAACACCAGCTTTTCCTCACCCGGACGCAGACCGATGCCCCGGTCGCGCACGGTGATGGCCACCGCGTCCCCATCCGTGCGCATGGTCAGCGTCACCGGCTGCTGATCGCCGTGATCGATCGCGTTGGCCAGCAGGTTGCGCAAGATCCGCTCCACCCGCCGAGGGTCGACCTCGGCGATGATCGGGTCGTCCGGGAGATCCAGGATCAGCTCGGTGTTGGTCTCTTCGGCGAGGTGCCGCACGGTCTTCACCGCGGCATCGATCGGGATCGTCATGTTCAGCCTGTCCGCCGACAGCTCGGCGACGCCGGCATCGTGGCGGGAGATCTCCAACAGTTCGCCGAGCAGGGTCTCGAACCGTTCGAGTTCCATATCGAGCAGTTCGACGGATCGCTTCAGAACTGGTTCGAGGTCTTCGCGACTCTCGTAAAGGACGTCGGCGGCCATCCGGACCGTGGTCAACGGGGTCCGCAATTCATGGGAGACGTCGGAGGTGAACTGCCGCTGCAACCCACCGAACTCTTCGAGGTGGGAAATCTGTTTCGACAGGCTTTCGGCCATGTCGTTGAAGGACATGGCGAGCCGGGCCATATCGTCCTCGCCACGCACCGGCATTCGCTCGTTCAGTCTGCCGTCGGCGAAGCGGACAGCGATCCGCGACGCCGAACGGACCGGGATCACCACCTGACGGGACACCAGAATGGCGATCGCGGCCAGCAGACCGAGCAACACCAGGAAACCGGTGAAGATCGTGCCGCGGACCAGGGAGACGGTGCTCTCCTCATTCGTCAGTGGAAAGACCAGATACAGCTCGAGACCGGGGATGTCGGTGTTGGTCGGGGTGCCGATGATCAGCGCCGGAATCTGCTGACCATTCGATCCGGTGACCGACGAATACCGATACGCGATCTGACCGCCCTGAACCATCGAACGCAGGTTCTCGGGGATCTCGCCGATCGAGCCGACACCGGTGGGTCCGGTCGGGCCAGAACTCGGCACCAGCAACACCGTGTCGAACGTACCGACAGAACCCGAGGTCTCACCCGAATCGATGCCCGTGTCAGTCAGGATCGACCGGGTCTGGCGCAGACGGTTTTGCAGCGATGCATCCGCGTCGGCTCCCGTCAGATCACGTTCGACGGCGAGTCGGGTGCGCTCGAGTTGCTCGGTCGCGGCCTGGAGCTTGAGGTCGAGCAGACGGTCGGTGATCTGACTGGTGAGCACAAACGCGAGGATCAACACGACCACAAACGACAACACGAGGGTCGACACGACCACTCGCAACTGCAGGGACCGCCGCCACATCTGGGCGACGAACCTGCCGACCGAGCCCACCCGGCGCATCGCCGGTCCGAACGTCCCATTGATGCGGCGCCGTGGGCGTCCGATCACGGCGGTCCGGCCTTGTAGCCGACCCCCCTCACGGTGAGAACCACTTCAGGGTTCTCCGGATCTGTCTCGACTTTGGCCCGCAGGCGCTGCACGTGCACATTGACCAGCCTAGTATCCGCCGGATGGCGGTAGCCCCACACCTGCTCGAGCAGCACGTCGCGGGTGAACACCTGCCGCGGCTTGCGCGCCAGGGCGACCAGGAGGTCGAACTCGAGCGGCGTCAGCGAGATGGGCACGCCATCGCGGGTCACCTTGTGCGCCGGGACGTCGATCTCGATGGGCCCGATGGCAAGTAACTCGGCAGGTTCGTCCTCGGTGCGCCGCAACCGGGCGCGCACGCGGGCCACCAGTTCCTTCGGCTTGAACGGCTTGACCATGTAGTCGTCGGCGCCGGACTCGAGCCCGAGGACAACGTCCACGGTGTCCGACTTCGCCGTCAGCATCACAATCGGAACACCGGAATCCGCGCGCAATACGCGGCACACGTCGATGCCGTTCATGCCGGGCAACATCAGGTCGAGCAACACCAGATCCGGCCGGATCTCCCGGACTGCGGTGAGGGCCTGGGTGCCGTCGCCGACGACAAAAGGCTCAAAGCCCTCTCCGCGCAACACGATGGTGAGCATCTCCGCCAATGCTGCATCATCGTCCACAACCAGAATCCTGGGTTTCATTTCCACATCGTGTCACCGAATCGTTGCAATGTGTGCGTGACGCGCCGACTTTCGTCACCTGGGCTGTGGCACCCCGCTTCCCAAGACAGTTAGTCTCGACGGTGTGGGCGTATTGATCGCAGTAGAGGGCTTGGACGGCGCCGGTAAACACACCCTGGTGTCGGGACTCGTAAACCGTTGGGCCGCAGAGGGTTATCGCGTCGCGACCATCACCTTCCCCAGGTATTCCGAATCAGTGACCGCCGACATCGCAGCCGAGGCACTGCACGGCGAGCACGGCGATCTGAGGTCGAGCGTGAACGCAATGGCGTTGCTGTTCGCGCTCGATCGCAAAGACGCCGATGCGGAACTACGGAAGTTGTTGTCCGCCAACGACGCCGTGATCCTCGACCGGTATGTCGCATCGAATGCCGCGTACAGTGCGGCCCGTCTCGGGCAAGGCGACGATGGCGAAGTGGTCGAATGGGTGACCGCTCTCGAGTTCGGGCGTTTCGGCCTGGCCGTACCCGACCACCACCTACTGCTCGACGTGCCGACCGAACTTGCGATCGACCGGGCCAAGTCGCGCGCCGCGACCGACGTCTCGCGCACCCGCGACCACTACGAACGCGATCACGTTCTGCAGGAACGCACGGCGCTGGTCTACCGCGGTCTGGCCGACCGGGGCTGGATGTCTCCATGGTCACGACTTGGTACCGAACCCGACCCCGATCTGGCCGATCGGCTCATATCCATCTGAGATTCAGCGGATTTGGTCACAACCCCATCAAGAGAACGTAACGCCGACCGTGACGTGCCCGGTTTAGCCACCACCTATCGCTAGCGTCTGGGGATAGTCGCAGTCGGATGGGAGGTCTTGATGATCCATCTCCCGGTCCATGTCGGCCACCATCACGGATCTCACTCCACCGCACCGGTGCCCGTGCGGCCCATCGCGGCGATCACAGCTGGTGTCCTGCTCGTCAACATCGTGCTCCTCTGGATGGCCTTCGGCCTTCGCGGCGGTCCGCCGAGCGACTCCGCGCAGATCGAAGAACTCGTCCACCGTCAGATCACCGCGCTCAACAACCGCGACCCGGCCGCGCTGCAACTCACGTACTGCGCCGAGAGCGGTCCGATCGGCGCACTGATCATCGACACCCTGGGTCCCGCCGACTCCGGGAGCACAGTAGATGTCGCCCGGATAACCGACATTCGGTTCATCGGTTCATCGCCGGCGGATCTGGCCACCGCAAGCGTCACACTGACTGTCTCCGGCACCGGGAACGAGGCGCTGTCGACACCGCCACAGTCCGTCTCGTATTTCAAGCGCGAGGAAACCGGCTGGAAGATGTGCCAACAGAACGATCTGCAACAGTTCACTCGATATCTTTGATCATCCGTTGCCCCCTCTGAACGAACGGACAACCGCGCGGCGACACGTACGCGGCGTGGGCACGATGAGGTGTTCGGTGTCGTCCTCGCGACGTAAAGTTCGCAGTCAGCGAACTCACCCCGTACCCACCCACCGCCCTGTCCCGACCGTCCTCATCCTGCCTGCCTGATCCCGCTCGGAGGTCTCCATGACGCAACCACCCAACGGTCCATCCGGATCCGGTGACAACCCGGACAACTCGGGATGGGGCCAGGGCCCGGACCGCGGACCGAATCAACCGGGTAGGGGCGACCAGTCCCCGTCAGAACCGACGTGGGGTGGACAGACCGGATCCGAACCCACCTGGTCCGGGTCTCCGGGAGCCGGACCCGATTGGGGTCAGACCCAACCACCCCAGAACCAGCCACCCCAGAACCAGCCTCCGCAGTATGAGCCGACTGCCGAGTATCGGCCGGATCAGTCCGGCACCGGATATGGCACCGGCTACGGAACGGGCTACGGCACCGGTTACGGAGCCACCACGCCACCACCGGCCGGACCTGGTGGAGCGGGACCGGCCGGACCCGGTGGAGCGGGACCGGCCGGATACGGTCCCCCACCGACCGGACCCAAGCCACCGAGCAAGACACCGTGGATCATCGGGATCGCCGCCGCCGCAGTGGTTGTGGTGGTCCTCGCAGTGGTTCTGTTCGTGACCCTCGGCAGCGACTCCGATCCCAAGGCCGACCCGGTACTGCCGACCACCACGTCACAGTCATCTGAGGAAGAGGCCGAACAGCAGATCGAGGATGCGATCCGGACGTACACCATCGCGTTCAGCGACGCCGACTGGGACACCGCGCTGGCGGTCACCTGCGGGGCCGAGCAGGACATCATCCGCGACCTCCAATCGGACACCAGCGTCGAACTGAACGACATGCAACTGAACTCCGTGACCGGCATCATGGTCAACGGCGACACCGGCGAGGCCACCGTGTCACTGACCTATGTCGACCCGGCCGACCAGAGCCCGGTCAAGACCAGTCAATTCACCTTCACCATGGAGAATCGACTGGAAACCTGGAAGATCTGCGACACCCGCGAGATCTGACAGTGAGCCGGACGCATATCGTCGACCCTGCGGGGAGGAATTCTTGACCTATCCACCGGCGGGTCCTTTCGGGCGGCCGAACCCCGACCCACGTCAATATCCACAGCACCGGGGACCGCAACAACCACCCCTGCAGCAACCACAGCCGGGTCCGTGGGGACCGGCGCCCGGTTATGGCTCGCCGCACTCGGGGCAACCGGGTCAGTCCGGCGGCTGGCGCGCGCCACCCCCGCAACCGCCGAGGAAGAACCACAACGGCCTGATCATCGGGGCGATCGTCGCCACCCTCGTGGTTGTCCTGGGTGTGGTGATCACCGTGGCCGTACTCGGTGGTGGCAACGAGAGCACCGACAATGAGGTGGTCGCCGACCCGTCCACGAGTTCTTCCGCCGAGAAGAGCCCGGGCGCATCCCCAGACGAGGACGACGTTGCGGCCGCCGCCGAAATGCGCGTCGAACTGATCAACGAACAGGACGCGGTAGGCCTGCACCAGATGGCCTGCGAAGCCGACTCACGCACGGAATCCACCGCCGGATATCAGGACCTCTTCGACGAGAACGGGCCCATCTCGGCATCCATCGATGTTCAGGATGTGGTGGTCGACGGGCAGGTCGGCACCGTCGAGGGTGTGATGTCGATCGAAGACGACAGCGGCGACATCACCTGGTCATTCAAGAAGGAAGACGGTGAATGGCGCTTCTGTCCGAGCCTGATCCAGACGCCGACCGAAGACGACGACATCATCACCGGATAGCCCCACAAACCCGAAAATGGTGGGTTCGGGCGAGCGTCACCAGGAGACGCAGCCGGAGGCGGACCTCGACCATGTCATGCATGAATGCTCGCCGGAACCCACCATTTCCGGTGGTTCTAGAAATCAGTAGCGGTAGTGCTCGGGCTTGTACGGGCCCTCGACGTCGACGCCGATGTATTCGGCCTGCTCTTTGGTGAGCTTGGTCAGCGTGCCACCGAGTGCTTCGACGTGGATCTTGGCGACCTTCTCGTCCAGTGCCTTGGGCAGCCGGTAGACCTCGTTGTCGTACTCGTCGTTCTTGGTCCACAGCTCGATCTGGGCGATCACCTGGTTGGAGAAGCTGTTGCTCATCACAAACGACGGGTGGCCGGTGGCGTTGCCCAGGTTCAGCAGGCGACCTTCGGACAGAACGATGATCGACTTGCCGTCGGGGAAGATCCACTGATCGACCTGCGGCTTGATGTTGATCCGCTTCACCTCCGTGGACGACTCGAGGCCGGCCATGTCGATCTCGTTGTCGAAGTGACCGATGTTGCCCAGGATCGCCTGGTGCTTCATCTGCTTCATGTGGTCGAAGGTGATGATGCCGAGGTTGCCTGTCGAGGTGATGATGATGTCGGCGTTCGCGACGGCCTCTTCGACCGTGACGACGTCAAAACCGTCCATCAGTGCCTGCAGTGCGTTGATCGGATCGATCTCGGTGACCTGGACACGTGCGCCCTGGCCGGCCAGCGATTCTGCGCAACCCTTGCCGACATCGCCGTAGCCGCAGATCAGCACCTTCTTGCCACCGATGAGGACGTCGGTGCCGCGGTTGATTCCGTCGACCAGCGAGTGCCGCGTGCCGTACTTGTTGTCGAACTTGCTCTTGGTGACCGAGTCATTGACGTTGATCGCCGGGAACACCAATTCGCCGGAAGCAGCGAACTGGTAGAGCCGCAGGACGCCGGTGGTGGTCTCTTCGGTGACGCCCTGGATCGAGTCGGCGATCGTGGACCACTTGGTCTTGTCGCTCTCGAACCGCTCGCGCAGCAGTGCCAGGAAGACCTTGTACTCGGCCGAGTCGTTCTCGTCGACCGGCGGTACAACGCCCGCCTTTTCGAACTGGGCGCCGCGCAGGACCAGCATGGTCGCGTCGCCGCCGTCGTCGAGAATCATGTTGGCCGGTTCACCGGGCCAGGTGAGCATCTGCTCGGCAGCCCACCAGTACTCCTCGAGGGATTCACCCTTCCACGCGAAGACCGGAACACCCTTGGGCTCGTCGACGGTGCCGTACGGCCCGACGACGATCGCGGCAGCGGCTTCGTCCTGGGTCGAGAAGATGTTGCAGGACGCCCAGCGCACCTCCGCGCCCAGCGAGACCAGCGTCTCGATCAGCACTGCGGTCTGGACGGTCATGTGCAGCGAGCCCGAGACGCGAGCGCCCTTGAGCGGCAACACATCCGCATACTCACGACGCAATGCCATCAGACCCGGCATCTCGTGTTCCGCAAGCCCGATCTCCTTACGGCCGTATTCGGCCAGCGAAAGATCCGCCACCTTGAAGTCGATACCGTTGCGGCTGTCCGCGATGAGCGGGCCGTTCTGGACCGATGTCATATACCACTCCTCAAAGTCCCACTGAATGTTGCCTATCAGGCTAACCCGTGGACGTAGAAGGTCCACCTCCGGCTGCGGCATCGACGACGGGGGCGAAGATCTCGGCCAGATCGTCGGCGACATCTCGATCGGCTTCCGGTGGCATCGACACATAACTCAGTGCCATCCGGACCACTGCGCGAGCGATCCGCACGGCCGCGGTCTCGTCGGCCCGCACCCAGCTGTGCTGCAGAAGTTCACTGATCCGGTGGCTGGCCTGATCGATCAACGGCCCGGCATCGGTGGTGATCAGCCGGAGCAGGTCGGGCTTGGCCTGCCCGGTCAGCAGCGACTGGATCAGCGGATCGGTGGCAGCAGAGGCAAAGAAATCCGAAAAACCTTCTGCCAGAGCCGTTTTGACCTGACCCTCGTGGGCGAGCACGGCTTCGGAGATCAGGTCGACGAACTCATCGGTCAGACGGAGTGCATACGCCGTGGCCAGCCCCTGCCGCGAACGGAACTCGTTGTAGACGGTCTGCCGACTGACCCCTGCGGCCGCCGCGACATCGGCCATGGTGACCGCCGACCAGTCCTTCGACCGCAGCAACTCACGCATTCCGTCCAGGACGCTGTTGCGCAGCAGTCGTTTGCTGACCTGCGCGAACGGGATTGGCGCAGCAGACTCCGCAATGGCCGACGCGGATTCCGATACCTCTGACATGTCGGTCAGGGTAACGGCCCGCTCGGCCACCGGGTTCACGAGCGGGTCACTTCCTCCATATAGAAGTCCGATTTGGCGGCTCCGCAATCCGGGCAGGTCCAGTCGTCGGGGATGTCCTCCCAGCGGGTCCCGGGGGCGATCCCCTCGTCGGGCCAGCCTTTCGCCTCGTCATACTCGAATCCACACTGCATGCAGACGTAGAGCTTGTAATCCATGGTGACACCGTCTCCTCGAAATCGATCTTCTCGCGGACGCCGCAGTCGGGGCAGGGCCAGTCGTCGGGTATCTGCGCCCACTCGGTCCCGGCCGGAAATCCCTCACGCGGCGCGCCGGCGGTCTCGTCGTAGACGTAGTCGCAGACCGGGCAGCGATACGCGCTCATCTCCTGGTTCCCTTCGCATCACCGGGTGTGGACAGCGAGTGGGCGGCGAGGATCTTCTCGCGCCGCCGCGGCACGATGTTGGCCCGCGACAGGTCGCCCTCGTAGTGCTCGATCACCCTGTGATCCATGACCTTTCGCCATAGTGGGGGGAAGTAGGCCAGCCCGATCATGCTCGCGTAGCCGCTCGGCAGATTGGGGGCGCCGTCGAAGCTGCGCAGGGTCTGATAGCGCCGTGTCGGGTTCGCATGGTGGTCGCTGTGCCGCTGCAGGTGGTACAGAAAGATGTTGGTGCAGATGTGATCGGAGTTCCAGCTGTGTTCCGGACGGGCGCGTTCGTAGCGACCGCCGGCGGTCTTCTGGCGCAACAGGCCATAGTGTTCGAGGTAGTTGACGGTCTCGAGCAACGAGAAGCCGAAGACAGCCTGGATGACCAGGAACGGCAGGATCTGCCAGCCGAAGATCGCGGTCAGGACACCCCATAGGATCACCGACATCAGCCAGGCGTTGAGTACGTCGTTGCGAATGTTCCACGCCGAACGGTCCAGTCGATGCATCCGGGTGCGTTCGAGGCTCCACGCAGACTTCAGACTTCCCCACACACTGCGCGGGAGGAAGGCCCAGAAGGTCTCACCATATTTGGAGCTGGCCGGATCGTCCGGCGTCGCCACCCGCACGTGGTGGCCGCGGTTGTGCTCGATATAGAAGTGTCCGTAGAACGTCTGCGCGAGAGTGATTTTCGACAACCACCGCTCCAGCGAATCCTTCTTGTGCCCGAGTTCGTGGGCGGTGTTGATGCCGATGCCGCCCATCACACCGATCGACAGGGCGAGACCCAGCTTCGACACGAGCCCGAGGCCACCGTCGATTCCCAGCCAGCTCAGGTCGTCGGCGGACCACAGGTAGCAGGCAAAAGTCAGGCTCGCCAGCTGGAACGGGATGTAGGCGTAGGTGCAGTAGCGGTAGTACTTGTCGTTTTCCAGTTCATCCATCAGCTCCTCGGGCGGGTTCTGCCCGTCGGGCCCGAAGAACAAATCGAGGATCGGCAGCAACACGTACACGAGCAGCGGTCCGATCCACCACCAGACCGGAGCGAAGGCGTCGGCGCCGATCCAATTGAAACCGGCCACCAGCGCGGTCGCAAGAAACAGAGCCGTCGGCGGGATGAGGCCCAAGAGCCACAGGTGCCGCTTCTTGTCCCGCCACTGGTCCACCGACTGTTCGACGGTCGACGATTCCCCCGTACTCATCATCATCCTCCTGGCTGATTTTCGAACTAGATCTGATGTGGACAATACTGCGGTTGCCGTCGCGTGTCTATACAAATTCTCTTGTTTGTAAAGTCCGCACATACACAAAGAACCCCGGCCCGAGGATCGAAACTCGGACCGGGGTCAATGCGCCGTCAACTCATGGACTGCCTACGCCGGCGGATCATTCGCCTTCGCGACACTCGCTCGCCTGTCGTCGCCGACTTGATCAGGTATCTCACCCCGAGCGCGCTTCCCGACCATCGAATGCTTCTGGCTGTACAGGAAGTAGAACGCGACACCGATCGCCATCCAGACAAAGAACCGCACCCAGGTCAGCGCCGAGAGGTTCAGCATCAGCCACAGGCAGGAGATGATCGCCAGGATCGGGATGACCGGCATCAACGGAACCTTGAAACCGCGCGGCAGATCCGGGCGCGTTTTCCGAAGCACGATCACGCCGGCGGCGACGACCACAAAGGCGAACAGAGTACCCACGTTGACCATTTCTTCCAGTTTGTTGATCGGGAAGAACGCCGCCACCACCCCGACGACGACACCTACCGCGATCTGAATCCGAGCCGGGGTACCGAACCGGCTGGTGTGGGCAAATGTGCGGGGCAGCAGACCGTCTCTCGACATCGCGAACAACACGCGTGACTGGCCGAGCATCAACACCATCACAACGGTGGTCAGGCCGGCGAGGGCACCGATCGAAATCACCTTCTCGGCCCATGTCACACCGTTCAGGCCGAATGCGTACGCAAGGTTCTTGGGCTCCCCGTCACCGGCGGAGGTCGCCAACTCTTTGTAATTGACCATGCCGGTGACAACGATGGTGACCAGGATGTACAGCACCGTGACGATGGCCAGGGAGCCGAGGATTCCGCGTGGCACATCCTTTTTCGGGTCCTTGGTCTCCTCGGCGGTGGTTGCGACCACGTCGAACCCGATGAAGGCGAAGAACACGATCGAGGCGGCGGCGAGGACGCCGTACCAGCCATAGCTCGAATCACCACCTCCGGTGATGAGCGAGAAGACAGTCGACTCGATCGATTTGCCACCAGATTCCGACGGTTGAGATTCCGGCACAAACGGCTTGTAGTTGTCGGTCTTGATGTAGAAGGCGCCGACGACGATCACCAACAGGACAACGCTCACCTTGATCGCCGTGACCACTGCACTGAACCTCGAGGACAACTTCGTGCCCACCACCAGCAAGACGGTGATCGCGGTGACCACGATCAGAGCACCCCAGTCGACCTCGATACCCGCGATTTCTGATGTGCCGCCGGAGAATCCGAACACGGTGCCCAGGTAACTCGACCAGCCCTTGGAAACAACCGCCGAACCCACCGCGAACTCGAGGATCAGGTCCCAGCCGAGGATCCAGGCCAAGAACTCACCGAAGGTCGCATACCCGAACGTGTACGCCGAGCCGGCAACCGGAACGGTCGAAGCGAACTCGGCATAACACAGCGCCGCCAGCGCGCACGCCACCGCGGCCATGACAAAGGACAGCGAAATCGCCGGTCCCGCTTTATCTCCGGCCGTCGATGCGGTGATGGTGAAGATACCGGCACCGATCACCACCGAGACGCCGAAGACGGTGAGATCCCACCAGGTCAAACTCTTTTTCAGCTGAGAACCGGGTTCTTCGGTGTCAGCCATGGATTGCTCCACGGATTTTGTCCGTGTCAGCGGATTGCTCATCACAACTCCTCACGTGAATTGCGTTCACTGCGGCGAAAGCAGCCTGCCTGCGAAACTATCGGACCACACCGATAATCGTCGGTTAATCCGCGGCGATCGGCGCAATCAATTCGCGAGCGAGTTCGAGACCTTCACCCGAACTGCATCAAGCGCCTGGTCCGCGGTCGATATCGGGTTCGAGGTAAATCACCCGGGCAACCGGAACCCGCTCGCGCACGCTGGCCTCCGCGGCATCGATGGCAGCGGCGAGTTCGAGCGCGGAAGATCCCGGGGTGATCGCGATCTTCGCGGCCACGAGCATTTCATCCGGACCCAGATACTGCGTCTTCATGTGGATGATCCGCTCGATGCCGGGCGCAGCTCCCAGGGTTTCCCGGATGGCCCGCTCATCCGACTCCGTGGCACCCTCGCCGATCAGTGCGCTCTGCATCTCGACGATCAGGATTATCGCGATGACACCGAGCAGCACGCCGATACACAGGGTTCCGATCGCATCCCAGATCGGGTCACCGGTGATGGTGGCCAAACCGACGCCGCTGAGCGCCAGGACCAGACCGATCAGTGCACCGGTGTCCTCCATCAACACCACCGGTAGTTCCGGGTTCCGGGACGTACGGATGAACCGCCACCACGAAACGTCACCCTTGAGGGGTTTCGATTCCCGAAATGCGGTGGCAAAACTGTAGGACTCGAGCCCGACTGCAACGACCAAGATGATGACCGCGACCATCGGCGACTCGAGATCATGCGGGTGCTTGATCTTTTCGTAGCCCTCATAAAGGGCAAATAGGGAGCCCAGGCTGAAGAGGACCAGCGCGACCACGAAGGAGTAGAAGTACCGGCTCCGTCCGTATCCGAACGGATGGAGCTGATTGGCTTCTTTGCGTGCCCGGTGCTGACCGAACAGCAACAGCCCCTGATTGGATGTGTCCGCGACCGAGTGCACTGCCTCGGCGAGCATCGACGACGACCCGGTGATCGCCCAGCCCGCAAACTTGGCCACAGCGATTCCGGCGTTGGCGAGCAACGCCGCGACTATCGCCTTCTTGGAGCCCTCAGCAGACATGTCCACCTCACTTGTGGTCAGTTTGAACCCGGTCTGATCCCCGTGTCAGTTCGTTTCACAGCCGCCGAAGCACGGACTTCGGCGATGCCGCTGAACATACCGCCCGGCGAGCGGTCGCGACCCTTCAACACCCCCGGACACCGAAACCCGCCGGTGCGTCGTCCGGCGGGTTTCGGGTCTGGTGATCGCGGTCGGCGATCTATGTGAAGTAGCCGGCCGTCCGCTTGTCGGCACCCTGCATCGTCGTGCCTGCGTCACGCACCTTTGTCGACAGGTTCGTCAGCAGCTGACGGGAGTCGGAAAAGCTTGTATCCCAACGCTGCTGCGCGACACCGTAGGCTTCGGCCGCTTGCGGGGACTCCCAATTGGAGTGCAGTCGGGCGACTTCGGACTTGAGCGTCCCGGCCAGTTCTTCGAGCTGCTTGAAGTCGGAATCGAGCTGCGTCGACAATTCGTCGATCGCGGCAAAGTTGTACTTGATCATGGAGACGTGCCTTTCTAGACGTTGGTGACGGACGGACCGAGGTTGAGGCCCGATCCCCCACCGATGACGGAGTTGATGGTTCCCGCGAGATCTGAATCCTCGTTCTCGTAGCCGTTGAACCCACTCTCCAGCGATGCCTTCAGACTGTCGAGAGCCGTCTTGAGCTCAGTCCCTTCGGCCTGCCATGCCGCCGCCGCATCCTGAAATGCCTTGCCGGCGGTGCCCTGCCACATCGCTTGCGCGTCTTCGGCATTCTTGTTCAACCGCTGGAGCACAACACCCATGTCCTCGATGAGCTGTCCGACCGATTTGGTCGTGATCAACGCGTCTGGGACGTCGAGTTTCAACCCACTGTTACCGCCGTCGGCAGCCATAGTGATACCCCTTCATTGTGATTGCCGCGGAAATCGATCGAAATCCGCGGATTCATTCGAATCTGCTCCGGCACCACTCCGGCTGATCACCGGGTGGGCCCCCCTCCGGTTGGCCGAATCACGGCAACCACCTCCGCGCCGGCAACGTCTCCATCAGGAGCGAAACCGCCTGGGAGATCCGATAGCCGGTACCCGGCGACAATGTCGACCAGATCTGGCCATCGGGAGACATACTTGGGCCGGCCACAATCCGGCCCCGGGCGGTGTCATAGACAGCCACCGCACCGGCCGATCGGCGCATCCTCCCGGCCGCGCACTCGATCGCAACGATTTCCGTGTGCCCACGACAGGTATCGAACGCAACCGCATAGCCGGCGGCGTCGGCGGCCGCAACACCCATGGCGTGCAGGGCATCGGAGTAGTCGGCTGCGGACTGCGCGGAATCGAGCCGTCGCTGCAGTTCGTCGGCACTCACGCTGACCGGTGACACCTGCGCCGCATCGGATGGGTCGAGTAACCGTGCAACCAATTGGCCCACGTCCGCATCAGTGCCGATCGGAATATCCCGGAACAACAGACCCGACTCTGTACTGGACGCCAGGACGTGGTGATCACCGCGCCGCGCAAGACAAATTCGCCGGATCGAAGTGTCGTGGTGACAACGGATTTCAAGGAGAACGTCGGGTCGGGAGAGGATCGCCAACGCCTCGGCCAGTGCCTCGGTGACACTCACCCCGACGACAGGATCGGGGTCGTCGGTCAGCAATCCGGCGGCATACAGGTTCGATGCCGCGACCGCCCAGGCCTTCTCACGCTCGTAGACGAACTCGTGCCGCGGCCCGACCGCCAGCACCGAAGGCCACGTCTGTAGGTCGAGAATCCTTGCCAGATAGTCGATCTGGTCCTGCGTGAGATCGAACTCGCATGCAACCGGGGTAGCCCACATATCGTTCACCTGTTCTGGTCCGTCGCGCCGAGTACGGCCGGCACCGATGTGGCGGACGGTAGATCGAGGATTCCGCTGCGATAACGCGGATCCGGATGGTCACCGAGATCGACCGCGACTGCGATCGGCGCATGGTGGGAGCTGCCGTCGTCGGCAGCCCCCGAGCGGGCGGTCGGATCGATACCCGCTCCGACCTGCACGGGGCCTCGCCGCGCGACGGTATCCCCACCCTGACCGGGAGCACCCATCATGGGTGCCATCGGGGTCGCGGGCACCGCCGGCCGCGGATTGGTCGACGCCGGCGCCGGTTGCGTCGTCGCGGGCGTGGCCGACGATCCCGCCAGAATCGTTGTGGCATAGCGGGTTTGTCGGCGAGGTGCGGACGCCGGCGCGTATCCGCCCGTACCACCGGGCACCGGGCCCACCGTTGGCTCCGGTCGGGTGGGTACTACCCGGGTGGCGTCGCGAATCGCCTGCTCGGCCGCGAGCGCCCCAGACGACACGATCTCGGCCGGATGCGGTACCGCCCAGGCCCGCGCCACCGGTTCAGTGGCCGCCTCGTAGGTCTCCATAACCCGTGCGGCACGGTGCTTCTGGTCGAGTGCCGCGCGCTCGGCATCGGCGGCCACACCACCGATGGGCGCACCGGTTGCGGCGCCGACCGTGATGGCCATGCGGTGGATGTCTTCTGTGATCTGCAGTTCAGGCAGTCCCGGCATGCTGATCCGCGCCACCGTGGTCGCGGCCGCTTGCGCACCGGCCCGTCCCGCACTGTCGGCCGCGGCTGCCGCGGCATCGGAAAACCAGCCGGCAAACGAGGCCAGCTTGCCGAAAGCCTCGTCACTGGAAGCGGACTCCCAGGCGATACCGCGTTTCGCGAGGATCCGAACGTAGTCGACACCGACGTCCGCAAGCAGGGCCGACAACTGCGCCCAGCCGAGTGCGGCAGCAATCAGCGGACCGTCGCCGGCCCCGGCACCCAGATCGGTTGCCAACTGCTTGGTTGGTCTGGCGCCCCACACCACGTTCGTGAATCCTGTCATGATCGTGTCCCGGCTCAGAGCCGGAATGTCCCCTCGATGTCGGCCTCGACCGCGCCGAAATCACGCGCTTGCGCGCGCAGTACCGCAGCAATCTTCCGCAGTTCGTGCACGCCGGCGGCCGCGCTGTCGGTGAACGTCTCGGCGACGCCTCCAAAAGTGACGGCGGCGGTGGTCGACACCTCATCGCGTCCGGCCGCCTGCACGACCAGCGACGGTCGGTGCAGAGCCACACCCTGTTCGAGCTCGTCGGCAAGCCGGTCGAGATCACTTGCCGCTCGCAACAATTCGCCCGAGTCGACGTTCAACTCACCTGTGGACATCGATTCCCCCATGTTCGTGTCAGGCTTCTTGGTTCTGGTCGGTCTGATTGCGGGCCGTTGGCCCCAACCGCAGACGAATGTCCGGTGTCGGTGTGGCTTCCGGTGCCTGGGGTTCACCCAGGACCGCCGGAGCGACCGCAGGCATCTCGCCGATGATCCTGGTGCCGTTGAGTTCCGTGACGAGATAATCCGCGGCTTCGTGCTGATCATCAGACGCGCCGGCACCCCGTCCGGCTCCCATCCCACCACCACCCATCGGTGTCATCGGTCCGGTCAGTCCGGCGGGGACCGCGGCGTTCTGGTTCCTGTTTGCCGTCCCACCTCCGGATTCCGGGGCAGATCCGCCGAGCAGCCCGGGGGTTGTTCGCGCACTCAGCGGATTGGGCCCGGAACCGCCACCGCCGCCACCGCCTCCACCACCGCCGCCTCCGCCCCCACGGCCGGCGGACATCGCACCACCGAATGCTGACGGAACGGTCTTGGTGCCGGCATCGATGGTCTCGCTGTCGTACGCCGACTTCAGTTGGGCCTGATGCGATTTCATCAGATCGGTCGCGGCCTTCGACGACATCGTGCCGAGTTGGCCCACACCGGTCAGCATCGGTTTGCCCACCGAGTCGAGCACCGTACTGGCAATCGAGAACGGCGATGCTCCCGCTGCGGGCGCCCCGGTCACCGGCACCGGTTGGCCCGTCGCAACCATGTGTGTCGTCGGTGCCAGCAACTGGGCTCGGGTGGAGGCAACCACCGCGGTCGCCTCGGCCAGGCCGTCGGCGGCCGCGGCGAGAGCGATCGCCTGTCCGGGAGGGGTCACCAGGATCGGCGCCGAAGCGCTGATGATGGCAACCGTTTTCGCGATGATCCCCTGAACCAGCCCGAGGCCGACACCCACGATCGCGGCGGCCCCCTGGGTGTCGGCCGACATGGTTGTGCCCTGCGTGGACAACGCGGCTGTATCGGCGCCCGCCTGAACACCTTTGGCGGTGGCGGCGGTGGCGGACTGCCCCGTCCACACCTGATCGAGGACCTTCAGCGCACCGGAACCCATTGACATCGACATGTCCAGGATCTGCGAGAGCGCCTCGAAGATGGCAGTGGGGTCGAAGTCGCCGGCACCGAGATTGCCCGTCCCGAAGCCGCCCACCAGATCCGTCAGCGGTTTGAGCAGGAGATCGAGATCGAGCGGCGGCAGCGGCGGCAGATCTGGCAACGGAGGCAGCCCGGGTAGCTCGGGGAGGCCCGGTAGGCCAAGGTCTTTCAGGACCTGACTGACCGGGGTGTCGAGGATCGGCCCGAGTGGGCTCGAATCGATCAGTTGCCGGATCGTCGGATCAAGCGGTGGTGCCGCGGAAATCGGCATCGTCGGTAGGCTCACGTGCGCCCAGGCCTACAGTGCTGCCTGTACGGCGGCAAAACCTCGACCGCTGCCGTCATCGGCCTCGGTGAGCTGCGCCGCCGTGGCGATCGCGGCTGCTGCCGAACCCGCGTGGACCGCGGCCAGTTGGCCGACACCCAGCAGATGACTGGCTTGCGCCTGCGCGAACGCCAGCAGGAACTCCTGCCCGATCAATCCGAAAACCGGCACCATCTCCGCGATGTTCGCAGCTGCGTTGATCGAACCCGCGCCGGCTACGGCTGCCGACATCAGCGCAGCCGTGTCCGCGTACGCCTCAATTGCCGCCGGTACCGCTGTGACCTCAGACATCTGTCCCCCGTTTGCTCGAAAAATCGGTGTGTACTGCCCCAAAACCTTTGGTTGCCTCGCAACCACTCCCACCCACAGTTCAGCGATAGGACGCCTACTGAGCCGAGCCGGTTCCCTCCCACGTCTGCGGACCGGTCGACATCGAAGCCGGCCGACTGTTCACCAGGTCGGCAAATGATTCGTTGAACTCCTCGAGAATCTCGGCCCGTCGCGCAAAAGCCCGCCCGGCCGCAACCCCGGCGGTCGAGACGATCAGGTCGCCGAGCGGCCCCGCGCCGAGTTGCGGCGCGGAGGGCGCGAACCACAATCCGGTCAACTCACCGATTCCGTTGACCTCGGCAGTGACATGGTCTCCGGGCGAGGTCTCCCGTGCCGCGATCGCGGTCAGCCGCTCATTGACCTCATGCAATCGATCGAGTTGTGCCCGCGCTCTTGCCTCGAGTTCATCCATCGCCGAACTCATACCGACCTCATCCAGCTACCCGGCGCGCCCGCTGAGGAGTCGTCCTCGTATTCGGCCCTGGCGAGATCGTCGGGCCGGGGAAGGTTCATCCGGTCGATGATGTCGGCGCCGACCCCGGCGGCACGCAACTCCTCACGGCGTGCGACCCCGGCGCGCATCGCGGCCTGCCGGCACAGCCGCAGCACTTCGCCGGCGAGTATCGCCGGATCCTTGTGTAATTCGGCAGGTTCGATCCGTACCGATGTCGGCAGACCCTGTTCTGTCGTGACGACAGACAGGCCCCCCGTCCGCGATGTAGCGGCAGCCATAGTTCCCCCTCAAGAACTCCCCTGGCGACAGATAGTACCCACATCGATTCGAAAAGCGGTGTTCGGCACAGACTCGAGCTGCAATTCACCCGACCACGGGTCGTCGCCGTGGTCTATCATCGCCGTTATCCAGGGGTGGCGGGGGGATGCGACATGCGGGAACACCTGGGGTGATCCACCGTCGCCAAGACTTGAATCAACGTGCAAGACGAAGTGCAACAACGGGGGGCTGTTCTGTGAGCTACAACAATGCCGATGTGCCGGCGGCACCGCCGTGGCTTCAGACCGCGGCCGACATCGACGTCGCGGCGTTCGAGCGCGCCCACCAGTCATCACCGGCGCCTCGCGCCCACCAGTCATCACCGGCGCCTGAGGTTCCCGCAACTCCGCCCGCACCCGAGCTCGCCGCTGTGCCCGAAGTGGTCAGGGCACCTGAGCCGCCGTCCGCTCCCCCGCTCCCACCGCCCACCGAGCAGTTCTGGCAGCCGGCGGCCAACGTTTTCGCGCCTCCGCCGCCGCAGCAAACACCGGCAGCCCCGGGTTACCCGGCCGACCCGAATCATTACGGCAACCACAACCCGTACGCCGAAAGCCCAGCAGCCCAAGGTAATCCGGGCACCGTATTTCCACCTCAGGGAAATCCGGCACCGGGCAATCCACCGCCGGGATTCTTTCCCGGACAACCGATGCACCCCCATCAGCACTACGCGCCCGGGCAACCACAGGCGCCTGCACCGACAAGCCTCGATGAGGTGGCATTGCTCCGCAAGGCCCGTCGGGCCCCGGCCAGCGGATGGCGGCGTACCGTGCACAAACTGTCAGCCGGAACAATCAATCCCGGCGAGTCACCGGACGATCTGGTCTACAAGCAACTACTCGAACGGGTGAATCAACCGGTCCGCGGCGACTACCGGATCGCGGTTCTATCGCTCAAGGGCGGCGTCGGAAAGACCACGACCACAGTTGGTTTGGGCTCCACGTTCGCATCATTGCGCGGTGATCGGGTCATCGCGGTCGATGCGAATCCCGATCTGGGCACCCTCGCCCAGCGCATCCCGCAACAGACCCGATCCACCGTTCGCGACCTGCTCGCCGACGAGTCGATCTACCGCTATTCCGATGTCCGGGCGCACACCTCCCAGGCGCCGAGCCGACTGGAAATACTTGCATCCGAACGTGATCCGGCCAAAGCCGAGGCGTTCAGCGAAGCCGACTACCGCGGTGTGATGACGGTTCTGCAGCGCTTCTACAACATCATCATCACCGATTGCGGTACCGGACTGAGCCATTCGGCGATGAACGGTGTGCTCGACATGGCCAACGCGCTGATCCTGGTGACCTCCCCCGCGATCGACGGGGCTCGTAGCGCCGGAGCAACTCTCGATTGGCTGCAGGCCCACGGATTCGGGCATCTGGTTTCGGGAGCCGTAGTGGTTCTCAGTTCGTCGCGGCCCGGCGCATCGACCATCGACACCGATCAGCTCAGTGCACACTTCCTGACCAGGTGCCGTGCCGTGCAACAGATTCCCTTCGACGATCATCTCGCCGAAGGTGCCGAGGTCGACCTCGATCTCCTGACCAAGAGCACCCGCCGCGCCCTCGTCGAGATGGCTGCCACCGTGGCCGACGACTTCCCGGCCACCACGATGCGTCGAGGCGACCCGTACTACACATCCTGATCACCGGACCCACCAAACAAGGACACCGTGACCTATCCCGACCCGTATAACGGTCCGCAACAGCCGGATTGGCGCAATTCTGCGCAGGCTTTTCCAGAGTTTCCGGCGACGCCGGGTTACCCGGACCCCAATGTGCCACCAGGGGCCGCATATCCACCCGCTGCCGCATATCCGGTCATGCCTTACGGCCAACCGGTATACGGCGCACCGGTCTACGGTGTACCCGGCTTCGGTTTTGATCCGGCAGCGCCCTACGGTCGCGACCCGTACAGCGGAGAACCACTGTCGGACAAGTCGAAGATCTCTGCCGGCATGCTGCAACTGTTCCTCGGTGGATTCGGCGCGGGCCGCTTCTACCTCGGACACAACGGAATTGCGATTGCGCAGCTGATCACGCTCATCCTCGGATGGTTGCTGGCGATCATCGTGATCGGCTATCTCGTTCTACTCGGTCTGAGCATCTGGGTGTTCATCGACGCGATCATGATGTTCACCGGCGGTGTCCGGGACTCACGGGGATTCAAACTCCGGAATTGACCTGACCGGCGGCACGGCAATCAGTCGCCCTGGGGCGGACGACTTGAACGAACTACAGGGGGACGCTTGACCACTTTCGGAATGGAACCCGACGATGTCGCGGGTGCGGCCACACAGGTCTCGGGAACTGCCGATCGCATCAGAGCAGGGCATTTCGAGTATCAATTCAGTACTCTGAGTGGCGCGTTCACCGGGGCGGCCAACCCGATGACGGATGTCGCGGCAGGCGGTGACAACCGCGTACAACAGTCGATCACCAACGCCGCGGGGGCCGTCACTGCATTTTCCGAACTTGTCACCAGTGCGAAAGGCACGTCCGAAGGACTGGACGACGACAACGCCGCATACATCCGGAACGCGACGCCCTACCCGTCAGTTCTTCCCGTCGATCCAGACAATGAGCGCTGACCAACGGTGACACCGACCTACGACCAGGTGAGCACCTGGAAGCCACACAACCTGTCCATCGTTGCCACCGCGGTCCGCGAACTTCAGGACACCTTGTCGCGCGAGGCACCGAATGCCGGGAACCCCGTCTTGAACCTCACGTCCACGCAATGGCAGGGGCTCAGTCGAACCGCATCGGATGAACGCGCCGAATCCATCACCCGGTGGCTGCGGAACGCCGCTGATATCAGCGGAGATCTTGCGACGACGTTGGAGGATTCGGCCGCCGATATCCGAGGAGCCATGGATGCCTTGGGTAACGGCCGCGAGGCAGCCGCGCTCCAGGGTTATCTACTACGCACCGGGGACTCGAATTACAACGTGAGCTTCTCCGAAGACAACGCTCCCGAGGGGAACGAATACGACGCGCAGGCGGCCCATGAGTGGCAGGGCTATCTGCTCGGCCTCGGGCAGGCAGCCGATACGGCGGTGACCAACGCGAACACTGCAATCGGGGCTGCGCTCGACAATCTCGCCGGCGTCGCGCCGGCGTCGATCGCGCAGAACAGCACCACCATCGATCCCACACGGGCCGCCGCCGATGCCGAAGCGATTCTCGACGGAACCTCAACACCCGAGCAGCGCGCACGATTCATTCAGGCCACCCGCTTGACCCCCGAGCAGCTGGCCAAACTCGAGGCCGGCGAACGGATCGAAATACCGCCGAACCAACTCGAGTACATCCGTCTTGCCACCGGCATGATCGATGTCGGCAACGGCCAGGTCAGCGGAATAGGGGCGTTCGAGAAATTCGGTACACGTCCAGGTGAAGAACCCTTGCGGTCGTCCCTCGCGAACGGTCTCCAGATCCTGTCGAATGAAAAGGTCCATGCCGGTGACACACAGGGCGGATATGGCGCTCTTCCCCAGTCCATCAAGGATGTGATCGTGGCGGGTGGCTCGCCTCTGGGTGCGTCGCTCACCGACTCCCAACGTGTCACGTTGCAGCGCGCCGGCGTCCTCGGTAATTTGTTGAACACCGGCGATCCCCGCTATCAGGCAGGAACCGAGATCGACCGCGGTCTTGGCGAACTCGCCCTGAACTACACCGATTTCCAGGCAACCCATGAACAGCAGCTCTACGGCAGCGGTCTGAATCCGAACGACTTCGGATCGCTGCAGGACGTACTCGAGACGGTCGGGCAGGACAAGCAATGGGTACATGCGGCCTTCACCGGGTCGGGCGGCGCTGACGTCATCCACGATCTGATGACGGTTCAGTTCACCGACGACGGCAAAGCGGCCGGTGAGTTCTGGAGGATCAGCGAAGACAGCGCCCGCTTCACCGATTGGGGCACGCCCAGCGACGCCAGAACGGCAGATCAGCGCGCCGACTCCGCCACCTCCGAACGTTCGGGGGAAATTCTCGATGCGATGTTGCGCTATGCCGGTAGCCCGGAGGGATACAGCAGCCTGATGGACATTCCTGGCGTCGCCGACAATCAATCTGTCGGACAGTTGAACCCGGAAGCCTTGCGCATCCTTGCCGAAACGCTCAAGCCTTACGCCGCGGAACTCGGTGACCAGCAGGATTCGTCTCTCGTCGGTTTCAATGACGCCGATCCAGGAATGGGCGATTCGTATCGGAATCTCCTGCACCAGCGCGAGAACGATTTCGAAGGCGGTTCGCGCATCTTTGCTCTACTTGGTACCGATGAGGTCGCGGCGAAGAACTTCTATGGCGCGGTCTATGACCAGATTGCCGAAGAGTCTGTGGCCTACGCGAAGAATCCCGATGACGGCGATGCCGCCGACCGACTCGCATTGATGGCGCATCTGCGGGGTCTGTCCGATGAGGGCCTGCTGTATGCGGCGCAGGATGCAGCCGGCGACGACTACGAAGCGGCACAGAAGGCATACGAGATGAAGAGCAACATCCTTGACGACTTCGTCAGCATCAGCGATCTGGTAACGGACAAGGCCCCGGGATCGAGCATTCTCCTCGATCTCGTCGAAAACGATCTCAGGAATTCACTGCTCGGCCCTTCGCCGGACAGTAAAGATTTTGACGCAGAGAATTACAAGGCGCACCTCGGTCAGTCTGGCGCGACGGGCGATGCCGTGAACGACCTACGCGCAGCGATCGTCACCGCCACCGACGGCGATATCCGGTCGGTTATGGACCCAGATTGGGTCAAGCACCACGAAGGCTGGTTCAACTCGGACGGCACCCTCCGGACGCGACAAGAGATCGTTGACTACCAAGACGACAATGGCGCACGTCCTTACAACGCGGGTGCGTTCGACAGGGGCGCCCGAACCATTCTGGATCAGATCGCACAGACCAAGAACAGCAACCCCGGTTACCTCAACGACGACTATCTTGACGTGTGGGCCACATCGGAAGAACTGGACTCAAAATGGGATCTGCCGCACTGAAATGAGAGACCGAAATCGCCCGCTGACGAAGATAACCTTGGCATTCGCCGCCGCCACGGCCTTGGTCCTGACCGGTTGCAGCACTGCCAACACACCAGCCCCCACCAGCACCCAACCGACGCCCGACGTGCCGTACACCACCGTCTGGTCCGCCGCGGACGGAATCAATCTGAACGCTCGTCCCGCCGAACTCATCCGCGCCACAGTCGAATCCGGCGAAATGAGCGGCTGGACCGGGGTCGACTACTCTTTCCCCGGCTTCGCAGACGCCATCGCCAACGCCACCGACTACAACGGCTACTGGGGCAACACCACCCAACCCCCCAGCCCCGACAACCTGGTTAGTCTTGACTGGAGGCTGTTCGCCCGGCACATCACAACCCTGAGTGCCACCGACAGCCACGTCACCGCCCGCGTCTGCACCCTTCACCTCCCCCTCGTAGACCAGGACGTCGTCCTCAAATCCACCGGATACACGAGCAGCTTCGGGTCGGTCACCCAGCCGTACACCGTCGACGTCACTCTCACGAAACCCGCCAGCACCACCCCTGGCACCAGCGGCCAACCCGACCGCGCCCCCGACATCCACAACCCCCGCGCCCTCGACGTCCCCGACTGGAACGTCTTCTCTCCCTGGACGATCAGCTCCATCACACTCCTCGAAGGCGTCAACGATTACTACGGCACAGAGCCCGAATGCATGGCCTGGTGGCGGCAGAAATACCCCGGCTGGGACGGCACCTCACTGACCTTCGGACCACCCGCCCCCATCACCACCGACACCGGGTTCTTCGAAGCACTCATGATCACCCGGCCCGGACCACCCAACTACCCCGAATGGTTGGGTCCCAAAGGCGCCGACGCCTGAAACCCGATGACACCACACAAATACCCCACCGCCCGCACTGTCCTAGCGGCCACCGCGGCCACGGCCCTGATCATGGTTCTGACCAGCTGCATCAGCACCAACACGCCAGCACCGCCCAGCACCCAACCGACGCCCGACGTGCAGTACACCACCATCTGGTCCGCCGCCGACGGCATCAACCTGAACACCCGCCCCGCCGAACTGATCCGCGCCACAGTCGAATCCGGCGAAATGAGCGCCTGGGCCGGCGTCGACCATTCCTTCCCCGGCTTTGCCGACGCCATCGCCAACGCCACCGACTACAACGGCGACTGGGGCGACACCACCCAACCACCCAAACCCGACAACCTGAAAACTCGTGACTGGAGACTGTTCGCCCGACACATCACAAACCTGAACGCCACCGATAACCACGTCACCGCCCGTGTTTGCAATCTCCACCTCCCCCTCCTCGACGAGGACTTCGTCGTCACACCCAAGGCTGAACTCGACAGCTTCCGGTCGGTCACCCGACCAATTACCTTTGACGTCACCCTTACCAAACCCACCGACACCACCTCCGGCACCAGTAGCCAACCCGACACCAAACCTGACACGCGCAATCCGAGCGCCCTCGACACGCCCAACTGGAACGTCTTCTCCCCCTGGACGATCAGCTCCATCACAGTCCTCGAAACCGTCAATAACTACTACGGCGACGAACCCGAATGCATGGCCTGGTGGCGTCAGAAGTTCCCCGGCTGGGACGGCACCTCACTGACCTTCGGACCACCCACCCCCATCACCACCGACACCGGGTTCTTCGAAGCACTCATGATCACCCGGCCCGGACCACCCAACTACCCCGAATGGTTGGGTCCCAAAGGCGCCGACGCCTGAAACCGAAACCGATCCGGAATGGACCTCGCCGCAGATGATGTGGTGTTCTGGCGAACAAACGCCCAGCTCGCGACCGCCAAAACGGCACATCATCGGGGTGTGGGAGCCCGTCAGTCGCCGCAGCAGCCGGAGGGTTCGATCGCGGCCCGGGTTTCGCGGGTGATCGCATTACGTTGCGCCAGTGCACTATCCACCGGGTAGTCGACACCGATCAGGGTCAGTCCACATGCCGGGGCCACCGGGATCTCACTGGATCGCGAGCGTTGCTGTAGCAGCCCGGCGCACCACGCGACCGAACGGCGACCTTCGGCGACAGTTGCGACGGCTCCGACGAGTGATCGAACCATCGACCAGCAGAACGCATCTGCGCTCACCATGGCCACCAGAACGCCGTGATCGTCCCGCATCCAGGTGAACTGCTGCAGGTCGCGGACCGTGGTCGCACCATCGCGCCTCTTGCAGAATGCCGCAAAGTCGTTGAGGCCGAGCAAGGTGGCGGCCGCTTCGTCGAGAAGGTCGGCGTTCAGTGGTCGGTTCCAGGCCGCGGTGGTGCGGGCGACAACCGGTTCGGCGCCCCACGGGTCGTCGGTCAATCGGTATTCGTAGTGGCGGCGCAGGGCAGAGAAGCGCGCATCGAACTCCGCAGGCGCTTCTTCGATGTCCTTGACCCGGACATCAATGGGGAGCATCTTGGCAAGCCGCCGAACGAGTTTGGCCGGATCCCCGTCGATCGACCGGGTCTGCAAAGCAAGCTCGGGCACGTCGAAGTGTGCCACCTGACCGGTGGCGTGCACGCCGGCGTCGGTGCGCCCGGCGACGGTGAGCGTCACCGGTTCTCGCAGGACGGTGCCGAGGGTTTCTTCCAGAACGCCACACACAGTTCGCTGGCCGGGCTGACGCGCCCACCCCGCGAAGTCGGTTCCGTCATAACCGATCTGCATCCGTAGCCGGACAACAGGTCCCTCGAAATGACGAGACCCGCCACCGGAAATTCCGGTGGCGGGCTCAGATACTCCCCCGAAGGGGCCTGAAGTCACCGACTCGTTCAGTCGACTACTTCTCGTCAGCCTTGGCGTCAGCAGCGGTGGCAGCGGTCGACTCGTCGTCGACGGCTTCGGCCACAGCATCTGCGTTCTCGACCTCGGCATCGGTGGCGTCGGCTTCAACAGCCTCGACCACGTTCTCCTCGGTTGCGGCTTCTTCAGACTTCTTCTTCGATGCCGCTGCGCGGGTGGCGCGATCGGCTTCCGAGGAAGCGGTCTTGTCCCGGACCAGTTCGATCACTGCCATGGGGGCGTTGTCGCCCTTCCGCGGCAGGGTCTTGATGATGCGGGTGTAGCCGCCGTCACGGTCCGCGTAGAACGGGCCGATCTCGGCGAACAGGGCATGCACGATGTCCTTGTTGCGGATGACTTTCAGCACCTCACGGCGATGCGCGAGGTTACCGGCCTTGGCATGCGTGATGAGCTTTTCCGCGTACGGACGCAGACGCTTCGCCTTGGTCTCGGTGGTGGTGATCCGGCCGTGCTCGAAGAGCGAGGTGGCGAGGTTCGCCAGCATCGCTTTCTGGTGCGAAGCCGACCCGCCGAGGCGGGTACCCTTTGTGGGCTTGGGCATTTCGAACTCCTAGGGTTCGCTCTCGACCTCTCGGCCGTGAGCTGGGGGTCTTGTTAAAGCTGTTCGGTTTCCGCGAAATCTTCGCCGGCATCGGCGTCGGAGAAGGAGGTGTCATCGGTCCAGGTGCCGGTGGCAACGTCGTATCCGGCCACCTGGGACGGATCGAAGCTTGCCGGGCTGTCCTTGAGTGCCAGGCCGAGTGCGTGCAGCTTGACCTTGACCTCGTCGATGGACTTCTGACCGAAGTTGCGGATGTCCAGCAGATCCGATTCGGTCCGGGCCACCAGCTCGCCGACGGTGTGAACTCCCTCGCGCTTGAGGCAGTTGTACGACCGGACGGTGAGTTCGAGGTCCTCGATCGGGAGGCTGAACGACGCGATGTGATCGGCCTCGGCGGGCGAGGGTCCGATCTCCACACCTTCTGCTTCGATGTTGAGTTCACGGGCCAGACCGAACAGCTCTACGAGGGTCTTACCGGCCGAGGCCAGCGCATCCCGCGCGGAGATCGAGTTCTTGGTTTCCACATCGAGAACGAGCCGATCGAAGTCGGTGCGCTGCTCGACGCGGGTGGCCTCCACCTTGTACGTGACCTTGAGAACCGGCGAGTAGATCGAGTCGACCGGGATACGGCCGATCTCGGCGCCGGACGCCTTGTTCTGGACGGCGGGGACATAGCCGCGACCGCGCTCGACAACGAGCTCGATCTCCAACTTGCCCTTGTCGTTCAGGGTGGCGATATGCAGATCCGGGTTGTGCACGGTGACGCCGGCCGGCGGCACGATGTCGGCACCGGTGACAGCACCGGGGCCCTGCTTGCGCACGTACATCGTGACCGGCTCGTCCTCTTCGGAGCTCACGACGAGGCCCTTGAGGTTCAGGATGATGTCGGTGACATCTTCCTTGACCCCGGGGACGGTGGTGAACTCGTGCAGGACTCCGTCGATCCGGATGCTGGTGACAGCGGCTCCGGGGATCGACGACAGCAGGGTGCGGCGCAGCGAGTTGCCGAGCGTGTACCCGAAACCTGGCTCGAGGGGCTCGATGACGAACTTCGAGCGGTCTCCCGAGATGATCTCTTCGGACAGTGTGGGTCGCTGTGAAATCAGCATTGAATCTTCTTCTCCTCTTGGACGCCCGCTATATGACGACCGGTTAGATGCCGAAAGTGCTGCCGGACATACGGATCCGACAACCGGCGATTACTTCGAGTAGAACTCGACGATGAGCTGTTCCGACAAAGGCACGTCGATCTGTGCGCGCTCGGGCTCCGAGTGCACCAGGATGCGCAGCGTGTTCGGCACGACCTGCAGCCAACCCGGGACCGGACGATCGCCCTGGATCTCCTTGGCGATCTGGAACGGCACGGTCTGCATCGACTTCGGCCGGACATCGATGATGTCGTAGCGCGAGACGCGGTAGCTGGGCACGTCGACCTTGACACCGTTGACGGTCAGGTGGCCATGGCTGACCATCTGACGCGCCTGGCGGCGGGTACGAGCGAGTCCGGCGCGGTAGACGACGTTGTCGAGACGGGTCTCGAGCAGACGCAGCAGCTCGTCACCGGTCTTGCCGTTGCGACGGTTGGCCTCTGCGTAGTAAAGGCGGAACTGCTTTTCCATGACGCCGTAGGTGAAGCGAGCCTTCTGCTTCTCCTGCAGCTGGAGCAGGTATTCGCTCTCCTTGATCCGCGCGCGACCATGCTGGCCGGGCGGGTAGGGGCGACGCTCGAACGCCTGGTCTCCGCCGACGAGGTCGACGCGCAGACGGCGAGATTTGCGGGTTGCGGGTCCGGTATAACGAGCCATTTTTTAAAGTCCTCTTCTTCCGACTAGACCCGGCGCCGCTTGGGCGGGCGGCAGCCGTTGTGCGGCTGCGGGGTGACATCGGAAATGGTGCCGACCTCGAGGCCTGCGGCCTGGAGTGATCGGATAGCGGTCTCACGACCCGAACCCGGGCCCTTCACGAAGACGTCGACCTTCTTGACGCCGTGTTCCTGTGCCTTGCGGGCAGCGTTCTCGGCAGCGAGCTGCGCAGCGAACGGGGTGCTCTTACGAGAACCCTTGAAGCCGACATGGCCGGACGAAGCCCAGGCGATGACGTTTCCGGCAGGATCGGAAATGGAGACGATGGTGTTGTTGAACGTGCTCTTGATGTGCGCGCTGCCGTGCGGGACGTTCTTCTTCTCGCGACGACGAGTGCCCTTCTTGGGGCCGGCGCTACGTGACTTAGGAGGCATGGATTACTTCTTCTTCCCGGCGATGGTCTTCTTCGGGCCCTTACGGGTCCGAGCGTTGGTCTTGGTGCGCTGACCACGAACGGGCAGGCCACGACGGTGACGCAGACCCTGGTAGCAGCCGATTTCGATCTTGCGACGAATGTCGGCCTGCACCTCGCGACGCAGATCACCTTCGACCTTGACCGAGGATTCGAGGTATTCACGAAGCTTCGAAACGTCTTCGTCGGTGAGGTCCTTGGCCCGCAGGTCGGCGCTCAGGCCGGTAGCGGCAAGGATCTCTTTGGAGGTGGTACGACCAACTCCGTAGATGTACGTGAGTGCGATCTCAAGGCGCTTTTCGCGCGGAAGATCAACACCAGCAACACGTGCCATGTGGTGTTTCCTTTGGTTCTCGGAGGTCTGCTCCCAATCCGTCCCCGACTCTTGCAGGGCCCCGGCCTCCGTGCCGGGGGTAGGCGGACTCGCGTATGAGTCCGCTGGTGTTGAGAGGTCATCTTTTGTTGCCTGTATTCAGTTGTGGTCGCTCTTTACAAGCGATCAGGTCGAAGTGCTGATCAGCCCTGGCGCTGCTTGTGACGCAGGTTCTCGCAGATCACCATGACGCGGCCGTTACGCCGGATCACTTTGCACTTCTCGCAGATCGGCTTGACGCTCGGATTAACCTTCACGTCACTCTCTCCTTTGCCTGTGACCACCGCCGCGAACGGTCGGTACTCACGGATCTACTTCAAAGCACAGGGACAGCCAGAAGCTGTCCCCAGCTGGGTTTCCTACCCGGAGGGATCCGGGAAGTCTGTGGGTCTTACTTGTATCGGTAAACGATGCGGCCGCGAGTCAGGTCGTAGGGCGAAAGCTCCACGACCACGCGGTCTTCCGGCAGGATCCGGATGTAGTGCTGCCGCATCTTGCCGCTGATGTGGGCGAGTACCTTGTGGCCGTTCTCCAGCTCAATGCGGAACATCGCATTGGGCAGGGGTTCGACAACGCGGCCCTCCACCTCGATGGCGCCTTCTTTGGCCATAGCCTCCACGATTCTGGTGTGTTGACCACACCTGAACTGTTGTGTTCGATTACCGTCATGACACGCACGTGATCCGGGCTCTTCGAGTGGCAGCCGGCAGGCGAATCGAGCAAGCTCTGCGGATCTGGGCACAAAAACAATCCGGCGCGCGTGCGCACCGTTGATCAACATTACGCTGCCGCGCAGCTCAGGACAAATAAGCGCATTCCTCGGTGGACCCCGACTCCCCCAGCGATCACGATTTTGGTCTTGACGCAATCCGATAGTTCAGTTTATGGTGATCCCACTCACAAATTGAAACGTTTCAAATTGCCGATCAAGACAGGCCCACTCATGCACAACGACGAACCGCCAACAGGCACCCCACGTCAGCGGGTGTGTTTCACCATGAACGTGCGGCCCGACCGCATCGACGACTACCTGGCCGCCCACGAGCACGTGTGGCCGGACATGCTCGACGCACTTCGCGAGACCGGCTGGTCCAACTACTCGCTGTTCATGCAGCCCGGCACCGGACTGGTGGTCGGCTACGTGGAAACCGACAACTTCGACCGTGCGCACGAACTGATGGCACAGACCGCGGTGAACTCCCGCTGGCAGGCATCCATGGCGCAGTACTTCGCCGATCCCACGGCCGGACCTGACACGACCATGAGCCGACTCGACCACTACTTCCATCTCGCCTGACCCCGCACTCATCTCCGCCGAGCCCGACCCAGCATTCATCTCCACCCCGCCCGACCCACTACCCTTCGTCCACACCCCAAAGGAGCGCCCATGAAACTCGGGGCCAAGAACACCACCGGTTGGAAGGCAACGATCTCCGTTGCCATGTCCAACTACATCGAGGCCGGATCGATCATCGCGATCGCCACCAGCCTCGGTTTCTGGCAAGACGAGTTCGGCATCAGCAACTTTGCCGTCGGCTTGCTGGCCGCCTTGAGCGCCAACGCCTTCGGCGCCGCAGTCGGTGCCGCTGTGGGCGGCCCGCTGTGTGACCGCTACGGACGCAAGGCGATCTACACGTACGACCTGATGGTCTACATGGCCGGCGTGCTGATCGCAGCCTTTGCCTTCAACTTCGGGATGTTGCTGATCGCCTTTGTGGTCACCGGCCTCGCGGTCGGCGCAGGTGTCCCGGCATCGTGGACCTACATCGCCGAGCAGGCCCCATCGGGAGCGCGGGCCAGACACGTCGGTACCGCCCAGCTCGCCTGGTCAATCGGACCGCTGGTCGGGTTCGCACTGGCTGCCGCCCTCGCCCCGCTCGGGCTCCTCGGTTCACGGCTGATCTTCTTGCACCTGTTCGTGGTCGCCGCGGTGGTCTGGTGGATCCGTCAGGGTCTGACCGAATCCAAGATCTGGACCGAAGAGGGTCGCGATTCCGCGACCACCGAAACCAAGGGTGCTCCTGCTCAGGTCTCGGCCGCGGGTGGTGAAGGTCTGCGTGGCCTGTTCTCCAAGAAGGTGAACATCACCGCGTTGCTGGTGCTGATCGGTATCTACGGTTTCTGGAACACCGTTGCCGGCCAGGCGGGCATCTTCATGCCGCGGGTCTACGAGACCGCAGGTGTCGACAGTGCTGTCCAGCAGGACCTGCTGCAGGTCCTGGTGTGGGGCATGACCGTTCTCGCGACGTACTTCGTCTTCATGCGACTCGCCGACCACATGTCCCAGCGACTGCTGTTCGCACTCGGCGCCATCCCCGGAATCTTCGCCTGGGCCGTACTCGTCATGTTCACCGACGGCGGTATGCCGACACTGCTCATCTTCGCGATCTGCTGGGGTATCTCGAGTGGTGTCGGAGCACAGGCCTTCTACAGCCTGTGGGCCAGCGAATTGTTCGCCACCCCGTACCGGGCCAGCGCGCAGGGCTTCATGTTCTTCGTGGTCCGCTCCGCAACCGGCGCGCTGAGCTACTTCTTCCCCACCCTGCTCGCCGCAACCGGGCTGGCCTGGGTCGGACTCATCCTGATCAGCTGCTTGACGATCTCGCTGATCATCGGTGTCGTCTGGGCCCCGAACACCCGTGGCAAGGAGCTCAAGGACATCGAAATCGAGCGCTACGGGCAGCCCATCAGCCCCGAACTCACCGGCGCATCAACCCTCGCAAACACCCCCGCCTATTCAGTCGGCACCGCTGGGAGCAACTGACATGAAAAACTTTGACACCGCTGAGATTGAAACGTTTCATAACCTGGCCATCGAGCTGCCTTCCTGGGCTTTCGGCAACTCCGGCACCCGCTTCAAGGTCTTCGGAACGCCCGGAACCCCGCGCACCATCGAAGAGAAGATCTCCGATGCCGCGACCGTGCACCGGTTCACCGGACTCGCGCCCACCGTCGCACTGCACATCCCGTGGGATCTCGTCGACGACTTCGGTGCGCTGCGCCGCTACGCCGCCGATCAGGGTGTCGGCCTGGGCACGATCAACTCCAACACCTTCCAGGACGACGACTACAAGTTCGGCAGCCTGACCCACACCGACAAGAACGTCCGGCAGAAGGCCATCGATCATCACCTCGCCTGCATCGAGGTCATGAACGCGACCGGATCGCGTGACCTGAAGATCTGGCTCGCCGACGGCACCAATTACCCCGGGCAGGGCGACATCCGCGGCCGCCAGGACCGCCTCGCCGAATCGCTGTCGACGATCTACCAGCACATCGGCAAAGAGCAGCGGATGGTGCTCGAGTACAAGTTCTTCGAGCCGGCCACCTACATGACCGACGTTCCGGACTGGGGCACGTCGTACGCCCAGGTCAGCGCACTCGGCGAACGGGCCCTGGTCTGTCTCGACACCGGCCACCACGCCCCGGGCACCAACATCGAATTCATCGTCGCGCAGCTGCTCCGCCTCGGAAAGCTGGGTTCATTCGACTTCAACTCGCGCTTCTACGCCGACGACGACCTGATCGTCGGGGCCGCCGATCCGTTCCAGTTGTTCCGCATCATGTTCGAGGTCATCCGCGGCGGCGGCCTCGACACCGGCTCCCCCGTGGCGCTGATGCTCGACCAGTGCCACAACGTCGAGGAGAAGATCCCCGGTCAGCTCCGTTCGGTGCTCAACGTCCAGGAGATGACCGCCCGCGCCTTGCTGGTCGACACCGAGGCGCTGACCGCCGCCCAGGACGCCGGCGATGTACTCGGCGCCAACGGAATCTTCATGGACGCGTTCTACACCGACGTCCGGCCCGAGCTCGCACAGTGGCGCGCCGAGCGCGGACTCCCCGCCGATCCGATGGCCGCGTACGCCGAGTCGGGCTACCGGGAAAAGATCGTGGCCGAGCGCGTCGGAGGCACCCAGTCCTCTTGGGGCGCTTGAGTTCTCACCTATTGACACAGTCAGTTTTTGAACACTTGTTTTCTCGATATCTGTAAGGAATGCAATGACCAACCCCACCGTCAAACAACTCATCGAACGTTCCAACCGGCTCGGCGCCGATCCCAAGAACACGAACTACGCGGGCGGCAACACCTCCGCGAAAGGCGTCGACCGTGATCCCGTCACCGGCCAGGACGTCGATCTGATGTGGGTGAAGGGTTCGGGCGGCGACCTCGGAACCCTCACCGAGAGCGGCCTGGCCGTGCTGCGCCTCGACCGCCTGCGGGCCCTCGTCGACGTGTACCCCGGCCTGGACCACGAGGACGAGATGGTCGCCGCATTCGATTACACGCTGCACGGTCGCGGCGGCGCTGCGCCATCGATCGACACCGCGATGCACGGACTGGTCGACGCGCAGCACGTCGATCACCTGCATCCCGATTCGGGCATCGCACTGGCCACCGCGGCCGACGGCGAGGCGATCACCAAGGCGATCTTCGGCGATCGGGTGATCTGGGTGCCATGGCGCCGTCCCGGTTTCCAGCTCGGCCTCGACATCTCCGAGGTCAAGCGGGCGAACCCGCAGGCCATCGGCACCATCCTCGGCGGACACGGCATCACCGCCTGGGGCGAGACCTCCGAAGAGGCCGAGGCCAATTCCCTCGAGATCATCAAGGCCGCGGAGGACTACCTCGCCGAGAACGGCAAGCCGCAGCCGTTCGGTCCCCCACTCCGCGGATTCGGACCGCTGAACCCGGCCGAGCGCCGCGCCAAGGCCGCCGCACTCGCGCCAACCCTGCGAGGACTGGCATCGACCGACAACGCCCAGGTCGGACATTTCGACGACTCTGATCCGGTTCTCGAATTCCTCACCAGCGCAGAGCATCCCCGACTCGCTTCCCTCGGTACGTCCTGCCCGGACCACTTCCTGCGCACCAAGGTCAAGCCGATGGTGCTCGACCTGCCCGCCGACGCCTCCATCGAGGACTGCATCGCTCGCTTGAAGGACCTGCATACCTCGTACCGGGCCGACTACACCGCGTACTACAACCGGCACGCCACCGAGGATTCCCCCGCGATGCGCGGCGCCGATCCGGCGATCATCCTCATCCCGGGCGTCGGAATGTTCAGCTACGGCAAGAACAAGCAGACCGCACGCGTCGCCGGCGAGTTCTACCTCAACGCGATCAACGTGATGCGCGGCGCCGAGTCCGTCTCGACGTACTACCCCATCGACGAGGTCGAGAAGTTCAACATCGAGTACTGGGCCCTGGAAGAGGCCAAGCTCGCCCGCATGCCCAAGCCCAAGCCGCTCGCCACCCGTATCGCGCTGGTGACCGGTGCGGCCTCCGGCATCGGCAAAGCGATCGCAACCCGTCTCGCCGCCGAGGGCGCTTGCGTGGTCATCGCCGACCTCGACGAGGAGAAGGCCCAGGCCGCCGCGGCAGAGATCGGCTCGTCCGACGTGGCGATCGGCGTCCGCGCCGACGTGACCGACGAAGCGCAGGTGCAGGCGGCGGTCGACGCGTGTGTGCTGGCCTTCGGCGGTATCGACCTGGTGGTCAACAACGCCGGACTGTCGCTGTCGAAGTCGCTGCTGGAAACCAGTGCGGCCGACTGGGATCTGCAGCACAACGTGATGGCCCGTGGTTCGTTCCTGGTGTCGAAGGCGGCCGCCAAGGCCCTCATCGATCAGCAGATGGGCGGCGACATCCTCTACATCTCGTCGAAGAACTCGGTGTTCGCCGGACCGAACAACATCGCGTACTCCGCCACCAAAGCCGATCAGGCACACCAGGTTCGCTTGCTGGCCGCCGAGCTCGGTGAGCACGGGATCAAGGTCAACGGCATCAATCCCGACGGCGTGGTCCGTGGCTCGGGCATCTTCGCCGGCGGCTGGGGCGCCAAGCGCGCCGCGGTCTACGGGGTCCCGGAAGAAGAGCTTGGCGAGTTCTACGCCCAGCGCACCCTGCTCAAGCGGGAAGTGCTGCCGGAGAACATCGCCAACGCTGCGTTCGTGCTCTGCAGCTCGGACATGTCACACACCACCGGACTGCATGTGCCGGTCGATGCCGGTGTCGCCGCGGCATTCCTCCGATGAGTCCGGGTACCCGCACCCGGAAGCTGGCAGCGGTCGATCTCGGCGCCACCAGCGGCCGGGTGATGCTGGCCGAGGTCGGCCCGGATCTGCTCCGGATCCGGGAGGTGACCCGTTTCGCCAATGGTCCACTCCCGATCTGGAACGGCAACCGGACCGCACTGCACTGGGATGTCCCCGGGCTGTTCGCGCACATCCGCGAAGGACTTGCGGCGGCCGGACGCGACGCCGGCGACCTGGCAGCGATCGGTGTCGATTCCTGGGCGGTCGACTACGGACTGCTCCGTGACGGCCGTCTTCTGGGACTGCCGTACCACTACCGCGACGACCGTAACAACGACGGCGTCTCGGCGGTTCACAGTGCCATCGACCCGGCAGATCTATACGCCCGCAACGGTTTGCAGTTCCTGCCGTTCAACACCGTGTATCAGCTGATGGCCGAGAAGCAGGCCGGCACGCTTGACCTGGCGGATCAGGCACTTCTGGTTCCCGACCTGATCGGGTACTGGCTGACCGGCGAGATGGCCACAGAACGCACCAACGCCTCGACCACCGGGCTGCTCGGTGCCGACGGTCGGTGGGACGACGAACTCCAGCGCATCCTCGGACTGCCCACCGGTCTGTTCCCCGGATTGATCGAACCCGGATCGCAGCTCGGCACGCTGCTGCCGGACCTCGCGTCCGGACTCGGTCTCTCGTCGTCCGTGTCGGTCAATGCCGTCGCGTCCCACGACACCGCTTCAGCGGTGGTCGCCGTGCCCATGCGGCCGGGGTCGTCCGCGTACATCTCGTGCGGCACCTGGGGCCTGGTCGGGGTCGAGTTGACCTCGCGGGTCACCGATCCGGCCGCGCGGGTCGCCAACTTCACCAACGAGGTCGGAGCCGACGGTCGGATCCGGTTCCTGCGGAACGTGATGGGCCTGTGGCTGCTGAGCGAGTCGGTCCGGCAATGGGAACGCGCCGGCGCCACCATCGATCTGGCCGAACTGCTCGAGCAGGCCGCCGCCGCAACGCCGCCTGCCGAACTCTTCGACACCGACGACCCCGAGTTCCTGTCGCCCGGCGACATGCCGGGCCGGATCGCCCACTGGTACGCCGCTCGCGGTCTGCCGGCGCCCGGCGGACCGGCGCAGATGGTGCGGGCGATCCTCGAGAGCCTCGCCGGCGCCTTCGCCCGGCGGGTGCACGAGGCGGCGTCGTTGTCCGGCACAGCGGTCGAGACCGTCCACCTCGTCGGCGGCGGTGCCCGCAACCGGCTGCTGTGCCAGCTCACCGCCGACCGGCTCGGCATGCCGGTGCTCGCCGGACCCGTCGAAGCCACCGCGATCGGTAATGTCCTGGTCACCGCCCGCGCCCAAAACCTGATCGCCGACGACCTCGAGAGCGCACGAGCGATGGTCGCCGCAACCTTCCCACCAGAGCGCTACGAGCCTCGTACGACGGCTTCGGATCGCACCGATTTTGTAGGGGTATCACGATGAAACGGCAGTTCCCCAAGGTCCACGACCTGGCGCCACTGATGAAGTTCAAGAAGCCCGAGATCAATGGCAAGAAACGGCGCCTCGATTCGGCACTGACCATCGAAGACCTCCGGAAAATCGCCAAACGGCGCACACCGCGCCCTGCCTTCGACTACACCGACGGTTCGGCCGAGGCCGAGATCTCGATCAGCCGGGCCCGCGAGGCGTTCACCGACATCCAGTTCAACCCGGCGATCCTGCGCGACGTCTCCACGGTGAACACCGGGTGGGACGTCCTCGGAGCCCCGGTGGCGTTGCCATTCGGTATCGCGCCCACCGGCTTCACCCGAATGATGCAGACCGAAGGTGAGATCGCCGGCGCCCACGCCGCGGCGAAGGCCGGTATCCCCTTCTCCCTGTCGACGATGGGCACCGCGTCCATCGAGGACGTGAAGGCCGCCAACCCGAATGGCCGCAACTGGTTTCAGCTCTACATGTGGAAAGAGCGCGAGCGTTCGATGGCGCTGGTCGATCGCGCGGCCGCCGCGGGATACGACACCCTGCTGGTGACCGTTGACGTCCCGGTCGCCGGAGCCCGTCTGCGCGACAAGCGCAACGGCATGTCCATCCCGCCGGCACTGACACCGGGCACCGTCATCAACGCGTTGCCGCGACCCCAGTGGTGGATCGACTTCCTCACCACCGAACCGCTGGCATTCGCCTCGCTCGACCGCTGGTCCGGCACGGTGGCAGAACTCCTCGACACCATGTTCGACCCCACGGTCACCTTCGAGGATCTCGCGTGGATCCGCGATCAGTGGCCCGGCAAGATCGTGGTAAAGGGCATCCAGACCGTCGCCGACGCGAAAGCTGTTGTCGATCTGGGTGTCGACGGAATCGTGCTGTCCAATCACGGTGGCCGCCAACTCGATCGGGCCCCGATCCCGTTCCACCTGTTGCCGGAGGTCGCGACAGAGGTCGGCAACGACACCGAGATCGTGCTCGACACCGGCATCATGTCCGGCGCCGACATCGTCGCATCGATCGCACTCGGAGCCCGCTTCACCCTCATCGGCCGGGCCTACCTTTACGGCCTGATGGCCGGTGGCGAGGCCGGCGTGGACCGCGCGATCGAAATCCTTCGAGAACAGGTCGAACGCACCATGCGACTGCTGGGTGTGGTCAGCCTCGAAGAACTGACACCCGCGCATGTCACGCAGCTGACCCGCCTGGCACCGCGGGCACGTACCGCCGAGCGCGTCTGAGCCGGGTTAGCCTGTCCCATGGACCCGTTTTGTCACCAGGTGACGGCGGGTCCATGTTGTCGGGTTCGGTCAATGGCAGTCTGAGGCACAGGAACGAAAGGCAAGCGATGGCGTCGGTGAGCATGCGCGATGTGGCGGCGAGCGCCGCCGTCTCGATCGGCACCGTGTCGAATGTCCTGAACTCCCCGGAGAAGGTTGCCCCCGCGACTGTCGAGCGGGTTCACAAGGCGATCGCCGAGCTCGGTTTCGTCCGCAATGACGCCGCCCGCCAGCTCAAGGCCGGCCGGTCGCGATGCGTCGGTCTGATTGTCCTGGATGTCGGCAACCCGTTCTTCACCGACCTCGCCCGGGCCGCCGAACGCCAGGCCGCCGACAACCATCTCACCCTGCTGCTGGGTACGTCCGACGACGACGTCGACCGCGAGCACACCTACCTCGACACATTCGACGAGCAACGGGTGTACGGCGTGCTGGTCTCACCGGTCGGCGACGACCTCAGCAGACTCGAAGCGTTGCAACAGCGCGGCACACCCGTGGTCCTGGTGGACCGCAACGGCGAAAACACCCCGTTTCCCTCGGTGTCGGTCGACGACGTCGCCGGCGGCGCCATGGCCTGCCGCCACCTCTGCGACACGGGCCGGCGGCGGATCGCCTTTGTCGGAGGTCCACTGGCAATCCGTCAGGTCGCGGACCGGCTGGAAGGGGCCCGCGAGACCATCGACCAGGTCCCCGGCGCCACGCTCGAGGTCGTCAAGACCCGGTCCCTGAGCGTCTTGGCCGGACGCGCCGCGGGTGAAGAGATCCGACGTCGGCCGGCTGCGGAGCGCCCGGATGCAGTGTTCTGCGCCAACGACCTGCTCGCCGTCGGCGTCCTGCAGGCTCTGACGATGGTCGGCGACGTCGCCGTACCCGGCGACATCGCGCTCATCGGCTACGACGACATCGACTTCGCCGAAGCCGCAGTGGTGCCGTTGTCGTCGATCAGCCAGCCGAGCCGCCAGCTCGGGTCCCGCGCCATCGACCTCCTGGTCGCCGAGGCCACCCGGACCTCGGACAACCCACCCCGTCACGTGCGTTTTCAGCCACGTCTGGTCGTTCGCGCGTCCACCGCCCCCGCCTGATCCCGACTCGCCAACACGTGGCATCAATCCACCCATACGTGAAACACTCGTAGTCAGATGTGAAACCGGATTCACCAGGGAGAGTGCTCATGGCGCAGGAGAAGACCACCTACTGCCGGATCTGCGAACCGCTGTGCGGGATGATTGCGACCGTCGAGGACGGCGAGCTGCTGTCACTGCGGCCCGACCCACACAATCCGCTGTCAAAGGGTTTCGCCTGCCCGAAGGGGATCGCCTTCACCGAGATCGTCAACGACCCCGACCGGGTCCTGCATCCACTCCGCAGGAACGCGCAGGGCGAGTTCGAGCAGGTCTCCTGGGAGACCGCGATGGGCGACATCACCCGCAGACTCGCCGCGATCCACCGCCGCGACGGGGCCTCGGCCGTCGGCTGGTATTTCGGCAATCCGGCGACGTTCTCCGCCGGACATGTCATGTGGGCGGCCATGTTCCTCAATCTGCTGGGAACACCGCACGTCTATTCGGCGGGCTCACAGGATGTGAACCAACGGTTCGCGGCCAGCCATTTCTTGTACGGCAACCCCGTCGCCGCCCCGATCCCCGACATCAACCGGGTTCAGTTCCTGGTCATCATCGGCGCCAATCCCGTTGTCTCCCACGGCAGTGTGATGAGTTCCCCGCGCATCCGGGAGGGCCTGACCGCCATCACCAAACGCGGCGGACGGGTCCTGGTGATCGACCCACGCCGCACCGAGACCGCTCGCGAATTCGACTGGCAGCCCATCGTGCCCGACACCGATGCACTGCTGCTGCTCTCGCTCCTGCACGTCATGTTCGACGAACAACTCGCAGATGAACGACGTCTCGATGCCCGCAGCACCGGGTTGGCGACGATCAAGGATGTGGCACAGAGGTATTCACCTGAGACCACCGCCGAGCGCACCGGTATCGACGCCGAGACGGTACGCGCCCTCGCGCGTGAACTGGTGTCCACCGAGCGGGCCGCGGTGTACGGCCGGGTGGGTACATCACTTGGCCGCACCGGCACGCTGACCACCGCACTCCTGGACATCGTGAACCTGGTGGCCGGCAACCTCGACGAGGTCGGTGGGTCGATGTTCGGCGACCTGGGCATCCCCGGACAGCGACTCGGCGTCACTGCACTGCAGCATGTTCCGAACTTTGCCTGGGCGGGCCGGCGGAGCCGGATCGGTAGCCTGCCGCAGATCATCGGAACCGCGCCGGCGTCGGTCATGGCCAAGGAGATGACCACGCCGGGACCCGGTCAACTCAAGGCGATGTTCATCAGTGCCGGCAATCCCGTGCTCTCGGTTCCCAACGGCGCGGAGTTGAGCGCGGCACTCGATGACGTGGAACTGTTTGTCTCACTGGACATCTACCAGAACGAGACCAACGCCAACGCCGACTACATCCTCCCGACAACGACGATGTACGAGCGGTCCGACTTCCTGCTGCCGTTCCAGGCTTTGTTCACCACACCGTTCAAACAGGCCACCGATGCGGTGATCCCGCCACGCGGCGAGGCCCGCGAGGAATGGGTGATCATCAACGAGTTGGTGGCGGCACTGGCCACCACCAGGGCACCGCTGGTCGGCGCCCTGCATCTGTGGAACCGGCTGGGCGAACGCATCGGCAAGCCCTGGACGCCGGATCGGCTGTCAGATCTGGTGATCCGGATCGGTGCCGGCGGAGATCGATTCGGCTTGCGGAAAGCGGGCCTCAACCTGCGCACGCTCACCACGAAGTTCCCGCACGGCAAGATCATCGCCGACCACCTCACACCCGGACAGCTTGGTGGCATCGTCACCCACCGCGGCCGCAAGATCCGATTGGACGCACCTGAGCTGATCGCGGAGCTCGAACGCCTCGACCCCACCGCCGACCCGGCATACCCGCTGCGGCTCATCGGTATGCGCGAGATCCGCTCAGAGAACAGCTGGCAGCACAACGCTCCAATGTTGCTCCGCGGCGGCCGCACCCACGCGGCCCGAATGCATCCGCTTGATGCCCAGGCCCGCGACATCGCCGAAGGTGAACTGATCAGCGTCCGTTCCCGGCACGGACAGATAGCCCTGCCCGTCATGGTCACCGACGACATCAAACCGGGAGTTGTTGCGATACCGCATGGTTGGGGTCACAACGGGACCGGAGGCTGGACTCAGGCCAACACCGCAGCGGAAAACGACCTGGGAACCGGTGGCGCGAATATCAATGCCCTGATCTCGTCGGACCCGAAAGACCTCGAACGACTTGCCGGCATGGCGAACATGACCGGTGTGCCGATCGAGGTCGAGGCCCTCGAGCAGTCCGTCCGCGCGCAAAGTGCCTCGCAGACGGAAGCTTTCGCCACCCGGTCGGACCGCGCTCAGATCAGCTGACTGAGAACCTCGACGATGTCGCCGTCGCCGAGCACCCGGATCGCGACGTGGTCGGCACCCTGGCCGAGGTGGGCGGCGAGCTGTACGCGGACAGCTGCCACACTGCCGTGTGCGACCAGCGCGTCGATCAACTCATCTGTGCCACCGTCGGCGATATCGGCGTCGGTGTAGCCCAAGCGCTTCAGGTTGTTGCTGTAATTCTGCAGATGCAGGTAGGGCTGGTCGACGAACGGGCGCCCCACCGACCGGGCCAGCTCCACGTCTTCGGTGAGCATTACGGTGTGCTCAGGGGCCAGGAACTTCCCCGGTCCGAGGATCTTTCGGGCGTACGCACTATGCGCCGCGGGGACGAGGTACGGGTGGGAGCCGAACGAACGATCCCGGGCCAGGCGCAACATACGGGGTCCGAGAGCCGCGATCACCCGACGATCGACAGGCACACCCCCGGCGTCGAGCCCATCGAGGTAGGTCACCAGGGAGTCGTAGGGGCTCTTGTATTCGTCGATCGCCTCTGGATGACTCACGCCGATGCCGAGCAGAAAGCGGCCGGGGAAGTCGTCTTCGAGCGCTCTGAACTCCTCTGCGATCTCGGCCGGATCGGTATTCCAGATGCTGGTGATCCCCGTGGCCAGACAGATCGAATCGGTCGCCTCGAGCAATTCACGTGCCGGACTCAGTGACGGAGGCGAACCTCCGAGCCAGATGGTGCCGTAGCCGAGCTTTTCGATCTGCTGCGCCTGCTCCGGCGAGATCATCGAAAGCACGTGCCCATACGCCATGCGTTCCAAAGTCATTCATCCATTCATGCAACCCCACGTCCCCGCCGGAGTTCTCGTTGGGGTCGTTCAACTGCTTTAATCTGCGCGCAGGGGTTTCAAATGCGTGGCCGACAGCCCGTAGTGTCGCGACCATGCGGACCGCCGTAGCCCTGGTTGTCATCCTGATCTCACTGCTCTGCGCGTGCTCCAAGCAGGATCCCGATTCCGACCGCTCGACGAAGGCGACCACTCCCGTGGCCACCACCGAGGTCCGCGCGATCAACCCGTTCGGACCCGATCGCGACGGCATGCTGGTCGAGGGATACACCACCCACGACGTCGCCACGCTTGCTCCGCTGAAGTGCTTCACGGACATCAGCGGCGGTTACCGCTGTTCCGACACCCCGGAAGGACTCAGATTCTGCTGGCAGGCCGCCGAGAACACCGCCGCATGTCTGGCCGACCCCCGCGATCGGGAATTGGGCACGATGGGTGCCACGTTCGTGATGATGTCCGACGTCAGTCCCTACATCCCGGCCGGGCTCGACCTCGCCGACGGCTCCCGGTGCACCCTGGGCCGCAACCCCATGGCCGTGGCGACCGGCGACGTGCGGTACGTACATGTCTACGGCTGCACTGGCGGACCGACGAAGGGCATCTACACCGAGCCCCTCCCCGGGATCGGCAATCCGGTCCGAGACGTCGTTGACACGTCAACCGCGCTGTGGACGGTGCAGGGTGGGGACGAGAGCGCACCCACCGGACCGGTCGAGGTCGTCGTCGCGTACCAACTCACCACTGATTGACCCACCACTGGTTGAATTGGCCGGGTGAAGGCACTCTTGCAACGCGTCACCTCGGCCTCCGTCAGCGTCGACGGTGTCGTCACGGGTGCACTGTCACTGACCGACGGCGCCCAGGGTCTGGTCGCGCTGATCGGGGTCACCCACGACGACACCGGGGCGCAGGCCGCCACGCTCGCCGAGAAGATCTGGCGCCTGCGCATTTTGGACGGCGAACGCTCGGCAGCCGACCTCGATGCGCCGATACTCGCGATCAGTCAGTTCACGCTGTACGCCAACACCGCAAAAGGCCGGCGTCCGTCGTGGAACGCGGCGGCGCCCGGACCCGTCGCGGAACCACTGGTCGAGAAGGTGGTTTCCGAATTGCGCGCGCTCGGTGCTCATGTGGAGACCGGCCGATTCGGCGCGAACATGCAGGTGGCGCTGGTCAACGACGGCCCGGTCACCATAGCTCTCGAGGTGTGACGCCGGAGAGACTACGGCCGGGTGGTGAGAATCCGTGGTCCGTCGCCGGTGACGACAACGGTGTGCTCCCAATGCGACGCCCGGGTGCCGTCGTCGGTGACCACGGTCCATTCGTCTTCGAGCACGGTGGTGTCGACCGTACCGAGCGTCAACATCGGCTCGATGGCCAGAGTCGACCCGATCACCAGAACCGGACCGCGGCCGGCCTTGCCCTCGTTGGCCAGGAACGGATCGAGGTGCATCTCGCGCCCGATGCCGTGGCCGCCGTAGCCGTCCACGATTCCGAACGAACGACCAAAGGTCTTCTCGGCAGCGCGGGTCGCGGTTTCGATCGCGTGGGAGATGTCGGTGAGCCGGCCACCGTCGACCATGGCGGCGATGCCGGCTTCGAGCGCCAGGCGCGTGGCGTTGTTCAAATCGTCATCGGCCTGCGACAAATCACCGACACCGAAGGTCCACGCCGAATCGCCGTGCCAGCCGTCAAGAATCGCACCGCAGTCGATCGAGACCAGGTCGTGCTCGGCAAGGACCACATCTTTCGACGGAATGCCATGCACGACAACATCATTCACCGAGCTGCAGATGGACCCCGTGAAGCCGTGGTAGCCCAGGAACGATGGGACTGCGCCGGCATCACGGATCACCGATTCGGCAATCGCGTCTAGTTCCAGAGTCGTGACGCCGGGCTTGGAAGCCTCGCGTACGGCAACCAGTGCCCGGCCGACAATCGCTCCGGCAGCCGCCATCGCGTCCACTTCACCGGTACTGCGGAACGGGACCGGTTTCGCTTTACGAAACCCCATGACCACCTACTGATTCGTTGAAGGGGGTCAGGCGCCCAGGGCGCGCAGCACTCGCTGGTGCACCTCGTTGACGTCGCCCATTGCGTCGATCGACTTGACTGCATCCGCATAGTAATCACGCAGCGGCGACGTCTCTTTTTCGTAGACGTGCATGCGGTTACGGATGACCTCTTCGGTGTCATCGGCGCGGCCACGGGCCAGCATCCGCTTGACGACCACGTCTTCGTCGACGCTGAACGACAGCACGGCGTCGAGTTTGGTGTCGAGACCCGCAAGGATCTCGGTCAACGCGTCGGCCTGCTCGGTCGAACGCGGGAACCCGTCGAGGATGAAGCCTTTGGCCGCATCCGGCTCTGCGACGCGTGCGCGCACCATGTCGACGGTGATCTGCGACGGCACCAGGTTGCCGGAGTCGAGGTACTTCTTCGCCTCGAGACCGATCGGCGTGCCCTGCGAGATGTTGGCGCGAAACAGATCGCCGGTCGAGATGTGTGGGATACCAACGCTCTCAGAGAGCAGTTCGGCTTGTGTACCCTTGCCGGCTCCGGGTGGGCCAAGAAACACCAGTCTCACTTGAGGAACCCTTCATACTTGCGCTGCATGAGCTGCGAATTGATCTGTTTGACGGTGTCCAAACCGACGCCGACCATAATCAGCACCGCGGTACCACCAAACGGAATGTTCTGAACACCACCCGAATTACCGATCTCGAGGAAGAGGTTCGGCAGGACGGCGATGATGCCCAAGTATATGGATCCGGGCAGTGTGATCCGGCTCAACACGTAGCCGAGGTAATCGGCGGTCGGCTGACCCGGACGGATGCCAGGGATGAATCCGCCGTACTTCTTCATCTCGTCTGCACGTTCCTGCGGGTTGAACGTGACAGCCACATAGAAGTAGGTGAAGAAGATGATCATCAGGAAGTAGACGAGGATGTAGACCGGGTTGCTCGGGTCCACCAGGTACGTCTGGATCGAACGCTGCCACCACGAAGCTTCTTCGGTCTGGCTCTGCGTCAGCTGCAGGATCAGGTTGGGCAGGTAGAGCAGCGACGACGCGAAGATCACGGGGATGACGCCGGCCTGGTTCACCTTCAACGGCAGGTACGTCGACGATCCGCCGTACATCTTCCGTCCGACCATGCGCTTGGCGTACTGCACCGGGATCCGGCGCTGGCCCTGCTCGACGAACACCACGCTGGCGATGATCGCGAGTGCTGCCAGCAACACCAGGCAGAACACGAGGGCACCGCGGGTGTCAAGGATCGTCTTGCCTTCGCCCGGGATTCGGGCGGCGATACCGGCGAAAATCATCAGCGACATGCCGTTGCCGATACCCCGCTCGGTGATCAGCTCACCGAACCACATCACCACACAGGCGCCGGCCGTCATGACCAGCACGATGATGAACAGCGAGAAGAACGCCTGATCGCGCAGGATCGCATCGCTGTTCGAACAGCCCTGTAGCAAGTTGCCTCGCGCTGCGAGCGCAACGATGCCGGTCGATTGGAGTAACGCCAGCGCGACCGTGAGGTAGCGCGTGTACTGCGTCATCTTGGCCTGACCGGACTGGCCTTCCTTGCGCAACTGCTCGAAGCGCGGGATGACCACGGTCAACAGCTGCACGATGATGCTCGCCGTGATGTACGGCATGATGCCGATCGCGAACACGGACAGCTGGAGCAGAGCTCCACCGGAGAACATGTTGATCAGGGAGTAGATACCCGCGGAATCTCCACGCGAGACCTCATCGAGGCAGGTCTGGACCTCTTGGTAGTCGACACCGGGCGACGGGACCGTCGCACCGAGACGATAAAGGACGATGATTCCCAGAGTGAAGAGAATCTTCCGCCTCAGGTCGGGTGTCCTGAAGGCCGATATGACGGCGGAACGCACTAACTCCTCCTGGGCAAAGTCGCTCCGGCAGCAGCGTTGCACCGGGCTACGAACAACTCTTGAACTCTAACAGTCACCGGTTCGGGGATCCGATCGGCAACCACTGAAGTGACGAACGGCGCGGAAATGATGTCCGCGCCGTCCGCCACTGTAGCGAGTTCGGGTGATTGATGGACTGCGGCTGCCTTTACAGGACAGTCGTCGTACCGCCGGCAGCAGCGATCTTCTCGCTGGCCGACGACGAGAACTTGTTGGCGCTGACCTGTACGGCCACCGTCAATTCGCCCTCTCCGAGCACCTTCACCAGTTCGTTCTTACGAACCGCACCCTTGGCGACCAACTCTTCGACACCGATGGTGCCCCCTTCGGGGAACAAACGGGCGATGTCGCCGAGGTTGACAACCTGGTACTCGACCCGGTTGCGGTTCTTGAAGCCCTTGAGCTTCGGCAGCCGCATGTGGATGGGCATCTGCCCACCCTCGAAGCCGGCCGGCACGTTCTTGCGTGCCTTGGTGCCCTTGGTGCCGCGACCCGCGGTCTTACCCTTGGAGCCCTCGCCACGACCCACGCGGGTCTTCTCTGTCTTCGACCCCGGAGCGGGGCGAAGATGATGCAATTTGATTGTCATTGTGACTAAACCTCTTCGACGGTCACGAGGTGCCGAACCGCTTTGATCAAGCCACGGTTCTGCGAGTTGTCCTCGCGGGTGACGGTCTGGCGGATCTTTCGGAGACCGAGGGTCCGCAGGCTGTCACGCTGATTGCTCTTGGTACCGATGGTGCTCTTCACCTGGGTGATCTTCAGCTCGGCCATATCAGACTCCCTGTCCTGCTCGGGCGCGCAACATACCGGCCGGTGCGACGTCCTCGATGGGCAGACCGCGACGAGCGGCAACCTCTTCGGGGCGCTGCAGCATCTTGAGTGCTGCAACGGTCGCGTGGACCACGTTGATGGCGTTGTCCGAACCGAGGCTCTTGCCGAGGATGTCATGGACACCCGCGCACTCGAGCACGGCACGCACCGCGCCACCGGCGATAACACCGGTACCGGGGCTGGCCGGACGCAGCATCACGACACCGGCAGCGGCTTCGCCCTGCACGGGGTGAGTGATGGTCGCGCCGATCATCGGGACGCGGAAGAAGCTCTTACGAGCCTCCTCGACACCCTTCTGAATTGCGGCCGGAACCTCTTTGGCCTTGCCGTAGCCGACGCCGACCAGTCCGTTGCCGTCACCGACGACAACAAGAGCGGTGAAGGAGAACCGACGTCCACCCTTGACCACCTTCGAGACGCGGTTGATGGCAACCACGCGCTCGAGCTGATTCTTGTCCTCACGGCCGCCACCGCGCTGGTTGTCGCGCCGATCGCGGTTGCCGCCGCCACCGCGACGGTCACCTGAGTTGTTGCTGTTGGGGTCGTTAGCCCCGGCGGGTCCGCTTCCGGTACCGCCATCACGCCGCTGACGTCCCGGCATCAGATGGTCCTTCCATTACAAATCGTTGTGGTCGACATCAGAACTCGAGCCCTCCCTCACGGGCGGCGTCCGCCAATGCGGCGATACGGCCGTGGTAGCCGTGGCCACCATGGTCGAACACCACGGTCTGCACACCGGCAGCCTTGGCGCGGGCGGCGATCAGTTCGCCGACCTTCTTGCTCTGTGCCGACTTGTCGCCACCGGTCGCGCGGACATCGGCCTCGATGGTCGAGGCTGCGGCCACGGTGTTACCGGCGAGATCGTCGACCAGCTGCACGTGGATGTGACGCGAGCTGCGCTTGACCACGAGACGGGGACGCTCGGGGGTGCCGCTGATCTTCTTGCGCAGCCGGAAGTGCCGGCGTGCGTTCGAGACCCGACGACGGGTCGATGCGTCCTTACCGAGAGGCAGACGCTTGGGCTTTACTGTTGCTTCACTCATGTCACTTACCCGTCTTTCCGACCTTGCGACGGATCTGCTCACCCTCGAAGCGAACGCCCTTGCCCTTGTACGGGTCCGGACGGCGCAGGCGGCGGATGTTCGCCGAGATCTGTCCGACTTGTTGCTTGTCGATTCCCGTTACCGAGAATTTGGTGGGCGATTCCACCGCGAAGGTGATCCCTGCAGGAGCCTTGATCGGCACCGGGTGGCTGTATCCGAGCGCGAACTCGAGATCGCTGCCCTTCAGTGCGACACGGTAACCAACACCGAAGATCTCCAACTTGCGGGTGTAACCCTCGGTGACTCCGACGACCAGGTTCTGGACGAGGGTGCGGCTCAGGCCGTGCAGTGCACGGTTGCGGCGCTCGTCGTTGGGGCGAGTGACCACAACGGTCTTCTCGTCAACGGCGACATTGATCGGCTCAGAGATCGTGACCGAGAGTTCGCCCTTGGGGCCCTTCACGGTGACGAGCTGTCCGTCGATCTTCACGTCTACTCCGGCCGGAATTGCGACCGGGTTCTTTCCAATACGCGACATTAGTTTCGCCCCTTACCAGACGTACGCGAGGACTTCGCCGCCCACGCCCTGGTTGGCAGCTTGGCGATCGGTCAGGAGACCTGAGGACGTGGAGATGATGGCCACGCCCAGGCCGCCGAGGACCTTTGGCAGATTGGTGGACTTGGCGTACACCCGCAGACCCGGCTTGGAGACGCGGCGCAGGCCGGCGATGCTCCGCTCGCGGGTGGGGCCGTACTTCAGCGAGACAACGAGGCTCTTGCCGACTTCGGCATCCTCGGTGCGGTAATCGGTGATGTAGCCCTCGCGCTTGAGGATCTCGGCGATGTTGGCCTTGATCTTCGAATGCGGCAGGGTCACCTCATCGTGGTACGCCGAGTTGGCGTTACGCAGACGAGTCAAGAAGTCTGCGATCGGATCAGTCATGGTCATAACAGACCGTCAACCTTTCTCGCAGCGGTTCCCATACAGCACGCGCGCACCGGTTCCCCCGAATGCCTGGGCATTCTCGGGCCTTCTACGTCACGTCGTGGGCCTACTACGAAGTGAGTTCTGTCCTGACCGACCGTTGCCGGTCAGGGGTGGTGCTCCCCCGAATGCACAGGTGCACTCAGGAGTTTTCAAAGCTCGTAAGGCCAAGAAAATTCTCAGCTACCCGGGCATTTCGAACCGACCGAAGGCACGGCTCTGCCGAGGCAACTGTGCCAGTGTAAGGAACGCAGCTGCTCAGGCCAAATTGTCGCCTCACCAACCGACGGTTCTCGCCCGAAACGAGTCCGGCTGCAACAATGGACCGGGCCATGAGAGAACTAGCTCCCGGAGAAAATACTCCACTGCCCTCGCCGCTGATCAGCGTCTCCGTCACCTGCGCGTCCCCGGTCAACACGTCCGCGGTGTTGCTGACACCGGCCGGCCGGGTCCGCTCGGATGACGATCTGATCTTCTACAACCAGGCCTTCGGTCCGGGTGTCGCCTACAGCAGCGACGCCCGCAGTGACATCATCACGATCGACACCTCCCGCGTCCCCGCCGGTATCGAGACGATCGCGATCACCGCCAGCCTCGACGGCACCGGCCCCACCACCTTTGCCACCGCCGGGACATTGCGCGCCGAACTGCGCGACGGATCGGGCCGGCCGACGGTGGCATTCACCCCCGGCCGGCTGACCTCGGAATCGGCACTGGTCTGCATGGAGGTCTACCGCCGCGGCGACGCCTGGAAGGTACGCGCCGTCGGACAGGGTTACGACGACGGATTAGCCGGTCTGGCAACAGCTTTCGGCATCCAGGTCGACGACGATCCAGGCACCACACCCCCGACCCCGGACCCCATGCCATGGCCACCGGCCGGGCAGAGCGCGCCACCCGCACCGCCTCCTCAACCGGCCTACACCCAGACATCCGCCCAGACCCCGCCCCCAGCACAGCCCCAGCATCAGGGAGTTCCCGCCATGAACAGTGACCTATTCGCACCGGCCCATGCCGAGGTGACCGGCAGCGGTATCCAGAAGCAGGGCAGCAAGATGTGCCGTGTCGGCATGAACGGCGAGATCATGGCACGCACCGGGTCGATGGTCGCCTACCAGGGAAATCTCCACTTCGAGGCGCAGGGCTCGGGAGGTATCAGCCGTGCCATCCGGAACACCCTCACCGGCGAAGGCGTGCCGTTGATGAAGGTGACCGGTCAAGGCGACCTGTTCCTCGCCGACGCGGCCAGCGACGTCCACCTCATCGACCTCGACGGCTCCGACGGTCTCACCATCAACGGCGCCAACGTCCTGGCCTTCGACTCGACGCTGACCTACGACGTCAAACGCGTCCAGGGCGCCGGCGCGCAGAGCAACGCCGGGCTGTTCAACTGCGTCTTCACCGGCCGCGGCCGCATCGCGATCACCACCGACGGCAATCCGGTGGTCCTGACCGTCGACCAGCAGACCTTCGCCGACCCCAACGCGGCGGTCGCGTGGTCGTCGAGCCTGCAGACCAGCATCAAGCGCAACGATTCGTTCAACCTCGGAACCCTGATGGGTCGCAGCACCGGCGAACGCTTCACCCTCGCCTTCAGCGGCCAGGGCTTTGTGGTGGTCCAGCCCTCCGAACTCCCGCCGGGTGGATTCATCGGCGGCACCGGCGGCGGCAGCCAATCCGGCGTCTCCGGCGGCCTCGGCGGCCTCCTCGGGCGGTAGGCGCCCGCTCACTCGTAAATCCACCGGTTCCAGTCAAAACCACACGTTGCACCCTCCCTGCCACCCTGGTTGTAAGACACCAGGAGTGGTAAGGGTGGTGGGGATGGAGTGTGCAATGGATTTGTTGAATACCCCGATCGATGTGCCGATAGGGAGGTCAGCGAAGGGTTATCGTTCGTTCCCGGTCGCGTTCCGGATTGAGTTCCTGCAACGCTGGGACCTAGCGGTGCAGCGCGGCGCCAAGACCCGGTTGATGCGTGAATACAGCCTGACCCGGGCGACCGTGCGAGAGTGGTTACAGGCCCGCGAGT
>NZ_KB911525.1:0-123248 GCF_000383535.1 Nocardia sp. 348MFTsu5.1
TGCTCCTCGGGATCTGGGTCGCCGCAGCGGTCATCGCTGCAGTGAATTGTCCCTGATCCCGAGCTTTGATCCAACGTCTGACCGTGTTGTGCCCAAGGCTGTTCTCCCGCAGCAACCGCGTCTTGGCACCCCGCTCGACGGCCTGATCCCAGGCCTGCAAAAACTCGATCTTATAAGCGACGGTCATGGACCGCCTGCCCGTTGTGGTACGACCCACTGGCTCACTGAGCATCACATACTCCGATTCCCCACACCGGTCACCAGGTGTCTCACAAACATCCTGGCAACCGGCGAATATGTGGCTCGTCTTTGTATTTGTGGCTCGGTTGCGGAGGGGGATCAGGTGAGTTTCGAGACATACTTCTCGGCGAAGGCCTCCAACGGTGCCCGGTACTGTTCGGCCTGGGCCCGGAGATCGGCGTGGTCGCCGGAGTGGGTACGTTCCCAATTGGCCCAGGGGTTCACCATGATTGCGCCGATGCCCAGATCCTCGGCCTGTTTGTAGACGTCGAGTGATGGCTCCTCGCGCAACCCGATGATGATCTCGAAGGGTTCGTTCTCGCGACCGTACTCACGACGCAGACCGTTGATGCGGTCGATCCACGGCTTGGCATCCTCGAGTGTGTAGGCGGTGCCGACCCAGCCGTCGCAGTGCCGTGCGGCGCGGCGCAGGGCCGGACCGGACTCACCACCGCACAGGATGGGGACGGGCTCCGGGGGATGGGGCTCGATCATCATTTCCGGGATGTCGTAGTACTCACCTTTCCAGGAGACCCAACCGCCCTTCCACAGCACGCGCAGCGCTTCGATCATCTCGTTCAGGCGCGGCCCTCGATTGTCGAAATCCTGTCCGAGAAGGTCGAATTCCTCACGATTCCAGCCGGCGGAAAGGCCGATCGAGACGCGTCCGCCGGCGATCGCGGCCGCGGTCCCGACAACTTTGGCTACATCGATGATCGGACGTGCGGGTGCGATGTAGACGTTGTTCCCGAAGTGCAGGTTGGTGGTCACCGCACCCATCGCGCCGGTGAGGACCCAGGGGTCGGGCCATTCTGTTTCGGGGTGCCAGAACGGTTTGCCGTCCGGCGTGGCCGGATAGGGGGTCTTCGGCTTCCGTGGATAGACCAGATGGTCGGAGACCAGCATGCCGTGATACCCGGCGTCGTCCATCATCTTTGCCACCGAAGGCATTTCGATTGTGTTCATGAATGCGGTGCCGCACCAGAATTTCATTCTTCCAGGATAGGTGGGCAGCATTCCTGATGTGGCGCAATCAGATTCTCAATCATGGTGAATCCGATAGTCTTCTTCCATGACTGATGATTTGGGAGCCGGTGGGCTGAAGTTCAAGCGAGAAGGGCCGATCGGTTGGTGCACGATCGACCGCCCGGCGGCGCGCAACGCATTCACGCCTGCGATGTATTACGGATTGAAAAGAGCTGTGCGTCTGGTGAATTCGGACCCAGATCTGGCGGCGCTCATCATCACGGGCACCGGAGATGTGTTCGCGCCGGGAGGCGATCTCGGGGGCCGGGCCGAACCAGGTGACAACCTTCCGGACGGAATCGGCCATGATGTGCTGCCGTTCCTGACGATTCGTGACAGTCGCGCACCGGTCATCTCGGCGGTCAACGGCATCTGCCAGGCCGGTGGACTCCTGGTGGCCATGATGTCCGACATCGCCGTGGCCAGTGATCGCGCGACATTCCGGGTACCCGAGTTGTTGCGCGGAATTCCCGATGCGACTTATGCCGCAGCACTTCCCGCGCACGTCGGATTGGCGGCGGCCCGCGACCTGATCTTGTCCGCCCGCAAGTTCGACGCGGCGGAAGCCTTGCGTCTCGGGGTGATCTCGAGGGTGGTACCGCACGAGGAACTGCGGTCGGCCGCGCTGACCGCGGCGCGCGAGATCCTGCAGACCGCACCCGAGGCGCGGGCTCAGGTCAAACGGATGCTCAACGAGCGCTATGGCCTCATCGACTACCAGACGATGTTCGGAGCGCTCGAGACCTCGCCGGAGCCGCGAGAAGGTATGCGCGCCTTCATGGAGAAGCGCGACCCGAGCTGGATCCCGTCTAACATTCCCGAATAGCAGCACAATTCGCTCCGGTTACCCCCATTCGCTCCTGTCGCACGCAACAGGAGCGAATGGCGGTAGGTGGCGCGAATTTATTTGTCAGCTCGGGGAATCAGGATTTCCGAGCGCTGGATGGTTCCGGTGATACCGGACGCATCCTGCTGCGCGAGCAACAGTGCTGCCTTGCCCATGGTCTCCGGAGGTTCGATGGCCTCCGGTGGGATCTTTTGTCCGCCACCGGCCGATGCCCACCCTTCGGTGAGCACCACCCGGGACGGGCTCAGGCAGTTGACCGCGATGTTGTCCACCTTGAGGTCTGATGCGAGTCCCTTATAGAGCCGCTCGACCGCAGCCTTCGACACCCAGTACGCATTCGATCCGCGATCGATCATGTCGACACCGGTGGTGGTGACGGCGATCAGCGATCCGCCGCCCCGCGCCCGCAGGTGCGGGATGACTGCCTGGGTCATCAGGAAGACACCGGTCAGGTTGACGTCGAGGCAGAGTTGCCACCGCTTGAGTGGCGTCTTCTCGATCGGTCCCATCCAGAGCACGCCGGCGTTGGCGATCAGGATGTCGATGCCGCCGAACTCCGAAACGGTCTGATCGACCGCCGCGGTGATGGACTCCTGTGACGTGACGTCACAGGGCACCGGGATCGCCCGGCCACCGGATGCGTTGATCTGATCAGCCACCGAATGAATCGTGCCCGGCACTTTTCCTTCGGCCTCGGAACGTGCCGCAACGGCCACGGAGGCGCCCGCATCCGCAAGCGCCGCCGCGATGGAAGCACCGATACCCCGGCTTGCGCCGGCGACGAATGCAACCTTGCCGTCAAGCGGCTTGCCGGCCGTCACTTCGGCGGGAACCGCAGTGCGCCGTCCAGGCGGATGACATCACCGTTGAGATAGTCGTTCTCGACGATGGCGGCCACCAGGGCGGCGTACTCGGTGGAACGGCCCATGCGCTTCGGGTGCGGAACCTGCGGGCCCCAGTAGGCCTCGAGCTGATCGGCGGCCTTGCCGTACGCGGGGGTGTTGATCGTGCCGGGGGCGATGCCCATGACCCGGATACCCAGCGGCGACAGGTCGCGAGCGGCGACGAGTGTCATTCCGACCACGCCCCCCTTGGCGGCGGCGTAGGGGAGCTGGCCGATCTGGCCCTCGTAGGCTGCGATCGACGCGGTGTTGATGATGACGCCGCGGGTGCCCTCATCGAGCGGCTCCTGCCGTGCGAGTGCAGCAGCGGCCAGGCGGGTCACGTTGAAGGTCCAGATCAGGTACGAGCTGATGGTCTTTGTGAAGGCCTCCAGCTCCATGGGGCTTCCGTCCTTGCCGACCAGTCGGCCGCCGCCGGCGGGGCCGCCGTGGCAGTCCACGGACACGCGGAACGGGCCGAGGGATTCGGCTTCGGCGATGGCCGCGTTGACCGAGGCCTCGTCGCTGGCGTCGGTGCGAACGTAGCGGACACCCAGCTCGCTTTCGAGTGCTTTGCCTTTGTCGTCGGCCACGTCGGCCACAACGACCTTGGCGCCTGCGGCATGCAGGCGACGGACGGTTGCCTCACCGAGTCCACCGGTGCCTCCGACGACGATGGCGGAACTGCCACTGATTTCCATGGGGTTTCCCTTCTTGCAATTGACGATCTCAATCTGAGAGAATCATGTTCTCATGAATATCACGATGATCTTGGAAATGGCAGCGTCGGCGGACGATCGAGCCGTCGTGACGGCCAACGGCCGGTCGAGTACGGCCGGGCAGATACTGGACCTCGCACGCCGGGCGGCGACAGGATTCACCGAATACCCGGCAATCCTGTACTCCGGCATCAACCACTTGGCCTATCCCGTGGCACTGTTCGGCGCCGCGATGGCCGGGGTTCCGTTTGTGCCGCTCAACTACCGTCTCGGTGACGCGCAGTTGGCCGCGCTCAAGGACCGGCATCCCGGTGCATTGGTGCTCGATCAGAAGGAACTCGATTCCTGGATCGACTCCCTCTCCGACAGCGTCCCGATGGACGATGCCGACCGCCCGCCCGCCCATTACGACGGCGATGCCGTCGCGGTGATCATCTACACCAGCGGCACCACCGCCGCACCCAAGGCCGCGATCCTGCGCCACCGCCACCTGCTGGCGTATGTCCTCAACACCATCGAGTTCTCGTCGGCCTCTCCGGAAGACGCAACCGTCGTCGCCGTCCCGCCGTACCACATCGCGGGTCTGACCAACCTGATGTCGAATCTCTACAGCGGCCGTCGGGTGGTCTATCTCGACGCCTTCGAACCGCGGGCATGGATCGAGACGGTGCGTCGCGAAAAGGTCACGCACGCCATGGTCGTTCCCACGATGCTGGCCCGCATCGTCGACGCCACCACGGAAGAGGATGCGGGACAACCGTTCCTGAAGAGCCTGGCCTATGGCGGCGCCCGTACGCCCCGGCCGGTACTGGAACGTGCGCTCGCGTTGTTCCCTGATACCAACTTCGTCAACGCCTACGGCCTGACCGAGACCGCGTCGTCGATCGCCGTTCTCGGGCCGGAAGATCACCGGACCGCTTTCGCGTCGTCCGATCCTGCGGTCCGCGATCGGCTCGGTTCGGTCGGGCAGCCGTTGCCGGGTATCGAGATCGCGATCCGCGGAGAAGACGGAACGCCGACACCCCAGGGTGAAACCGGACTGGTATTCGTTCGCGGCGAACAGATCTCGGGTGAATACGGCGGCAAGAGTGTGCTCGACGACGAGGGCTGGTTCGCCACCCGCGACCTCGGTCACCTCGACGCCGGCGGATTCCTGTTCATCGAGGGACGGTCGGACGACACGATCATCCGCGGTGGCGAGAACATCGCCCCCGCCGAGATCGAAGATGTCCTGCACGACCACCCCGGCATCATCGAGGCCGCTGTCATCGGCGTCCCCGATCCCGAATGGGGACAACGTCTTGTCGCCGTTGTCGTGGGTGCCGGTGATCCGGACGAGATCAAGCAGTTCGTCCGAGATCGGCTCCGCTCGTCAAAGACCCCGGACGTGATCGTGTTCCAGAACGAACTCCCACGTACCGAGACCGGAAAGCTATTGCGCCGCAACCTTGTGGCAGAACTGGAGAACAACAATGCCTGAAGCCGTAATCGTATCGGCGTTGCGCACCCCGATCGGCTCCGCCATGAAGGGAACCCTGCGTGATACCGACGCCTACGTTCTGGCCGACCACGTGGTCAAGGCGGCGGTCAGCACTCTGGATGCGGATCTGGTCGACGACATCTACCTCGCCGAGGGCCTCTATGGCGGCGGTGTCATCGCCCGTCACGCGGCGATCACCGCCGGCCTGACCGGGGTACCCGGGCTTGCCGTCAACCGGCATTGCGCGGCCAGCCTGTCAGCCGTGACAACCGCTGCGGGAAGTATCCGTTCGGGCATGGACCAGCTGATCCTGGCCGGCGGCGTGAACTCCTCCTCGACCTCACCGAAGGCGCGCTTCCGCGTCGGCGAGGACTGGATCGATCCGTGGATGTCCCCGACCCACCCGGACCGTCCGGATGCACCGAACCGCGACATGTCGATCACCGTGGGCTGGAACGCGGCGCAGAAGGCCGGCGTCACCCGTGAAGAGATGGACGCCTGGGCATACCGCTCGCACATGAAGGCGATCGCCGCGATCGACGAGGGCCGGTTCGACGACGAGGTCGTGCCGATCGATACGGTCCATGGACTGTTCGAGGTCGACGAGCATCCGCGTCGCACCACGACTCTGGAAAAGCTTGCCTCGCTGAAGGTTCTGCATCCCGAGATCGAGGGATTCTCGATCACCGCGGGCAACTCGAGCGGTGCGAACGACGCGGCCGCGATCCTGACCGTCGCAAGCAGCGATCTCGGACTGCCGGCCCTGGCCACGGTTCGTTCGTGGGCGTCGGTGGGCATCGATCCGGCGTTCACCGGTCTGGCCCCGGTCGAGGCCATCCCGAAAGCGCTTGCGCGAGTGGGTCTGAAGGTCGATGACGTCGACCTGTTCGAGATCAACGAGGCATTTGCGGCGCAGTGTGTCGCCAACATCAAGTTGCTCGACATCAACCCGGACATCGTCAACACCAGCGGTAGCGGTTGCTCACTGGGCCATCCGGTTGCGGCCAGCGGTGCGCGCATGCTGACCACGCTCGTCCACGAACTGCGTCGCCGCGGTGGCGGTATCGGCGTGGCGGCCATGTGCGCCGGTGGCGGCATGGGATCCGCGGTTGTCGTCGAGGTCCACGCGTGAGTTTGCCGACTCACAATCCCTGCCTCGCATGACAATCGATGAACTGATCACCGCGGCGCGGGCCGGATCGGAGCGGGCAACGGGTAAGTTGCTCACTCTGGTCGAGGGCCCGCGCCGCGATGAGGTGCTGGCGGTCACCGGGTCCGGAAGGCCACGTGTTGTCGGCCTGACGGGCCCGCCCGGCGCCGGAAAATCAACCACGGTCGCGGCCCTGGTCACCGCTTATCGGAAGCGCGGCCTGAAGGTCGCGGTGCTCGCGGTCGATCCGTCGTCGCCCTATTCCGGTGGTGCATTGCTCGGTGACCGGATCCGGATGGCCGCACACATCAACGACACCGGTGTGCTGATCCGCTCCATGGCCACCCGTGGCCATCTGGGTGGACTGTCGGCGGCCGTACCCGCTGCGATCCGGCTCCTGGGTGCCATTTCCTACGATCTGATCGTCCTCGAGACGGTCGGTGTCGGACAATCCGAGGTCGAGGTGGCGGCGATCGCCGATCCGACCGTGGTGGTTCTGAACCCCGGTGCCGGAGATGCGATTCAGGCCGCGAAGGCCGGCTTGCTCGAAGTGGCCGACATCCTGGTGGTGAACAAGGCCGACCGCGACGGCGCTGATCAGACCGTCCGGGACCTGAGAGCAGAGGCGCACGTCCCGATCCTCAAACTCGTTGCCGTCCGCGGCGAGGGGATCGATGAGCTGGTCGATGTCATCGACGCACATCACCGGGACGACAACGCCGATCGGCAGTCAGCGCGGGCCCGGGTCCAGATCCTGTCGCTGGCCCAGACCCTTCTGCAGATGCATCCCGATCTCGTGCCGTTGGCCGAGGCGGTCGTCTCGGGTGAGATCGACCCCTACGGTGCGGCGGAAATGCTGATCGCCGCACCGGCAGAGGTCAGCCCAATTTCGCGATGATCTGCGGCAGCTCGGTGCTGGGGCGAATCCCTGGCGCCGCGTCACACACGTAAGGCACCAGATTCACGGCCCGGTTTGCGGTGTACCCGGGTGTGGTGGCGGCCATCTCGTCGAGGGTGATCGGCATCTTGAGGGCAACCTCGAGTGGCGCATCACCCTCGACGGTCACTCGCCAGCCCGTGTCGAGTAGATCCCAGTCGGCGTCGAAGTCGGGGGTGCAGTACCACGTGGCCCGAAACTGGATCACCGCCTTGCCATCTCGCATTCCGGTGGCGCTTATCCGTTGAGCTGCAACAGTTCCGGCCTTCAACACTCCCGCGGCGATGGTCGTCTCATGACGCGTGACGCCGATTTCCCCGGCCGCCTCGATGGAGTCGAGTGGCAGTCCGAGTGCGTCGGCCACCAGAGCCAGTGACGGACCGAAGCTGCTCCGCGCGTGCTCGAGTCGAAGATCGCTGAACTCTGTGGGTTCCTGACCGAAGCCCATGATCTGGAAGAGGAGATCAGGCGAATCACGTTGGGACAGATCGGCGTACTCATCGATCGTGATCTTGTCCAGGCGCCGCTGAATCGACGCCAGCACCAGGGGAACGGCTTCGGTGATGAATCCCGGACTGCTGCCGGTGCTGTGAATCGAGCTGCTCCCGGTGCGGCACGCCTCTTCCACCGCGGTACGTAGCCCGGCTTCCATCCCCGCCGGGTGATGGAACTCGCCGCGGGTGGTGACGACGTTGATGCCCGCGGCGAGAAGCCGGCACACCTCGTCGACGTCGAGCGCGGCCGGCATGTACACCACACAATCCGGTTCGAGCGCGATCACATCGTCGATGCTGTTGGTCGCCGCAACACCGATCGGATCGAGGCCGCAGAGCTCACCGGCATCGGTGCCGGCCTTCTGTTCGCTGTGGACGTAGACGCCGACCAGCGACATCGTCGGGTGCTCGATGAGCCCCCGTAGTGATTTCGTGCCGATGTTGCCGGTTGCCCACTGGACCACCCGCGTCGGCGCAGCATTGACCGCCATATGTGCCCTCAGATCTGTTGTGAATCTTTCATTGGACCAGGTGGTCAGGACTTGATGCGGACCATCGCTTCTTGTGCAAACGAGGCGACCAGCTGTCCGTCCTCGGTGAGGATGTCGCCGCGGCCGAAGGTTCGGGAGTGCGCGACAAGCGGACTGTGCTGGCGGAGCAGCAACCACTCGTCGGTGCGGAAGGGGCGGTGGAACCAGATGGTGTGCGAGGTGACCGCGGAGATGAATGCGGTGCCGTTACCTGTCTGGCTGTAGCCCTCCAGCGGCAACAGAGCGGTGCCGATGATGGTCAGATCGGTGGCATACGCCGCCAGTGCGGGTGCGAGCGCCTGATCCACGGTGGGTGTGCGCATCCAGAATTCGAACTCCGGAGCCGAGACGCCGGTGGAGTTGAGGTCACCTGCGGTCCGGGTCTCCCACGGGATGAGGTTGAAGTCGATGTCGTGGTCGGCCGAAAGCAGGGGCGATGGTGCCGCGATTTCCTGGAGCTCAGGACCATCCTCGGAGATGTGCATCGAGACCGCCGCCGATGCGATCACGCCCTTCGATTGGTGTGCGGTGATCAGCAGGCTGGCGAATGTACGTCCCTCTTGCTGGCGCACCACGTCGTAGGTGACGGGCTCGTCGGCATGCCCCTCTTTGCTGAAGACGGAGTGGATCGATTTGATCGTCTTTCCGGGGGACGTCGCGAGCGCGGCCGAGATGAACTGGCCGAGGAGCTGACCGCCGAACAGGCGGTGATATTCGAGGTTCTGGTTCTGCCCTTCGTAGACCGCGGCGATCGTTCCCGGGCCCTGTTGGGGCGCATCGGAACTGTTGTCGGGGGTCAGCGGGCGTAGTTCGAGACAGCTGAGAAGGTCATTCCACATATCGGCCATCTACCGATTGTAAGCAGAATTCTTCAACTAGAGAACAGCATTCTCATTCTTAGGAAGCGGCGAAACCGTTGGCGCAGAACTGCCAGACTTCCTCGGCGGTGATCGGTTGTTGCGTGATGTCGTCGGAAGTGCTCGACTGCGCGATGAACATGACAGTCTGCATTGTCATCGCGGCGGTTCGTTTTGCATTCACATCCGGCCGCAACTGGCCCGCCTCCTGGGCGAGTTCCATCAACTCGGTGAACAAGGCGAGCTGAGGTGCGTGCGCGATCTTCACTTCTGCGGGATGCGTCAGCAGTAACTGGGGTGCGAAGTCGTTGAACAGCGGCCGCTTGGCACCGGGATCGGGTCGGCAGAGCTCAAACAGCAGCTCAACGGCAACGCGCAAGCGCTCCATGGGGTCGGTGGGGCCGGCCGCGGCCGCCCGGATCTGGTCGGCGGACCGGCCCAGGGCGTCCTCGAACAGCGCGAGCAGGAGTTCGTGTTTGCCGTCGAACTGTAGGTAGAAGCTACGCAGCGACTGGCGTGACCGGTCGACAACTTCCTGGACGGTGAATTCCGTCGTGCCCTTCTCGGTGATGATCGCCTGTGCGGCATCGAGAAACTTCTGCACGCGCTGTTCGGCGCGCAGTTTGGCTGTTTTGATGGAGCGTTCGACCGCGCGCTGTTTCCAGGCCGGCTCTTCGCTGGGACTGGTCACGATCGGATCGCTCCTGGGCCTCTGTCGGACGTCAGTCCGCGGCGAAGTTGGGAGAACATGGCTGGCACTCTACCGGACATCGGGCCCGGAAAAGTCGGTTAGGACGCATGTCACCAACACTTTCGAGATTCATACTACCGTATGCGAGAATGATATTCTCATGAAGTTGTGGAAACACGACGGGGAAGGAGGCATGTCGGCATGCTGTTGGAGTTCGACTCGGACCAACGCCTTTGGCGCGACACCATCCGCGACGTGGTCGCGAAGGAGTGTTCGCCCGCATTCATTCGGAGCGTCGTCGACGGCGGGGTCGACCCGGGGCCGCTGTGGAAGCTGTACAACCAACTCGGGTGGACTGAACTGACCGACCGGGCCGACGCAGTCGAGCTCGCGATCGTGCTCGAGGAACTCGGCCGGTCGACCGACCCCACGCCCTACCTCGCCACCATGACGCAGTTCGCGCCACTCGCACCCGGATTTGATCTCGGCGGCGGCAGCGGAACCGCGGTGTTCAGCGGTGTCAACGCCCGCCGCGACGGTGCGGGCTGGGTGCTCGACGGTACCGCCAAGCACATCCTGGACGGCGATCGCGCCGACCAGATCGCGGTCGTCACGCCCGCCGGCACGTTTGTGGTCCGTGGTGATCAGGTGTCGGCGACCCGCACCGATGTCTTCGATCCCGCACTGCACATCGCCGAGGTGTCCTTCTCCGGCGTTCGGGCCGGTGCCGGAGATCGCACCGACGTCGACGTGTCCCTGGCCATGCCGGTGGCGCTGACCGGGCTCGCGCTCACGACTGTGGGTGCCTGCCAGCGGATTCTGGACATGGTGCTCGAGCACGTGAAGTCCCGGCAGCAGTTCGGTGCCCCGATCGGCTCGTTCCAGGCGGTCAAACACAAGGCCGCGGACATGCACGTCGCCATCGAACGCGCTCGCGCCCTTTCCTACTACGCAGCACTGACGATCGCGGCCGGCGATGACCGGACCTGCGGCGTCGCGGCGTCCATGGCCAAGGCATCGGCCGGCGAATGCCAATCCCTGGTATTCCGGCATGGCCTGCAGCTGTTCGGTGCGATGGGCTTCACCTGGGAGAACGATCTGCAGTTCGCTCTCAAACGGGCGAAGTCCGGAGAACTGTTACTGGGCGGCGCCGCGCAGCACCGTGCCCGCATCTTCGAGGAGCGACATGCAGTTGACATTTGATCCCGAACTGGAGGCCTTCCGGCAGGAGTTCATCGCATTCCTCGATGAACATGTGCCGGCGGAGGCCGACACCGTCGAGCGGTCCCGTTCGAGTGCCGACATGCCCGAATGGGCGCGTCGGTGGCAGCGGGTGCAGTTCGATCATGGATGGCTCCTGCCGGGAAACCCGCCGGAATTCGGTGGCCGGAACGCAACGATCCTGCAGCAGTACGTACATCTGCGGGAGCTGTCGCGTCGGCGGATCTACCACAGCTTCAATCCCCAGGGTCTTGGCATCATCGCGGCATCGATCCTGTCGTTCGGTACCGATGAACAGAAGAACCATTGGGCGGCAAGGATTCTGCGCGCCGAGATCACCGCCGCGCTCGGAATGAGTGAACCGGGAGCCGGTTCTGATCTCGCTTCGCTGCGTACCCGCGCCGTCCGCGACGGAGACCACTTCGTCGTCAACGGTCAGAAGATCTGGACGTCCGGTGCTCACCACGCCGACGTGCTCCTGACTTTCGTCCGCACCGATCCCGATGTGCCCAAGCACAAGGGGATCAGCGTTCTGCTGATCCCGACCGACCTACCAGGCGTCACCCGGCGTCCGTTCGCCTCGGTCTGCCGGGCGGACGACACCGACTTCAACGAGGTCTTCTTCGACGACGTACGGGTGCCGGCCGAGAATCTGGTGGGCCCGCTCAACGGCGGCTGGGGTGTTGCCTCCGGATCGCTGGGCCATGAGCGCAACCTGCTGTGGATGGGATTTGCCGATCGGTTGCAGGATCTCATCGGTGACTTCGTTCCGAACACCCCACTCGATCGCGATCGATATGCCACTCTGCTCATGGACGCCAAGGCGCTGAGCCTGCTCGGTTCGGCGGCCCTGGCCCGTACTGCTCGTGGTGAAGAGGACGTCGCAGCATTGTCGGTGCTGAAAGTACTTGGTTCCGAGGCGGTTCAGACCGCTTCGGAAGTTGCGCTGAATGCGGCCGGGGTCGACGGTCTGATCCATCCCGCCGTCAGCGCACCGCACATGCCGTTGAACAACGATGATTTCAGTGGCAGCTGGTTCGACCGCTACGCACGGAGCTTTGCCGGAACCATCGCCGGTGGCACCTCTGAAGTGCAACGCAACATCATCGCCGAGCGCGTGCTCGGGCTACCGAGGGGATAGGCGAGTGACGTACATCGACTACGAGGTTGCGGACAAGATCGCAACCATCACGCTCAATCGTCCGGAGCGGGCAAACGCCCAGAATGGCGCTCTGCTCGACGAATTGGATGCGGCATGGATGCGGGCGGCCGCCGACCCCGAGGTCGTTGTCATCGTCCTGCGTGCCGAGGGTAAGCACTTCTCGTCCGGTCACGACCTCAAGAGCGGGGAACCGGTCCCGGAAAAGATCACCCTGGAGCTGATCTATCAGAACGAGAGCCGCCGCTACCTGGAGTACTCACTGCGGTGGCGCAACATCCCCAAGCCGTCGATCGCGGCGGTTCAAGGTCGGTGTATCTCCGGTGGTCTCCTGCTCTGCTGGCCGTGCGACCTGATCGTCGCCGCGGACGATGCGCAGTTCTCGGACCCGGTGGTGCTGATGGGGATCGGCGGTGTCGAATACCACGGTCACACATGGGAACTCGGCCCGCGCAAGGCCAAGGAGATCCTGTTCACCGGCCGCCCGGTCACCGCCGTGGAGGCCGAACAGGTGGGCATGGTGAACAAGGTGGTGCCGCGTGACGAGCTCGACGACGAGACGATGAAGCTCGCGCGTCACATCGCCTCGATGCCCCCGTTCGGCTTGCGCCAGGCCAAGCGGGCCGTCAACCAGACGCTGGACGTGCAGGGCTTCTATGCAGCGATCCAGTCGGTGTTCGACATCCACCAGACCGGGCACGGAAATGCGTTGAGTGTCAGCGGTTATCCGGTTCTGGCCCGGCTCGACGAGATGAAGGCCAAGATCACTTAAGAACGTTACGGGCATTTCGGATCGAGCGGCGACAGCCCTTCGAGAATACTGTTCTGCGGTTTTCGCCGAATCGCTGTATATAGCGCCGAGAATGTCGTACGATCAACGCGAGAATGCAATTATCAGTCTCAGTCGTCGTCGCGGATCAACGGGTGCGGATGCGAAATCGCAAGTGCCCATTGATTTGCCGGAGACTTCAGCATTGAACGAGTGGTCGGATCCTCTGTCCACGAGAAAGGACACACCCATGCGTAATTCGATCGTCCGTAGGGCCCTCACCGCAGGCGCCTGCGCTGCTGTCATGGTCGGACTCCTGGCCGGCTGTAGCGATGACAGCGACGACAGCTCGTCGTCGTCGGCCGCCCCCGCATCTTCGGCTGCTGCCACCTCGAGCGAAGCTGCTGCCGCCACCGCGGACGCCGCCACCACTCAGGCGATCACCACCGCCTACGAGACGTTCTTCAACGGAACAGCTCCGATGGAAGAGCGGACCAAGTACGTCGAGAACGCGGCCGTGTTCGGACCGGTTCTGCAGGGCATGAGCGCGAACCCACAGGCCGCCGGCACCACCGCCACTGTCCATGAGATCACACTCGACACCCCCGAACATGCCAATGTAACTTGGGATCTGAACATCAATGGCAATCCCGCACTGCCCGGCCAGTCCGGCGAGGCCGTGCTGGTCGATGGCACCTGGGTTGTTGCAGGCGTGACCTTCTGCACCATCCTGGCTGTCCAGGGCTCGGGAGAAGCAATCCCGGGTTGCTGAACCAGATCTGACTGAACTGACAAAAGGGCCGGTACTTCTCGCGAAGTACCGGCCCTCTTGTATGCCGTCACGTGACAGTCGGTGGGTGGCAACCAACAAATCAGGGCCGATTCCTCAACTCGAGGAATCGGCCCTGACGTGCACTATGTGGCTGTTGCTCAACTCATTACGGTGATCACAGATCGACCAGGCGTGGCGCCGAACCCTGCTTGCGAATGATGGCGCCGGCCTCACGCGTCAGTTCGCGGGCACTCCCGAAAAGGCCGTCCAGAACATGCGCTCGTTTGATGTGGCGCTGTAGGTCGTGTTCTTCGGTGAATCCGATACCGCCCAGGATCTGCTGGCAATGCTTGGCGGCTGTCAGAGCAGCCTGTCCGGCAGCCGCTTTCGCCAAGATCGAGCCCAGTTCATCGTCAGCAACCTGCAAGGTCGCCTCTGCGCCCTCGATCGCCACGTAGGTCTCGGCGAGCTTGTGGCGGATCGCCTGGAAGCCGGCAACCGGCTTTCCGAACTGGGTGCGACTGAGTGCGTGTTCGCGTGCCAGGGACAGCATTGTCCGGCTGGTACCGACGAGCCACCATCCGATTGCCCGTTGGGCTGCGGCGAGTGTGGCGGTGGGCAGCGGAGTCCCACTGCAGGATCCGACGACCTCCAGTGGCAACTCGAAATCGAGTGTTGCCCCGGTGGCAATGCTCTTGCGGTGCCAGACAACCCAGGATCCGCCTGCGAAGGGCAGCGGGATGTATGCGCCGATGACGTCGTTGATCACCGATGCGTGCGCGCCGGTCTCACCGAGGAGCCGGAACACCATCGGAACAGCGATCTCCGGGATCTCGGCGAGCATCTCGGTCCAGCCGAGTTCGACGAGCGCGGCATCGAGCTCAGGGCCGGAGGACCCCGTCATCGCCTTACGGAATGTCTCTGTGAGCAAAAGGAGTTCGTCGTTGTCCATCTTCACTCCTTCCCGAGATCGAGTAGTCGCCGCGCGATGATGTTGCGCTGGATCTCCGCGGTGCCGCCGTAGATGGTCGCGGCCCGCGAGTAGAGGTATTCGATCCGCCATTCGGACTCCGAGAGCTCGATGGCTCCCGGCAGCAGATCACGCGCGGTGTTGAACAGTTGCTGTTCGGCCGTGGCCAGCAGCACCTTGTCCACCGACGTCTCGGGTCCGAGCGCAGCTCCGTCGGCCAAGCGCTGCTGCGTCATCCGCGAACGGCAGCGAATGGTGTGCAGTGCCAGGTAGGCCGCGCCGAGGTCGGCGTCGTCGGCCACCGTGGTGGTGGGTGCGGATTGGACGAGCAACCGGTCCAGCCGGGTGAACAGGTAGGCGATGCGATGCCAGAAACACGTCGAACGCTCGTGGGGGAGCAGATCCATCGCGACACCCCAGCCGTCGCCGGGCTTGCCGAGCATGCGGTCGGCCGGGACGACGACGTTGTCGAAGTACACCTCGGCGAACTCGTCGACCCCGTGCATCGTACGGAGCGGCCGAACGGTGATACCGGGGGTGTCCATATCGACAAAGAATGCGGTGATCCCGTTGTGGCCGGGGCCAGTTCGGGTCAGGAGCACGCAGCGGGAGGCGTACTGGGCCAAGCTGGTCCAGACCTTCTGACCGGAGATCACCCAGTTGTCGCCCTGCTGCACGGCTTTGGTCGTGAGTGAGGCGAGGTCGCTGCCCGAACCGGGTTCGGAGAATCCCTGGCACCACTGCTCACGGCCGCTCAGCATCAGCGGGACCATCTCTGCGGCCAATTCCGGTGTCGCATAAGACATCATCGTCGGAACGAGGACTTCGATCATCGAATACAGGCCTGGCTCGGCGAGATCGCGGATCGCGACTTCTTCGCCGAGCACAGCACGCAGTTCTGCGGGACCACCGAGGCCGCCGACCTCGGCAGGCCATCCGTATCGCATCCACCCGGCATCGAAAAGGGCCCGACGCACGCGATTCAACTGCTCGACCTGACCATCCAGAGAATGGTCGGGCCCAGGAGTCAGATCATTGGCGTCGAGCCACTCACGAACGGCCGAGCGGAACTCCGGGACGTTCATGCCCCCGGACGTTCGAACGCGTGCGGAATGCCCGAATCATGCTCGCCACTGCGGCGGATGAAGGTCATCTTGCGGGTCCGGATGCGCCAGCCGGCTTCCGTGCGGACATAGGTGTCGTTGTAGTAACCGATGCGCATGTCGTGGGTTGCGTCATGGACGAAGCACAGTGGCTGCGTGCCGGTTCCGGTGTCACCGTCGATCTCGAACAGCGGTTGGCCGGTCATGAACAGGCCCTTGGGTGCGGCTGCGACGAGATCCGGGAATTGGTCGAGCGGGAATGCGTCGCCGAAGGCGCTATAGGTGCCGTCGGGAGTGAACACTCCGACAACGCCTTCCACGTCGTTCTGGGTCATCTTCACCGCGTAGCGAGCCAGCAATTGCTGAAGCTCCAGCAGGTCATCATTTGTTGACATAAATCTTGCCGCCTTTCATCACGAACCGCACATCCTGTGTGACGGTGATGTCTTCGGTGGGATCTCCGGGCACGCCGACGATGTCTGCGAGCAGACCTTCGGCGAGCCGGCCGCGGTCGGTGACGTTGATCAGGTCGGCGGCTACGATGGTGGCTGCACGCAATACCGCGATGGGACTCATGCCGCGGTCGACCAGGGCAACCAGTTCGTCAGCGTTCTTGCCGTGCGGGATCGCGGGTGCATCCGTACCGACGGCGATCTTCACGCCCGCTTCATAGGCCTTCTTCACCGAGATGCGGGCCTGCGGGAACATGATGGCCGCTTTGTCTTTCAGTTCATCGGGGGCATGCGAGATGTCCATGCCGTCGATCAACCGGGTCGTGGGGACGAGGAACGTCTCGTTGTCGACCATCATCTGGATCGCTTCGTCGTCGACGAGGAATCCGTGCTCGATGCAGTCGATTCCGGCCTTGATGGCGTTCTTGACTGCTTCGGCGCCATGGGTGTGCGAGGCGACCCGCAGTCCACGGCGGTGCGCCTCGTCGACGATCGCGCAGAGTTCATCGAACGAATAGTGCTGGGCGCCTGCGGTTCCGGTGTGGGACATGACTCCGCCGGAGACACAGACCTTGATGAGCTGGGCGCCGTGCTTGATCTGGTATCGAACGGCCTTGACGACCTCATCGACACCGTTGGCGATGCCCTCTTCGATGGTCAGCTCGAGGACGCCGGGCATGAAGGCCGCAAACATCGTGGGATCGAGGTGTCCACCGGTAGGGGTGATCGCGTGGCCGGCCGGAACGATCCGGGGCCCGTCGACCCAGCCGGCGTCAATTGCCCGGCCGAGTGCGACGTCGAGAAGATAACCACCGGTCTTGACGAACAGACCGAGGTTGCGGACGGTCGTGAAACCGGCCCGCAGCGTACGGCGGGAGTTACCCACCGCACGCAACATTCGTAGCGGCGGATCATCCTGAACCATTGAGGTGACGGGCTTTTCGCCGCGACCTCCCATGAGCAGGTTGACCTCCATGTCCATGAAACCTGGGACGAGGATGAGGTCACCGAGATCGGTGATTTCGCCTTCTGGAGTTCCTCCTATACCAACAATCCGTTCACCGTCGATCCGGATCACTCCGGGTCGAACGATTTCACCGGAATCGATGTCGAGTAGGCCCGCCGCTACGAGTGTTTGCATATCAGAACACCGGCTGCTTCACGGTCTCGACCCAGGCTGCACCGCTGTCGAGCACGCGGGGCTGCTTCCAGACCTCGATCGGGAAGGACACCATGACGACCGACTGCATCAGGTACATCAGTGCCCGCTCGGGTTCCGGCAGGTCGTACAGGTCGAACTTGTCGAGATGGTCCAGCGCGGCGTCCATCTTGTCCATGCCGGCGTCGTAGAACACCTGCATGTCGTCCATGCTCGTCTCGAGGCGCTTCGCGTAACGTTCCTGCTCGGTGGCCAGGATCCAGTCCGAGAACTTCTCGAGGTCGGCGAAATCAGCTGGTAGCTGCGGCATTTTTGTGCTCCCTTACTTCATCTTTGACCACTTTGTGGAGGTGGCGGAGGAGGATTTCCTGATCGCAGAGCGGGAACTCGCTGACCGTCTTGGTGGCGAGCATCGTCTGCGTTGCTTCGAGGGTGTTGGCGTCCTGGAACGCGTACTCCTTGAACGTGACTGCGGCGAGTTCCTGTGCAAGCCGTTCGCGGCAGGTCTTGGCCGGGACGAAGTACAGGTTGGCCTCGAAGACGTGCTGGTTCACCGCGGTGGGCCAGTAGTGGTACGTGAGGTACCAGCCCGGCGCCCAGAACAGCAGCGACATGTTCGGGAAGAACTCGAACTCGTCGACGCCCCAGGGCTTTGCACCGGCGGGGTTGATGCCGGCCGGCAACGGGTCGAGACCTTCGATGTCGGGGCGATCCCAGGGACCGAAGAGGCCACTGCGGAGCTTCCGCTCGATGGGCTTGACCATGCTCTCGTCCTTGGGCGGCGACATGCCTCCCCAGCTGGAGATCATCGAGTGCGGGGTGTCGAGGTCGTAGTGCAGGGCCTCGAAGCCGAAGTGGAGAAGCTTTTCGGCTTCTTCCTTGGTGGCCTGCTTCTGGTGCAGCACCGGTGCGTGGTAGAACTCGGCGAAAGCGTCGATGAACAGCTTCCAGTTGCTGTTGATCGTCGACTTGTAGCTGTAGACCTCGGTCATCTCACCGAACGGGTAGCCTTCGACACCCTTGGCGAAGCGGCCCAGGTAGTCGGTCAGTGGCCCGGCGTTGTCATCCATGTTGACCCAGATGAAGCCTTCCCAGACCTCACAGCGCACGGAGACAAGTCCGTACTGGTTCTTGTCCAGGTCGAAGAACTCGCCTTCCTGCTGCACGTACGTCAGGTCGCCTTCGAGGCTGTAGCGCCAGGCGTGGTACTTGCAGGTGAACTGGCGGCAGGTACCCGAGGTCTCTTCGTTCGGGAAGTCGTTCCAGACCAGCTTGTTACCGCGGTGGCGGCACACGTTGTGGAATGCGCGAACCTCGAGGTTGGAGTCGCGAACGATGATCAGTGAGGTGCCGAGTGCGGCGATCTCACGGGTGAAGAAGTTTCCCTTCTTGGGGATGGTCTCCACTCGTCCGATGTTGACCCACTTCTTTCTGAAGATGGCGTCGATCTCGGCCTGGTAGAACTCGGGATCGGTGGAGTCGGAGTAATCGACCGGCTCGGTACCGAGCTCCGGCCAATGCTCCGTCCAGCTGCCTGCAGCTGGTTTCTTGAAGTGGGCCATTGATTTACCTTTCCTGTTCAAGCTGGACGTCAAAAGTGTTGATAGCTGTAGCGAGCATTCGATAGGAACCGACTGTGAAGACGAGGTCCATTCGCTGCTTTTCGTCGAGGTGGTCGGAGAGTTCCGCCCAGGTCTCGTCGGAAATCCGGGATTGCTGATCTAGCTCATCGACTGAGCGCAGGGCGACGCTGTCGAAGTCATTGAGACCCTTGCCTGCCAGAGCCGCGGAGATCTCGTCTTCGGTCAACCCCGCCTCTTTGCCGAGTTCGGCGTGGTGGTTTGCCTCGTACTCGCAGTTCGTCAGTGTGGCGATCCGGAGAATCATGAGTTCGCGAAGTCGCGCCGGCAGGGTTGAGTTGAACAAGATGTAGACGTTGAAACCGAGGTACGCCTGTGTCAGAGCTGGATGACGTACCAGGGTAGCGAGGAAGGTCCCGGCATGCTCCGGGTTCCTGCGCCACCTCGGCAGCATGCCTTTCAGGGCGGTGTTGACGGTCTCGTCCCATTGGTCTGCGGGCAGCGGGGGCAGACGCATCCACCACCTCCTCTCGTTCGGTATGAGAATCACGTTCTCACTTTCGAACACCTAGATTTCCATGAACTTCGCGGTTAGTCAATCCTGCCGGGAAAATCGCCGGTCCTGGCCCCTCCTGTCGCCTGCGGTGCGTAGATCCGTTCACGACTTGAGTCCCTGACTTGGCGACGTGGCAAGGCTTTCGGCGGTTGAGGCGCTCACCTGGCTAAACGGTGGAGCAGCCGACACTGGATGTACAAATGCTGTCCGGTTTGCCGATGGTCACAGATTCAGTAAGGTGTGACCTGCATCCTACAAAATCTTGATTCTTCAAATGGGAGAAGCTAGTTTCCTACTAGCGGAAGCGCCACAGCCCACGGCGTGCCATCGATCCGCCGAGGGCAGGTCCACAACCGTCGCAGGTCTCCCCCCGCAGACGGACGGACGTAGTTGAGAGGAACAGGGAGTGAAACCACCGCGCATACTGATCGCCTTGATGGCGGTCACGTTGCTAGTTGCCGGCTGTAGCGGCCGCGACAGCAGTGAAACCGGAAGTGAAGAAGGCGAGGGGGGTGGCACCACCGCTGCGGCAAGTTCGTCGAGCGATTTCGGTGACCTGACCGACGTCTGCCAGAAGGGATCGCCGAGCGGCACCCCGGCGCAGGGCGTCACGGAATCCGAGATCCAGGTCGGAACATTCTCCGACGTGGGCTTCACGAAGAACTCGGAGTTCGTCGATGCCGCGAAGGTGTTCACCTCGTGGTGTAACGACCTCGGTGGTATCAACGGACGCAAGCTCGTTGCGAACACCCGTGACAGCAAGCTCATGGAGGTACGCCAGCAGATGATCGCGGCGTGCCGCGAAGACTTCGCCTTGGTGGGCGGAGGGGCCGCCCTCGACGGCCTCGGAGTCAAAGAACGCCTGAGCTGCACGCTCCCGAGCTTCCCCGCGCAGATCGCCCAGGCCCAGTCGGCCGGTGCAGAACTCGAGATCTCGGCAGACCCGACCTTGACAGTTGGTTACGACCCCTACTACGGCTTCCGGAGCTGGCTCCTCAACGAGGCCTACCCCGATTCCAAGGGTGCGGTCGGCATCATCAACGGCGATTCGCCCGTCACCAAGTTGCTCGGCGAACAGGCTGTCGAATCGACCACCGCGGCCGGTGGCACGTTTGTCTACAACGACCTGTACCCGGCAATGGGTGTCTCGGACTGGACGCCCTACGCGCAGTCGATGAAGAGCAAGGGCGTCAAGGGCCTCATCTATTACGGCGACTTCAAGCAGCTCGCCAAGCTCGAGAGTGTGCTCACCAGCATCGATTACAAGCTCGACTGGATCGACACCAACAACAACGCTTACGGCGACCAGTTCATCGAGTTGGCCGGAAGCTCGGCGGGCGAACAGAACAATTACCTCGACCTCGGTGGCAACGCGCCCATCAACAGCGATGTTCCGGCGATGAAGCAACTCAACGAGTTGTGGGCGAAGTACTCGCCGGACACCGAAATGACACTGCCGGCGATCCGCGCATTCTCGTCCTGGTTATTGTTCGCGAAGTCGGCCTCAACATGTGGCGATGACCTCACCCGGACCTGCCTCGTAGAGAAGGCAAAGAGCGAAGTTGCTTGGACTGCAGGCGGATTGCACGCTCCGAACAACATGCTGGCACCCGTTCCGCCGAGCGGCTGTTTCAACGTCGAGAAGACGACAACCGATGGTTGGGAATCTGTCGACATCGGTGCACCCGCAGGACAGTTCTACAAGTGTGAACAGCCGTACAAATACACGAAGGATTACGGAACCCCGTTGACCCTGGCCGATGTCGGCAAGAGCAAGAGTGATGTGAAGTAATGGATCAATTCATCACGTTCGGAATCGTCGGCCTGACGACCGCTGCGATCTACGCAGTGATCGGAAGCGGCCTGGTTCTGACGTACACAACCACCGGAGTCTTCAACTTCGCGCACGGCGCGGCAGGCATGTTCGCCGCGTTCACGTACTGGCAGATCTCCATCGGATGGGGCGTGCCCGTGTGGCTCACCCTCGTCATAATTCTCGGTGTCCTGGCACCGGGGTTTGCGTTGCTTGTCGAATTGGCGATGCGTCCGGTCCAACGACTCGGTGAGGCCGAGAAGATGGTGATGACGATCGCTCTGTTGAGCGCTCTGATCGCCGTGGCCCGGTGGATCTGGGATCCGAACGACGCCAAGTCGATTCCCCGGTTCTTTGCCGATGTGTCTCCGATTCACATCGGATCCGCCACCATCACCTGGCACCAGGCGGTGACGATGGCCGTTGCGATTGCAGTGGCAATCGGCCTGCGGCTGTTGATGTTCAACACCCGTATCGGTACCGAGATGCGAGCGACCGTCGATGATCGGGGTCTGGTCGGCCTCACCGGAGCCAATCCGGTGCGGGCCAACCGCGTGGCCTGGATCCTGGGAACCGAGCTCGCCGCGATCGGCGGCATCTTGATCGCCTCGATGGTGGCTCTCGATGCCATGCAGCTGTCGCTGCTCATCATCAGTGCCTACGCCGCAGCCATTTTCGGCCGGCTCAAGAGCCTGCCGATGACCTTTGTCGGTGCGATCGTGGTCGGTTGTATGGAGGCATACCTGGCGGGTTACCTGCCACAGAACGCATACCTCCCGGGTCTGCGCCTGGCAGCGCCCGCGATCCTGTTGCTGGGGGCACTGCTTCTGTTCCCGCACGGCAAGCTGCGTGGCCGCGACCGGCGTCTCACCAGGGTTCCGCTGCCCACTGTTCGAGGCACCGTGATCTTCGGTGTGCTGATCGTGGTGTTCGCAGTGGTGCTGACCACCGTTCTGGGCGAAGGCGACCTGATCAGCTTCGGGTTGATCTTCCCGATGAGTATCATCGCGCTCTCGTTTGTCCCCCTGGCGGGCTTTGCCGGTCAGATCTCGTTGTGTCAGTTGACGATGGCGGGTATCGGTGCGGCTGCTTGTGCCTACTTCGGTGGCAACGGGCAGTGGTGGGCACTGATCGCAACGGTGGCGGTGGCGGCGATCGCCGGTGCACTCGTCGCGGTTCCCGCGCTACGGCTCTCGGGTGTCTATCTCGCACTGGGAACGGCCGCGTTCGCAGTCATCATGGATCGCTGGATCTTTACGCTTCCGGAGTTCAACGTCTTCGGTGCAGACATCTCGATCTTCGACCAGGGTTCGATCGAGTTGGTGGGACCGAACCTGTTCGGCTTCCACTTCGACACCACGGCCAGGATCACGATCCTGTCGGCGGTGTTCCTCGCCCTGGCGACTCTCTTGGTGGCGCTGGTTCGCCGAAGTCGCTTCGGACGCCGGCTCATCGCCCAGCGTGACAGCGAGGCGGCCTACGCAACGCTCGGTGGCAATCTTCTGATGGCCAAGGTCGCGGTCTTCGCCCTCGGTGCCGGCATCGCCGGACTCGGTGGAGCCCTGTACGGAATGCAACTGCAGTCGGTCACCGCCGATCAGTTCAACTTTGTTGCCGGCCTGCCGCTGTTCCTGATCGCGGTCATTGCCGGACTCGGCTCGGTCGGTGCGGGCTTCTTCACCGGATTCATGTTGGCCGGTCCGTTTGTCGCCGTGGTCATGATCTGGCCGGACTCCGCAGATCTGGTCCAGGTGATACCAGGCCTGCTCGGCATCGCCTTCGCCGGCGGAATCCTGAGTACCGGCGCGATCCCGGAGATGCGCAAGGAATGGGATCCGGTTTTCGCCGATCGCATCGGTGTGTCGGCGTTCCTCAGCTGGTTCGTGTTGCTCTGGGCCCTGCGCCTGGCAGATGTGATCGACGGCTGGATGTTTTTCTTCGGCATCGTCGCCGGAATGGTGGCACTGCGGGTCTGGGTGGCGGTGCGACCGAAGTCCACAGACGATCCGAGCGACATCGATTCGCAGAACTCGGACACAGATGGCCTGAATGGGTCGATTGTGGAGACAGACATCCCGGTCGAATGGTGGGGGCTCAAACGCCCTTGGCGCGCCGAGGACGAGGAGGTGTTGGACCATGCCGTTGCAACTCGAGGTTAGTGGCGTGACGGTGGCCTTTGGTGGCCACCGGGCGCTCGAGGACGTCGCGCTGAGCGCCGAGGCCGGCAAGATCACCGGCCTGATCGGACCCAACGGGGCCGGAAAGAGCACGCTGTTCGACGTCGTCACCGGATTGCGCAAGCCGGTGTCGGGCACAGTGGTGATGGACGGCCATGACGTCACGAAAGAAGGACCCTCGAAGCGGGCCCGGCGTGGCCTGGCGCGGACATTCCAGCGACTGGAACTGTTCGGCCGCTTGAGCGTTCGCGACAACCTGCTGGTCGCCGCGGAACTCGGTCCACACCGTCGAAACGCCGCGCAGGTGGTGGACGAGATCATCGATCGACTCGACCTCGGTGATATCGCCGATGAGAGTTCGGATGAATTGCCCACTGGCATAGGACGTTTGGTGGAGGTGGCGCGAGCCCTCGCCGTCAAACCGAGCCTGTTGCTGCTCGACGAACCGGCGGCCGGCCAGGATCCCGAGGAGACGGAGCGCTTTGCGCTCCTCCTGCGCTCCATCGCCGACCGCGGTGCGGCGATCCTGCTGGTCGAGCACGACATGGAACTGGTCATGGAAGTTTGTGACCAGGTGTTCGTACTCGACCTCGGCAAGATCATCGCATCCGGCCCGCCTGACGTGATCCGCAAAGACGAGAAGGTTCTGGCGGCGTATCTGGGGACGGAAGCATGACTCCTTTGTTGGAACTGAAGAACGTCCGTGCGGCGTATGACGCCATCACGGTGCTCCACGGAATCGATCTGAGTGTCTCCGCCGGGCAGGTTGTCGCGCTGCTCGGTCCGAATGGCGCCGGCAAGACCACAACGCTGAACGTGGCTGCCGGTAACCACCCGGTCAAGTCGGGACAACTCTGGCTCGGCGGACGAGATGCCACCGGAATGGCACTGGGCGACGTCGCTCGTGCGGGCGTCTGCCTGATCCCTGAAGGCCGCGGCGTCTTCCCGAACCTGACGGTTCGCGAGAACCTGCAGATGATGACGTTCACCGGTCGTTCGCGCGAAGAGATCGAAGAGATCGCATTCAGTCGATTCCCGATTCTCGGAAAGCGTGCGTCGCAGACCGCCGGCACGATGTCCGGTGGTGAGCAGCAGATGCTGGCCCTGAGCCGGGGTCTGGCAACCGATCCCGCGGTACTGCTGCTCGACGAATTGTCGATGGGGCTCGCGCCTCTGATCGTCGCCGAGCTCTACGAGCAGGTGGCAGAGATCGCCCGGCAGGGCGTCGCGGTCCTGATCGTCGAGCAGTTTGCGGCGGCCGTGCTCGACTACGCCGACTACGCCGCGGTACTCGTCCGCGGCCGGGTCGGGCACCACGGTCAACCCGACGCAGAATTCAAGAAAGAACTCGCAACCCTCTACCTAGGAAGTTCATCATGACCTCACCCGAATCCCGCGCCGATCGCTTCACCCGTGAGCTGTCCGAGCTGAAGATCTCCGATCCTTCGGCCGGTCGGTCGCAGCTCTGGCTGCGCGGCGGTCTCGCACTGATGGTCATCGGCCCCGTGCTGGCGATCGTCGCGTACTTCATGTCGCACGGCACCTCGAGTGCGCTCGAACAGCGCGATGCGGTTATCATCGCCCTCATCGGCATCTCACTGGCCGTCGTCGGATCTGCTGTGTTCTTGCGCTACTCGCTCACAGACTTCCTGCGATTCTGGTTGGCACGGCAGGCATTTGACCTGAACAACCTCACCAGCCAACTGTCTCCCACCGAAAAAATTCTCGTCTCTAAGGATGTTCACGATGACTCAGCAAAGCACGCCGTTGCGCCCCGGTGACCAGCTGGCAAGTACCAGTTGTGCCACGCGCGTAGTAGTGGTGAAGGCTCCGGCCGGCGATTCCGTGGTACTCACCTGTGGTGGTGCCCCGATGGTCCCGGCTGCCACCGCGGAGAAGATCGCCGGCGACGGTGGTGCTCCGGCAACCCTTCTCGGGAAGCGCTATGTTGATGCCGCCGACTCGATCGAACTGCTCTGCACGTCGGCAGGCACCGGAACGCTGAGTATCGATGGCGCGGAGCTGAGCATCAAGGCCCCCAAGCCACTGCCCGCGTCTGACTGATCGGGCCAGAGGTACTTGAAATGTCGTTCGTAGCGGGAGGCCGGAATCCGGCCTCCCGCAACGGACGACTTCTTCTGCGTTCGCCTGCGGACGTGGTGACTCGACATGGAATCGGAAGGTATGCGTTGTGTCCACCGGAATGAACTTCGACTTGACCGAGGATCAGGAATTGATCCGCAAGTCCGTAGCCGAGCTGGCTGGTCGTTTTGATGACCAGTATTGGATGGAAAAGGATCTCGCGCACGAGTTTCCGAAAGAATTCTATAAAGCGATCGCCGACGGAGGCTGGCTGGGCATGACCATGCCGGAGGAGTACGGCGGTCACGGACTCGGCATCACCGAGGCCACGCTCCTGCTCGAGGCCGTCTCGCGTTCCGGTGGTGCGATGAATGCCGCGAGCTCGATTCACCTCTCGATCTTCGGTATGCATCCGGTGGTCGTGCACGGGTCCGAAGAGTTGAAGGCCCGTACGCTGCCCCGCATCGTCAACGGTGACCTGCACGTCTGCTTCGGTGTCACCGAACCCGGTGCCGGACTGGACACTTCGCGAATCAGCACCTTCGCCAAGCGTGACGGCGACAGCTACGTGGTCAACGGTCGCAAGGTGTGGATCTCGAAGGCCATGGAGTCGGAGAAGATCCTCCTGCTGACCCGCACCACGAAGTACGAAGACGTCGAGAAGAAGACCGACGGCATGACGTTGTTCCTCACCGATCTCGATCGCAGCAAGGTGACGATCCGGCCGATCCCGAAGATGGGCCGAAATGCGGTGACCTCCAACGAGTTGTTCATCGACGATCTCCGGATCCCGATCGAGGATCGGGTCGGTGAAGAGGGTGAGGGCTTCAAGTACCTGCTCGACGGCCTGAATCCGGAGCGCATGCTGATCGCCTCGGAGGCACTCGGTATCGGCCGCGTGGCACTGGACAAGGCCGTGAAATACGGTAACGAGCGGGTCGTCTTCAACCGGCCGATCGGTATGAATCAGGGTATTCAGTTCCCGCTGGCCGATGCGCTCGCTCACCTGGATGCCGCAGAACTGGTGTTGCGCAAGGCAACGTGGCTCTACGACAACGGCAAGCCCTGTGGTCGTGAAGCCAACACCGCAAAGTATCTTTGTGCTGAAGCAGGATTCAATGCGGCTGACCGGGCTTTGCAGACGCACGGTGGCATGGGCTACTCCGAGGAGTATCACGTCTCGCGCTATTTCCGCGAGGCCCGACTGATGAAGATCGCGCCGATCAGCCAGGAAATGATTCTGAACTTCCTGGGTTCACATACTTTGGGATTGCCGAGGAGCTACTGATGAGTGTCAAGAGTGGAATGTTTGACCTGACCGGACGGTCGGCCCTGGTCACCGGCGCCGCAGGTGGCATCGGGTCTGCTGTGGCAGAGGCGTTTGCGGCTGCCGGTGCCGCAGTCCTGGTCACCGACATCAACGGCGAGGCGGCCAACCTGGTTGCCAAGCGCATCGTCGAGTCCGGTGGCAAGGCAGAAGGTTTCGAGCTCGACGTCAGTGATCGGGAGGCGGCCGACGCGGCTGCTTCGCGCGCCGCGGCACTGGCCGACGGGGTCCTGCACATCGTCGTCAACAATGCGGGCGTCACCGCCCCGGCGATGTTCAAGGACACCACCGGAGAGTCGTTCCAGCGCATGCTCGACATCCACCTCAAGGGTGCGTTCAACTGCTCGCAGGCCGCCTTGCAGTACCTCCCCACGGACGGCACCGGACGCATCATCAACGTGACGTCGTCGGCTGGTATCACCGGCACGTTGGGACAGGTCAACTACTCGGCAGCCAAGGCCGGAATCATCGGCCTGACAAAGTCGCTCGCCCGAGAACTGGCTCGCAAGCAGATCCTCGTCAACGCGCTGGCCCCGCTGGCCGCGACACCCATGACCAAGACGATCCGCACCGACGAGAAGTTCGCCGAGACGATGCTCAACCGAATCCCGTTGCGGCGCTGGGCAGAACCCGAAGAGATCGCCGGAGCGTTCCTGTTCCTCGCGTCAGATGCCTCCTCGTTTGTCACCGGCCAGGTGTTGCCGGTCGATGGCGGCATGGTGATGTGATGACAGACGCCGACCTTTCGGACAACAACACGCAGGCAGGCCCGCTGGCGGGAGTCACGGTCGTGACTCTCGAGCAGGCCATCTCGGCTCCCATGTGCACCCGGACCCTCGCTGATTTCGGGGCCCGGGTCATCAAGGTCGAGAATCCGAAAGGCGGCGACTTCGCCCGGCACTACGACGATGTGGTGAAAGGGCAGGCCGCGCACTTCGTGTGGGCCAACCGGGGCAAGGAGTCCGTGACACTCGATCTGAAGTCACCGGCCGGGATCGACCTTCTGCACCGGCTTCTCGACGAGGCCGATGCGCTGGTGTCGAACCTGGCGCCGGGGGCAACTGCCCGGCTCGGCCTGTCGGGGGACGAGCTTGCACAGCGGCACCCGAACCTGATCGCCGTGGAAATCGACGGCTACGGCAGCGGTGGACCGTTGTCGCACAAGCGGGCGTATGACCTGCTCATACAAGCCGAGGCCGGCGTCTGCGCCGTGACCGGATTCCCGGGTCAGCCGGCCAAACCCGGTCCGCCGGTGGCAGATGTCTCTTCGGGGCTCTACGCGGCATTGTCGATCATCTCGCTGCTGTACTCGCGGGATCGACGTATCGCACAGGGCAAGGGGTCAGCCGAGGTCAAGGTGAGCCTGTTCGACACCGCGGCCGAGGTGATGGGCTATCAGCTGAACTACACCCGCCATTCGGGCGTCGATCAGCAGCCGTTGGGCATGAGTTCGCCGGCGGTGGCGCCGTACGGTTCGTACCCCACCGCGGACGGCCAAACAGTGGTCCTTGGTACTACCAATGACAGTGAATGGCAGCGTCTGGCCCGGGAAATCATCAAGCGCGATGACCTGGCCGACGATGCCCGCTTCGCGAACAACAGTGGCCGGGTGGCTAATCGGGATGTACTCCAGGAGGCCGTCGGCGCCTGGTGCGCGGACCACGATCTCGCCGAGATCCAGCGCATTGCGGACGATGCGGGCATCGGTAACGCGCGATACAACCTGCCCAGTGAGGTGATCGCACACCCGCAGCTATCCGAGCGTGACCGATGGCGTGACATCGATACACCGAACGGACCGATCCCGGCATTGCTTCCGCCGCCGATCATCTCGGACTTCGATCCACCGATGGGCCCGGTACCGGGGCTCGGCGAGCACACCGAGAAGATCCTGGCCGAAGTCGGCATCGACGAAAGCGAACTCGCCGACCTGCGGGTACAGGGTGCGGTTGGTCCGGCGTATGAACGCTGAGCCGATCCTGCTGTGCGCTGATCGCGAGGGAGTTCGTACTCTCACGCTGAATCGACCGCACCGCAAGAATGCGATCAGTCGGGAACTGTGGATCGCCCTGCGTGATGCGCTCATCGCCGCGGGCGACGATCGCAGCGTGCGGGCGCTGGTCCTCGCCGGTTCCGGCGGCGCATTCTGCTCCGGTGCCGACATCGCCACCCCGGACCCCACTCATCCGACGTACAAGTTGCGGAACCTGACCGCGGTTGCCGAACTGCTGCACAACCTTCCGATACCGACCATTGCAAAAGTGGATGGTGTCGCCGTGGGCGCAGGCTGGAATCTGGCGCTCGGTTGCGATTTCGTGGTCGCCACACCCGGATCCTCGTTTTCGCAGATATTTGTCAAGCGCGGTCTGTCGATGGATCTCGGTGGATCCTGGCTCCTTCCGAGACTTGTTGGCCTGCAACAGGCCAAACGGCTGACGATGCTCGCCGAGACGATCGATGCCGACCAGGCGCACAAACTCAATCTCGTCACCTGGGTTGTTGCCGCCGATGAGATCGACGGATTCGTCGATGAGCTCACCGGCCGCCTTGCGTCCGGACCGCCGATTGCGTTGGCGCAGACCAAGGCATTGCTCAACGAGGGAGCCGATCGCACGCTGCACGACGCCCTTGCCAACGAGGCCCGGGCACAGGCGGCCAATTTTGCGACCGGCGATGCTCAGGAGGCGTTTGCTGCCTTCACCGGGCGGCGTACCCCCGAATTCACCGGCCGATGGGCTGTGCCCAGGCCAACATCAGAGAACACCGAAGTGGAGAAGTAGATGCGCGAAGTTGTAATCGTCGAGGCTGTTCGTACGCCAGTCGGAAAGCGGAACGGCGGATTGGCAGGTGTCCACCCTGTTGACCTGTCGGCGCATGTACTGAACGCGCTGGTCGAGCGCAGCGGTGTCAACCCCGAGATCATCGATGATGTTGTGTGGGGCTGTGTTTCGCAGGTCGGCGACCAGTCCAGCAACGTCGGTCGGTACTCGGTGCTCGCCGCGGGGTGGCCCGAATCCATCCCCGGTGTCACGATCAACCGTGCCTGCGGATCGAGCCAGCAGGCACTGGACTTCGCAGTGCAGGCCGTCATGTCGGGTCAGCAGGATGTGGTTGTCGCCGGTGGCGTCGAGGTGATGAGTCGGGTGCCACTGGGCGCGGCTCGGTCCACCGGTGCACCGTACGGGCCCAAAGCGCTTGGCCGCTATGAAGGTTTCGCCTTCAACCAGGGAATCTCGGCCGAGAAGATCGCGCAGAAGTGGGGCTACGACCGGACTGCGGTCGACGAGTTCTCCGTGCTGTCGCACGAGCGGGCCGCCATTGCACAGGACGCCGGTGCATTCGAATCCCAGATCGTCGCCGTCGAGACCGAAGACGGCGTGGTCACCGCCGATGAAGGTATCCGCCGGGGGAGCACGGTCGAAAAGCTCGCAAACCTCAAGCCCGCTTTCGCCGAAGACGGTGTGATCCACGCCGGCAACTCCTCGCAGATCTCCGATGGCGCAGCCGCCCTGCTGGTGATGACCCCGGAACGGGCAAAAGAGCTCGGGCTCAAGCCGTTGGTGCGCTACACCGCGGGTGCTGTGGTCGGCGACGACCCGGTCCTCATGCTCACCGGTCCGATCCCGGCAACTGCCAAGGTGCTCGCCAAGGCCGGCGTGAAGCTGTCCGAGGTCGGGGTGTTCGAGGTGAACGAGGCCTTCGCGCCGGTCCCGATGGCCTGGCTAGCGGAGACAGGTGCCGATCCGGCCCTGCTCAACCCGTTGGGTGGCGCGATCGCTCTGGGCCATCCGCTCGGAGGCTCGGGCGCGGTGCTGATGACCCGCATGATCAACCACATGCGCGACAACGGAATTCGGTACGGACTGCAGACCATGTGCGAGGGCGGCGGCACTGCCAACGCCACGCTGGTCGAACTGGTTTCCTGAGAGAGGTATTGAACATGAGGCGCGAAGTATTCACCGAAGACCATGAGGAATTCCGGGCCCTGGCCCGCGATTTCATCAGCAAGCGCATCGTTCCGGATTATGCGGCCTGGGAGAAGGTCGGGCAGATGCCGCGCGAGATCTTCGCCGAGCTCGGTTCGCTGGGCATGCTGGGGATCGCCATCCCCGAAGAGTTCGGCGGCGCCGGCCTGCGCGACTACCGCTACAACGTCATCCTCCAGGAGGAGGCGGCACGCGCTCTGGTTACCCTGAGCACCGTCCGGACGCAGCTCGACGTCATCCTGCCGTACTTCCTCGAGTACGCCAACGAAGAGCAGCGCGGCCGTTGGTTCCCCGGCCTCGCCAAGGGCACCTTGCTGTCGGCAATCGCGATGACCGAACCCGGCACCGGTTCTGACCTCGCCGGCGTCAGCACCAACGCCGTCCTCGAGGGCGACGAATACGTGCTGAACGGCGCCAAGACATTCATCACCGGCGGATTGCTCGCCGACCTGGTGATCGTGCTCGCCCGGACGTCCACCGACCCCGACAACCGTCGCGGCGGGCTGTCGCTGCTGGTGGTCGAGAACGGGATGCCCGGTTTCGAGCGCGGCCGTGTGCTCGACAAGATGGGTTGCAAAGTCCAGGACACCGTCGAATTGTCGTTCGACAACGTCCGGGTACCGGTGTCGAACCTGCTCGGTGAGGAAGGCAAGGCATTCGGATACCTCGGCCGGAACCTCGCCCAGGAACGCATCACGGTCGCGGTCGGCTCGATCGCCCAGGCGCGGGCGGCCATTGCCACCACCGTCGACTACGTGAAAGAACGCAAAGCGTTCGGTACGCCCGTCGCGTCGTTCCAGAACACGAAGTTCGAACTCGCGGCCATGTCGGCCGAGGTCGAAGCCGGACAGGCGATGGTCGACCGGGCCGTGCTGGATCTGGTGGACGACGAGCTGTCGGGTCCGGACGCCGCGCGGGTGAAACTCTTCTGCACCGAGGTCCAGGCGCGGGTCGTCGACCGGTGCCTGCAGCTGTTCGGCGGCTACGGCTACATGGCCGAGTACCCGATCGCGAGGCTCTACGTCGACGCCCGTGTGGCTCGCATTTACGCAGGTACCAGCGAAGTCATGAAGGTGATCATCGCCAAATCACTCGGCTTGTGACCTGAGCCCCACCTGAATTTCGGGGAGACACTTGTCACAGCGGAGAATCCAACCTACTATCGGTTCAGTTGGTTGATCGGTTGAAGGAGATCAGTGGCAAGCGAACGGCCGTACGAAGCTCTCCTCGTCAAAGGCGAGGAGCGCAAGCGACAGATTCTCGACGTCGCTCAACGGTTGCTCACCCGTAACGGCTGGCGCAATACGACTCTGTCGCAGATCGCTTCCGAAGCCGGTGTCACCTCCGCCGGTCTGCTCCACCACTTCGAGTCCAAAGCACAGCTTTTGCATGCGGTACTCGAAATGCGAGATGCGGACGACGACCAACATGCGGATCGCCAGGGCGATCTGTTGGAAGGGATCGTGAAGGTCGCCGAGCGATTCGAACGATCACCGGAACTTGTCGGTACGTTCGCGGTTCTCCAGATGGAGAACCTCGAACCCGATGCGCCGCTGCATGATCGCCTGCTGGCCAGGTATCACGCATCAATTGACACCGTTGCCGCTGGTATCCGGCGCGGGCAGGTCGATGGCAGATACCGTTCGGACTTCGATGGGGATTTGAAGGCCGTCGAAATAGTCGCCTTTCTCAACGGGATGGAAACATCATGGCTGCTGGATCAATCAATTCCTCTCACGGACGTGTTCAGGGAGTACGCAAGGTCGCTGGCGAAGGACTTCGCACCGATGACGAACTCATGAGGTACCGCTTGGTGGTTGTCGCCCCCACGGCGAACGAAGTCATCAAATACGCCGGCGGCCTGGTGTTCGACCGCGGCATGGCCGGCTGGGACGTCACGGTGCTCGTGCAGGACGATCCGACCGCTCGAGCCCTGCAGATTCTCGGTGCGCAAACAGTCGACTTCGAGTCGGGATTCGAGTGGCGTGGATTCGGTTTCCACCCGCAGGCGGTGGTTACCGCAGGATCGCTGTACGAGCGCGACGATCGGGTGCGCGAGGGAGTGCAGCGGATCCTGGGGGAAGGTGAAACCGAGGTGACCCTCTGGGGCGACAGCCTGCCGGATGAGCTCGACAGCCGGATCGGAATGGTGCGGCACCGCCTCAGCGTGGCTGCCCGGGCCTTCAAGGCGCAGGCACTTGCAGCAGCTTCGTTGCCCACCGACTCCGCTGGTCTCGCCGAGGTGTTCCGTTGCAGCAGGTCGAAGTCGTGGGACGGTCTCTCAGACCTCGTTCCGGCCTGACATCCGCATCGAACTTCATCTGTTCCCCAGCGCAATAGTGTTGGGGCACAGTTGTTTCCGTTGGTCTAGGGCTGATCAGGTGAGGTGAAGAGCCGGCGGCGCCGAGGTGCGCACCGTGTTGCCCGTGAAGTACTCGACGGGGGCGACGTCTGCGACAGTGGCCGACGTTGCAGCGAGGGCGTGCGATTTGAATGCGCGAGCAGCTCTGCTGAGCTGATGTTCGACGGGTACGACGTCGTTGTCGTTGACTGAGTGCCGCTGCGGACCCCACAGCATGGTGTTGGTGTCACCGTGGTCGAACGAGTGCCGAACAGCATCGTGTAGCCGGTCGTCGCGGGCGCACAGGTCACCTGCGAGCACCACCTTGTGCGGCCACGGGCTGCGGCGCCGCGATGCGAGTGCGGGCATGAGGTCCATCGCGAGGGCCGTATTCAGGTCGAACACCCGGGTGCCGAGTATCTGCAGTGGACGTGGATCGGCCTCGGGTGGAACCAGGACGGTGACACACCAGCCGGCCATGATGTGGTCGAACAGCAGGCCGCCGGCGTGTTTGACGAGGTCAGTGGTGTCGGTACCGAGGACCACGAGCCGGTACGGCAGATCTCGAGTCCGAGCTTGCAGGCGTTCCTGATTCACCAACCGCGCCGCGTCGACCAGCTGATCAGTGGTGGCGAAGTCCGGGACCACCATCATTGTTGCCCGGCCAGGTTCCGACGACGGTGTGGGCCATTTGGCTGCTCCGCTCACAAAGAACATTGTGACCGGGGAGTGCATTTATGGTCGCGGATTCGCAGATTCGATGGCAGTTGTACATGTGGTGGCTATCTGTTCAATCGTGTCGGACACGAGCCTGGTTGCCGGCGAGTCGCGGTCTGAGCGCTCACCGGCGGTGCAGTGAGCAGTCAGTCATCTTGTGCGACAACTGATTTGATAACACTATGTACAGCTGCCGCGAGACGCGCGGTGTGATCGGTCCGAATTTGGTGAAGGACGACATCGGGGTTGAGAGTGCTCAGCAGTACTTGCGCCATGATCGCGGCATCGACTTCTGGCCTGGCCTCGCTCAGTAACTGTGCGATGTGACGATGCCAGAACGCGTTGATCTCGTCCGCCTGTGTATTTGTGGTCGCGTTGTCGTACGCGATCATCAGCTCGACGTTGTCCACGATCAGCTCGAACATGGCATCAAAGAAGGCCAGGAGTCTGGTGGCGGCCGGGGCGCCCGGACCCAATGGGGGCGGTCCGTCGATCACGGCCTGGCGAAGTATCTCCGCGCGTTCGACCACCAGCGCTCTCATCAGCCCCGCGCGACTACCGAAGCGGTGAAAGATCGTGCCTTTGCCGACACCCGCGGCAGCTGCGATCTGATCGATGGAGATGTTGCCGGCACCGTGTTGTGAAAGTAAAAGGTCCGTCGTATCGAGAATGGCGCGTCGATTGCGAGCCGCATCGCTTCGTTCTCGCTTCACACCCTGCTGACTCATGTATGCACCCTAAGTGGTTGACAAGTTGACCGCTGGTCCATATTCTACAAGTAGTCTTAAGTGGACCTCCGGTCACCTTAAGAGGTAGCCCCTTGGAGAACGCAAGGCCCACTCTTCACAGCCGAGCAAGTTCTTTCATGTTGCGGCACAGATCCGTCGTATCAGTTGTCGGGAAGGACACCGAGCATGGCACATTTTCCGAAACCACCAGAAGGAAGTTGGACCGAGCATTTCGGTCTCGACACCGGTCCGATGTCGTACGACGACTCGATCAGCCCGGAGTACTTCGAGGTCGAACGCGAGGCCGTCTTCGGGCATTCGTGGCTCAATGTCGGGCGGGTCGAACAGGCTCCGGCGGTCGGCGCGTTCTTCATCAAGCCGATCGATGCGGTCCGCTCATCGGTGGTGATCGCCGCAGATCACAGCGGAGAAATGCGCGCCTGGAGCTACGCACTCCACGGCCGGCCCGCGTTTCTGCAGCACGATACTTTTGACTTCGAGAACCTCGAATCTGGTTTGACCCCACTGCAAGTAGATGTCTGGGAAGGGTTTGTCTTCGTCAACTTCGACCAGGACAACACCAAGCCGCTGGCCGATTTCCTCGGCAAGTTCGCAGCCGGTATGACGGGGTATCCCTTCGACAAGCTGACGCACGTCTACAAGTTCCAGTCGCATGTGCGCAGCAACTGGAAGCTCTACATCGACGCGTTTGCCGAGTTCTATCACGCGCCGGTGCTGCATGCGAAACAGTATGTGTCCGACGAGTCGGTCAAGCTGATGAGCTATGGATTCGAAGCGCTGCACTATGACATCGACGGTCCTCACGGCATGGTGTCTTCGTGGGGCGGCATGGCACCGCCCAAGGATCCGATGATGGTCAAGCCGACCGAACGTGTTCTGCGGAGCGGAAACTTCGGGCCATGGGACAAGCCGGACATTTCCGAGCTCGCGACGCTCCCCTCAGGACTCAATCCGACCAAGCACCGCTCTTGGGGACTGGATTCGTATGTCTTCTTCCCGAACTTCATGATCGTCGTGTGGGAACCGGGCTGGTACCTGACGTATCACTACTGGCCCACTGCCTACAACGAACACATCTTCGAGGGAACGCTGTACATGGCGCCACCCAAGACGCCCTCTGACCGGATGCGACAGGAAATGGCTGCGGTCACGTTCAAGGAGTTCGGCCTCCAGGACTGCAACACCCTTGAAGCCACCCAGACCATGCTCGAGACGAGAACTGTTAGCGAGTTCCCGCTCTGCGATCAGGAAGTGCTGCTCCGGCACTTGCATACCTCGGCGCGCCGCTTTGTCGAGGATGTCCGAAGTCGCTCGGAGGAAACGTCATTCTCAGCGGCCAATCAGTAATGATCACAGGAGAGACGAACGTGTCCAACGTACTTCCCGCTGCCTTCGCCGATCTCGAACCGTTTGCCGACTGGGCGCTGCAATCAGAAGGTGAACGCTACGCAAAACGACTCTCGAGCACGATGGTCGAGTTGCAGGCATTCTACGATGTTGCCTTCCCGCGCCTTGGTGACGCCGCTGTCTACCTTGACAATTTTCCACTCGATGACCTTCCCGACGATGCGTATAAGCTTCTGCTGCTGACGTATTCGTTGATCAATGTGTCGTTTCCCATCGAGGCGTGGCATCAGCCCCGCGTCCCCGACACCGGTGCCTCAAGCATGGACGCCGTCATCGAACCCGTTCCCTGACAACCAGATACGAATACTGTGCCGAAAGGTCTTTCGCACCATGGGTTTATCCGATCGACATCTCCATTCCGGGATGCAGACCACGGCACTGACGCCGGCATTGGGAGTCGAGGTTTCTGGGGTCGACGATTTGACGGACGACTTGGTGGCCGCCCGTTGCCTGGAGGCACTCAAATGGCGTGGCGTCTTGCTGATCCGTGGACTCGATCTCGACGACGAGCAGCAGATCGCATTCAGCGGCAAACTCGGCGAGGTACTCGCTCCGGTTGGGAAGAAGATCTTCACCGTCTCCCTTGATCCAGCCAAGAATTCGATGGCCGAGTATCTCAAGGGAACGTTCAACTGGCACATCGACGACACCACCAACGATGTGCCGGCGAAAGCGACCATGCTCACCGCCCGCCACGTTGCGATGGTCGGTGGCGGGACAGAGTTCGCGAGCACGTACGTCGCGTACGAGAGCCTGCCTGAGCATGACCGCAAACGCTATGACGGATTACGGGTCGTGCATAGTTTCGAGGCTTCACAACGACTCGTTTACCCGGATCCCAGCGACAAGCAGATCGCTGCCTGGCGTTCCCAGCCCACTCACGAAACGTCTTTGGTCTGGAATCGCGCGGACGGGCGCCGGTCCCTGGCGATCGGGGCCACGGCAGATCACATCGTCGGCATGCGACCGCAGGAAAGCCGCGAACTCCTTGACGAACTTCTCGCCTGGTCGACCCGGGAGCAGTTCGTTTATACCCACAACTGGAAGGTTGGTGATGTTGTGATCTGGGACAACACCGGAATGCTGCACCGAGCCCTGCCCTACGACCCGACATCGGAACGAACGATGAAACGGACGACCATTGCAGGGAGCGAACCATGGGCGTGAAAACTGCGGTTGTCACCGGCGGTGGCTCCGGCATCGGTCAGGCGATCGCGCAGCGTCTGACCGCCGAAGGCTACAACGTCGCCACCCTCGATCGGACTCCCAGCGAGGAGAAGAATGCATACACGGTCGACGTCACCAGTCGCGAGCAGATCGACACCGTACTGGGCGCGATCCGCGAAGACCTCGGCCCCATCACCATTCTCGTGAACTCCGCCGGCATCGTCGGTAACGCACGGTTCGTGGACATCGACTTCGATGCGTGGCAGAAGGTCATAGACGTCAATCTGCACGGCACCTACCACTGCATCCAAGCCGTGTTACCGGACATGCTGAAGGCCAAGTGGGGCCGGATCGTCAACATCTCGTCGTCAAGTGCGCATGCAGGCCAGCCCTACATGGCCCATTATGTGGCCGCCAAGTCCGCGATCAACGGACTGACCAAGTCGCTGGCTCTCGAACTCGGTCAAGTCGGTATCACGGTCAATGCGGTCCCGCCCGGTTTCGTGGACACGCCATTGCTACGCCGCGACGAGGAACTCAATCGTCTCGGTGGGACCATCGAAGACCACATCCTGCGGACACCGGTACGCCGCGTCGGCAAACCCGAGGACATCGCCGCCGCCTGCGCGTTCCTGATCTCCGACGATGCGAGCTACATCACCGGGCAGATCCTGGGAGTCAACGGCGGCCGAAACACATAGTGCGGCAAGACGATCACCGGACGGAGCAATATGGAAGCTCGAAGGCTGGAAGTTGTTGACGCAGGCATCGCCACCCACACCGAAATCATTCGTGCCCGTGGCAACGACCGTAAGAATTGCCGTCGGTACCGGATCGCAGTAGTCGGAACGAGCGTGGCCGAAATTGTGCAACATGCCGGGGGGTTTCTCTTCGATTACGGAATCGCGGGTTGGGATGTCACCGTGATTGCTCCGGCAAACGCGGGATGTCGGGCACTTCAGATCCTCGGGGCCCGCGTGCTCGATCTGGACTCGAAACGCACGTTGAGTACGTACAGATCGTCGCTGCCAGGCGACGATCTGACGGTTGATGCTGTCATGGGGCAGGCGGATCTATTTCGTGCACGACAAGAACTCCCGGAAGTGTTGTCGAGGCGGTTCGACTGCGCGGCCGCAGACTTCTTGCTGTGGGGTGACCTGAAAACCATCGACCGTCCACGACTTCGCGAGTACCGAATGAGTATCGCGGCAAAGGCATTCAAGAACAGAGCGTTGGAAGCAGTCGGCACCATTTCGCTCGACGGCAGCCGGCACACCGAAGTCTTCGCTACGTAACCCGTGCGGTACAGAAGTGCGTCAGCCGAGGTCCTGCCTTTCGGAAGTCCCGGCTGACGCTCCTCGGTGGGTTGCAAAAGGTCACGCGAAGGTGACGACAACCTTGTCGGCGGCACCGGGGGTCGATGCGGTCGTGAGGGCCTGTTGGACGTCGGTGAAGTCGAACTGATCACTCACGATCACGGCGAACTTCTCCCAATGATCGGCGATTTCCTCGGCGACCTGAAATATCTCCGTGGGATAACCCATGGCGGTGACGATGTTGATCTCGGTGCCCAGCAGGAACCCGAAGTCGACCTCGACCGGCTTCTTGTGAACCGCGACGATGCCGATGGTCGCGCGATGCTTGGCCGACTGGATGGCGGTTTCGAGCACCGCGGGAACACCGGCGGCGTCGAGATAGATATCGGTCCCCACCCGCGGCTTACCTGTTGCGGTTGCACCGGGGCCGTGTAGTTCGAGCAGGCGCGCCGCCACGTCTTCGGTAGCGGAGTTGATCACGGCATCGGCTCCGACGGCGAGTGCCTTCTCGAGCCGTGACGGCAGAATATCCGCCACGACAACATGTTTGGCACCGCTCAGTTTGAATCCGATGACCGCGCCGAGACCGATCGGTCCGGCACCGAACACGACGACGGTGTCGCCGGCCTTGACGCCGGTGCGGTTGACCGCATGCCGGGCCACAGCCATCGGCTCGTTGAGCGCAGCGACGTGGAACGGCACCTCGGGGGGAAGGATCGCGAGATTGACCCCGGCCTGGGCACGTTCGACGAGTACATATTCTGACAGTGCGCCGACCGGACCGCCGCCACCCATCATGCTGGTCCCGTCGGCCATGGGATTGATCACGACGTGATCGCCGACGGCAATGCCCTCGACCTTGGCACCGACCTCGACAACCTCACCGGCCGGTTCATGACCGAGGGGAGTTTTGCCCTGCAGCGGCGGAATGCCCCCGATGGAGATGTAGAAGCCATCGGAACCGCAGATGCCGCACGCTCGCATCTTGATCAGAACGTCGTCGGGCCCCGGTGTCGGAGTGGGTATCTCAATAATCTCTGTCGAGCCCACCCCGGACACGATCACTGATTTCATTTCTTGACCTCGATCAGGATCTTGCCGATGGCTTTGCCGTCGGCGACGAGCCGCAGTGCCGCGGCAGTCTCGTCGAGCGAGAAGCTCGCACCGACGTGGGGCAGAACCCGGCCATCTTTCAGCAGGCCGGCAAGCTCTTCCTCGTTGCGCCGGAACTCGTCCGCAGCGAGGTCCTGGAACTGGAATCCGAGGACGTGAATGCCCTTGACGAGAATGAGATTGAGCGGAATCCGGGGAATGGTGCCGGATGCATAACCGATGGTGACGAAGCGTCCACCCCGGCCGAGGGCACGGAGTGCGGCCTCGGAGAGGTCGCCTCCGACCGGGTCGATCACCGCGTCTGCACCGTCGGGCAACAGCTCGCGCAGGGTCTTGCGCAAGTCGCTCTCCCGGTAGTTGACGAGGTTTGTGGCCCCGTAACTCTTTGCCACATCCAGCTTTTCGGACGACGAGGCGACGGCGGTGACGGTGACGCCCAGCGCGGCACAGAGCTGTACCGCGGCCAGGCCGACACCGCCGCCGGCGCCGAGCACGATCACATGATCACCGGCTTCGACCCGGGCGACTGAACGCAGGGAGTGATACGCGGTCCGGTACGCGACGCCGAAGGCGGCGGCCACCGATTCGCCGACCCCGTCCGGGATCCGGCTCAGGCTCTTGGCCTTCGCGACGACTTCCTCGGCGAACGCGCCGACGATGCCGGTACCGGTGACGCGGTCACCGACCGCGACACCGACCACGTCCGGGGCGACTTCGGTCACCACGCCGGCGAACTCGCTGCCGGGTGTGAACGGTACCGGGATCTTGATCTGGTACTCGTTCGCGATCACCAGCACGTCCGGGAAGTTGGCTGCTGCCGCGACCACACCGACCCGCGCCTGGCCGGGGCCAAGCTCAGGAGACGGAACATCCTCTACCCGAACAACTTCCGGTAGCCCATGGGTCGGGCAGACAACGGCTCGCATCGTCCCTACCGGCCCTGCCAGTTCGGTGTCCGCTTCTCGATGAACGCCATCGCGCCTTCTTTGGCATCGCTGCTGCTGAAGACTGTCTTCTGCCATTCAGCGGTCTTCTTGTCGGCAAGGGCGCTGTCCGACACCGAGAGTCGAACGAGTTCTTTGATCGCGGCCAGGCTCAGGGGTGCGTTGGCGGCGACCCGTTCGGCATAACCGATCGCGGTTTCCAGCACGTCTTCCGGAGCGGCAACAGCGTTGACCAGTCCGAGCTCGTACGCTCGGTCAGCGGTGATGAAGTCTCCGGTCAGCGTCATCTCCAGGGCGACGCTGAGCGGGATCCGCGTTCCGATGGTCGTACCGCCACCACCGGGGAACAGACCGCGCTTGACCTCGGGCAGTCCGAACTTCGCTGCTGACGACGACACGATGATGTCGCAGCCGAGGAGTAGTTCGAGACCGCCGCCGATGGCGGTGCCGTTGACAGCGCCGATCACCGAAATGGCCAGTTCACCCTTGGTCAGCTTTCCGTAACCTTCGGACGAAAAGTCGCCGCCCTCGGCGAAAGCCTTCAGATCCATGCCCGCACAGAACGCGCGGTCACCGGTTCCGGTTAGCACGATGGCGCGGATCTCGGGGTTGGCCTCTGCTTCCAGAGCCGCCGTCCCGATTCCGCGAAGCAGGCTGCCGGTGAGCGCATTTCGCGCGTCGGGGCGATTGAGCCGCAAGACCTGGACAGCACCCCGCCGCTCGATGACGAGTTCTTCGGTACCGGTCATGACTTGTAGTCGCTCGACGCGGCGAAGTCGGCTGCTCCACGCATCAACTGCGGGACGATCGAACCGAAGGACTGCAGCTTGTGGTCGTCGCCGGCACGCTGGAAGCCCTGTTCGAGGACGATGGCGAGCTTCCACTTGGCCAGGACCAGGTAGTAGTCGAGGTCGTCGACCTGACGGCCCGACACCTTCGCGTAGTGATCGACCATCTCCTGCTTGGACGGCATACCGGTCAGGTCGACGTAGCTGGAGGTGGCGGCCTCGGGTGCGTTGGTGTCTTCGGGCCAGCCCTGAATCATCCACGCCAGGTCCAGCTTCGGGTCACCGACGGTGCCCATTTCCCAGTCGACGATGGCGGCGAGCTGGGCCGGTGCGCCTTCCTTGTACATCACGTTGGCGAACTGGTAGTCACCGTGCATGAGGCCGGGGATGAAGTCGAGCGGCTTGTGGGCGTTGAGCCAGGCGGTGGCCTCGTCCATGCCGTCGAGTTCGCGACCCTTGATCCGGTCGAAGAACCTCGTCCACCGGGACACCTGGCGCTCGTGGAAGCCGTCCGGGCGACCGAGGTCTTGCAGACCCTTGGCCTGCCAGTCGACCTTCGACAGCAGCCCGATGCCCTCGGCCAGCTGGAACGCCAGACCTCGACGCAGTTCGGGGTCGCTGGTGAACGGTTCTTTCCAATTCTTGTTGTCCATCGGCGACCAGCCGTCGACAAATCCCATGAGGTAGAAGGCCCGGCCGAGAATTGAAGTGTCGGCGCAGGCCGCGATGGCCTTGGTGTGCGGCACATCGGTGCCGTCGAGGGCCTCGATGATTCGCCATTCGCGCATGATGCCGTCGTCACGATTGGCTGGTGCGGCTGCCGGTGGGAGCCGGATCACGCTGACATGCTCACCGCGGGTGAGCTTGTAGATTTCGTTCTGCGTGCCGCCGGAGAGGAACTTGGCCTCCAGCGGTTCGCCCTTTCCTGGCAGGTTCTGCTCGTCCATCCAGGCTGCGAGTTTTGCGGTGTCGATCATAGGTTCCCCACTTCGAGTTCGAGGTATTCGGCGTACTTCGCCTTGGCTGCAGCTGTTTTTCTGGGAATCCACTCGGTCGGCCAGAGGTCGTCGGAGGGCTTGTAGTCGCGCAGGACCTGCTTGGCGACCGTCATCTTGTGGACCTCGGTGGGTCCGTCTGCGAGTCCCATCACGGCGGCGCCGTGCACCATCGTCAGGAACGGCATCTCGTTCGTCACACCCAGTGCGCCGTGGACCTGCATTGCGCGCCAAGCGATGTCGTGGAGCACCGTCGGCATGATCACCTTGGCGGTGGCGATGTCCTTGCGGACCTTCTTGTAGTCGTTGTACTTGTCGATCTTCCAGGCGGTGTTGAGGACGAACAGCCGGAACTGAGCCAACTGCGCGTACGAGTCGGCGATGTAGCCCTGGATGAACTGCTTGTCGGCAAGCCGGCTGCCGGCCGTTTCGCGGCTCAGCACGCGCTCGCACATCATGTCGATTGCCTTCTGCGCCAGACCGATTGTCCGCATGGCGTGGTGGATCCGGCCACCGCCGAGGCGGGTCTGGGCCACGGCGAAGGCCTGGCCTTCTCCGCCGAGCAACGCGCTGTCCGGGACGCGGACGTTGTCGTAATGGATGAGCGCGTGGGTGCCCTGGTCCATCGGCTCGCCGTGCAGGCCGACGTTGCGCTCGATGATGACACCGGGGGTGTCGGTGGGGACCAGGAACATCGACATGCCCTTGTAAGCGCTGACCTCGGTATTGGTCACCACCATGACGATGAGGAAGGACGCGGTCTTCGCGTTCGACGAGAAGTACTTGTAGCCGTTGATGATCCAGTGATCGCCGTCGCGGACCGCGCTGGTCTTGAACTGCGTCGGGTCGGCGCCGGCCTGGGGCTCGGTCATCGAGTAGCTGGAGAAGCACTCGCCGGTGAGCAGCGGCTGCAGGTACTGCTCCTTCTGTTCCGGGGTGCCGTAGTGGGCGATGATCTCGGCGTTGCCGGTGTCGGGGGCCTGGCAGCCGAAGACGATGGGTGCCCAGGACGAACGGCCCAGGATCTCGTTGAGCAGTGCCAGCTGAAGCTGGCCGTAGCCCTGACCGCCGAGGTCGGGGCCGAGGTGGGTTGCCCACAGGCCCTGGTCGCGGACCTGCTGTTTCAGCGGGTCGATCGCCTTGCGGCGCCCGCCGTCGAGCGGTACGAACTGCTGGTGCGGCCACGCGAGGTCGAGTGGTTCGACTTCTTCGCGGACAAACTTATCGGCCCAGTCCAGTTTTGCCTGGTACTCCGGGTCGGTCTCAAAATCCCATGCCATGGAGGCCTCCTCGCTTCGTATGCAAGAATAGCATTCTGGCGATACGGAACACAATTCTTATTAGTGTGAAGATCGTTCCGAACATGGAGTGCAACGAAAAGGCGGTAGTAAGTTCATGAAGGCTGAAGACCTGTTTCACGTGGGAATCGTCACGCACGATCTGGAGGCGACCCAGACGCAGTTGTCGTCGCTCCTCGGGTACGAGTGGGGGCCGGAGATCGGTGCTCCCCTCGAGGTCACGCTGCCGTCCGGCCTCGTGACGGTCGAAGTTCGATGCGCGTTCTCTATCACCACCCCGCGCCTCGAGGTTGTCCGCAGTGTGCCGGGCACATTCTGGGAACCGGCCGAGGGATCCGGAGTCCACCATGTCGGCTACTGGTCGGATGACGTCGACGCCGATGCAGCTGAGCTTGTCAGCCAGGGTTACGTCACCGAGGCGACCCGCAGCGGTCCGGATGGATCGTTGTTCTTCGCATTCCTGCGTAGCGATACCGGTTATCGAATGGAACTGGTGACCAGGGCGGCCGAGCCGCACATCCAGCAGTGCTGGGCGCACCACTGATGGGCACCGTAGGCATCGTCACCGGAGCCGGTCGCGGTATGGGCCTCGAGGTCGCCAAGCGGATGACCGGACTGGTGGACACTCTGGTGCTGGTCGACCTCGACGAGACAACCGTAAAAGCGGCGGCCGACGAATTGAGCGGCGGCGGCGCGATTGTCGAGCCCTTCGTTCTCGACATCACCGACGTGGACGGGCTGGAGCGGTTGGTGGCCCACATCCGCGAGTTGGGAACGCTGCGCGCGGTGGCCCACGTCGCCGGGATCTCGCCGACCATGGCTGACTGGCGCCGGATCTTCACCGTCGATCTGATCGGAACCGCCAAGCTCGCCGAGGTGTTGCGGCCACTCGCGACTGCCGGGACGGCGTGGGTCACGTTCGCCTCGATGGCACCGTCGATCGGCGGGCTCGATGTCGATGCCGCCTCTGGCGCAGTCCTCGATGATCCGCTGCACGAACAGTTCCATGACCGGATCCACGAGAGTTTCGGTCCGATGGTCGAACACCCCGGTGTGGCCTATTCTCTGGCGAAGCTCGGGGTCAAGCGATTTGCCCAGCAGGAAGCAGTGCGGCTCGGGCCTCTTGGAGGACGTATCTGTTCGATCTCGCCCGGTCTCATCGACACACCCCAGGGCCGACAGGAAGCAGAAGGCAACCCGCGGATGGCGGCTTGGGCGGAGCAGACCCCGCTCGGGCGGTTCGGGCGGGCCGAAGAGGTCGCCGCTGTTGCCGCGTTCGTGTTGACCGACGACGCGAGTTTCCTGAGTGGTATCGACATCTTGGTCGACGGCGGAGTGCTTGCCGCGGTGCGGGGACCCGGCTCCAGCTGAGCGTGACAAGCGAAACTGATTGAAAGGCAACAACATATGGCAAAGGGCATCTATGTCGTCGAAACGCGACCGGCGTCACCGGAGGTCGATGCCGAGTTCAACCGCTGGTACAACGACGTCCACCTGCCCGAGATGGTCGCGATCGACGGCATAGTGTCCGTCCGGCGATTTGCTCCGGTGGCCGACAGCGGACCGTATGTTGCGGTCTACGAGCTCGAAGGCGATGACCTGCAGCAGATTCTCAAGGGGATGATTGCCGCAGCACGGTCGGGTGCGCTGACCTTGTCGGACCTGCAGCAGATGGATCCGCCGCCTACGATGCGGTTACTCGAGCTCACCACTGAGTACCCCGCCGCAGAAGGGCATTAACCTCGATGTGTGGACAAGCGAATGAGTGAGGATGCGACCGGCGATCTGGCGAGCCGGATCGCCGAGCGCACCCTGGCCAAGCGGGGCGCGAACTATGCCGCAGAGGTACGCCGGTTGCTCGACGCCGCACTGGTTGTGATCCAGGAGCGGGGTACCGCATCGCGTCCGCGGGTGTCCGACATCGTGTCCGCCGCGGGGCTGTCGAATGAGGCATTCTATCGTCACTTTTCGTCGAAGGACGCGCTGGTGGCGGCCTTGCTGGAGGATGGCACCGAGCGATTGCGCACGTATGTCGGTCATCAGATGAGCAAGGAGCCCAGCCCGGAGGCCAAGGTGCGGCGCTGGGTCGAAGGTGTGCTCGCACAGGCCGTCGGGCGCACCGCGGATTCCACCCGCGCGGTGTCCTGGAATGCCGGTGGACTCGGCGAGGAAAGCATGCAGGGCCCGTTGTCGGCCAACGGGCCCATGGCGTCCCTGCTGTGGGAACCGTTTACCGAACTCGGCAGCGCCGACCCGGAATTCGATGCACAACTTGCAGCTCACGCCACGCTCGGCATGCTCGCCGACTACCTCTGGCGACGAGTTGAACCCTCGCCGGAAGATATCGACCACATCTACGAGTTCTGTCTGCGGACGGTTAGCCCGCGGGCATAGGTCGCAGGCTGCGCAGCAACACTTCCACCCCGACCAGCCAGAAGGATTATCAGACGTGCAGAAACTTGATCACTGGATCGGCGGCGCCTCTTCTGCGCCGTCAGCCGGTGAATACCTCGATGTCATCGATCCGGCAAGCGGCAACGAGGTTCGCCGGATTGCCAGTGGGAACGCCGCAGACATCTCGGCGGCGGTCGCCGCTGCCGAAGCCGCTGCCGAGGCCTGGCGGCAGGTGCCGGGGCTGGCCCGCGCCCGGTTGTTCTCCGATCTCGCGCGCGCGATGCGGGAGAACGCACAGGAACTGGCCGGGCTGGAGATCAGCGAGACCGGCAAGCCGGAGTCGGTGGCACTGGGCGAAGTCGAGGGTTCGGCAACCTACTTCGACTTCTATGGTGGCCTGATCGGGATGCCGATCGGCGAGACTCTCGACGTGGCACCGGATCAGCATGTCTACACGCGCCGTGAGCCGTTTGGTGTTGTCGGGGTGATCACGCCGTGGAATGTGCCGATCAACCAGGCAGCCAGGGCCTGTGCACCCGCGCTGGCTGCCGGCAACGTGGTGGTGGTCAAGCCTTCTGAATACACATCGTCGACCACGGTTCGTCTGGCGCAGTTGGCCTCCGAAGTCGGTTTTGCGCCAGGGGTGTTCAACGTCGTGCTCGGTGGAGGTGCGGGCGCTGGTGCTGCCCTGGTGCAGCATCCGTCGGTGGCGAAGGTTGCGTTCACGGGATCGGTGCCCACCGGCCGGGCGATCGGCAAGATCGCCGCGGAACGGATCATCCCTCTCACGCTGGAATTGGGTGGGAAGTCGGCGAACATCATCTTCGCCGACGCCGATCTTGATGCAGCAGTGGCGGGTTCGCTGCAGGCATTTACCGCCAACGCCGGCCAGGTCTGTTCGGCCGGCACCCGACTACTCGTGCATCGGTCGGTCCATGACGAGGTGGTGAAGCGGCTGGTCGATCGTGCCGCGAACGTGCGCGTGGGCCGCGACATCGGCCCGCTGATCACCCGGGACCAGTTCTCGCGGGTGCAGGAGTATTTCGCGGTCGCCGAATCAGACGGTGCGGTGGCTGCTGCCGGTGGCACGGTGTCTGCGGTCGCCCGCGAGACCGGTGGGTTCTACATCGATCCGACGATCTACACCGGCGTCGACAACACGGCACGGATCGCCCGCGAAGAGATCTTCGGACCCGTCGTCGTGGTGATCCCGTTCGACGACGACACCGAAGCTGTTGCGCTGGCCAATGATTCCGACTACGGCCTCGTGGCGGGTGTGTGGACGAAAGACGTCTCCCGCGCTCTGACGGTCAGCGACCGTCTGCGGGTAGGGCAGGTCTTCGTGAACACCTGGTCGACCGCATCGGTGCAGACCCCGTTCGGCGGCTGGAAAAATAGTGGCTACGGACGCGAAAAGGGTGTCGAGGCACTACATCACTATAGTCAGGTCAAGTGCGTCACGATCAAACTCTGACCCCACTCCGCCGAGCGTGCCCATCCAACCGCCGACCGTGCCGAACGCACCCAACAACCGCCGCCGAGCGTGCCCATCCAACCACCGACCGTGCCAAAATCGCCGCCGAGTGTTCCGAAGGTGTTGGGGCGCACGCATTTTCGGCACGTTCGACGGTAACGAGGGCACGCTCGACGGTGATTTCGGCACGCTCGACGGAGGTGGGGTGGGTGCGCTTGGTCAGCGCAAGTAGGTTCCGCCGTCGACGTTGACGACCTGGCCGTTGATCCAGGAACCGTCGTCGGACATCAGATACGCAACCATGCTCGATATATCCCGGGCTTCTCCGAGACGCGTGCTGCGGGTCTCGCGGAGCTTGTCCTCCAACATTTTTGGAGGGGCGCCCTGTTTGATCTCGTCGGTGAGGATGAGGCCAGGAGTGATGGCGTTGGCGCGAATGCCGTCTTTGCCCCAACCCGAGGCGATGTGGCGGGCCAGGGCATTGATGCCGGCCTTTGTGGCTGAGTAAGCGGGACGCTGGGGCTGACCGGCGAACGAGGCGACCGATGATGTGAAGACGATGGAGCCGCCGCCGCGCTTCAGCAGTTCGGGGATGCTGTGCCGGCTGACCAGCATGTGACCACGGAGGTTGACGGCGATGGTGCGATCCCAGATCTCGAGGTCGATGTCGACGACGTTGGTGTCTTTGGAGACCGCTCCCATGTCACCGGCGTTGATGTGGACGGCGTCGAGTCCACCGAAAGTTGCGACCGCGACCGCGATCAATTCCTTCACGGAATCGTCGTCGGAGATGTCGAACTGGGCGGCCACCGCGGTGCCGCCGGCCGCATTGATTTCGGCGGCGGTCTTCTCGGCACCCTCGGCATTGAGGTCACCGACGACAACTTTGGCGCCCTCTTGTGCCAACCTGCGCGCCGAGTCCGCCCCGAGACCGGTGGCGGCCCCGGCGACGATTACAACTTTGTCCTGCAGTCCCTGCATCAGCTGGCTCCTCGAGTGAACAATGCGGCGATTTAAGAATCACGCTCTACGTAACCAGAATGCTATTCTTGCCGAATGAACGCAACCCACGAATCCGGTGCTGGACTGGCTCAGCTTTTCTCACTGGAAGGCAAAGTTGCCCTGGTGACAGGTGGCAGTCGTGGTCTCGGCCGTGAGATGGTCTTGGCCTTTGCGAGGGCCGGTGCCGACGTCGTCATTGCCAGCCGCAAGCTGCCGGCCTGCGAGGAAGTGGCGCGAGAGGTGGAGGCGCTGGGCCGCAAGGCGCTGCCGGTTAGTGCTCACGTGGGCAAGTGGGAGGACGTGGACGCGCTGGTCGAGACGGCGTATGCGCACTTCGGAAAGATTGACATCCTGGTGAACAACGCGGGGTTGTCGCCGGTGGCGCCGTCCTCGGAAGAGACGAGCGAAGAGCTGTTCGACAAGGTGGTCGCGGTCAACTTCAAGGGGCCGTTCCGGCTCGGGTCACTGGTCGGTCGGCGCATGGCCGACGGTGACGGCGGATCGATCATCAACATCTCGTCGTCGGGTGCCATCTTTCCGGCGCCGAACTTCGGGCCCTATGCCGGGGCAAAGGCTGCGCTCAATACGTTGGCGGGTGTCTTCGGTCGCGAGTACGGGCCCAACGTGCGGGTCAATACGATCTCGGCAGGTCCGTTCCTGACGGATATCGCCAAATCGTGGGGCGACGACGCCCGGACCGGGTTGCGCAGTGCGGCAGGACGCCCCGGCGAGACGTCTGAGATCGTGACCACCGCGCTCTACCTGGCGAGCTCCGCATCGAGCTTCACGACATCGTCCTTCATTCGGGTCGACGGCGGGTTGTACTGACTTTTCTGGCTCGCTCGCGATTCCTTCGTTCAGCATATTCGCAGGTCAAGAAGCTTTGAGGCGCATTCCTTATTAACCTTGAAAGGATAAAGTTTCAAAGTGCTCCGCACCGATACCTCTCGGGGTTAAGCTCCCCGCAGCGGGGGGCACGACGGAAGAGGACCTGAGTTGAAAGTGCAACGCTTAGTGATAGCCGTGTCGGCTGCCGCGCTGCTTGTTGTCGCCGGATGTAGTAGTGACCGCGGCAGTGGAGACGGTGATGAGGGCGGCGGGGGCGGTGGGGGAACAGGGTCATCGGACACCGCGTCGAGCAGCTTCGGTTCGCTCACCGATGTCTGTCAGGAGGGTTCGGCCACTGGTGCTCCCACTCAGGGTGTCACCGACACCGAGATCAAGGTCGGTGTGTTCTCCGACGTGGGATTCACCAAACAACCCGAGTTCGTGGACGCAGCAAAGGTATTCACATCGTGGTGTAACGAGCTCGGCGGCATCAACGGCCGCACCCTGGTGGCCACCACCCGTGACGCGAAGCTGATGGAAACCCGCCAGCAGATGATCGCCGCCTGCCGCGAGGACTTCGCGCTTGTCGGCGGTGGCAGTGCGCTCGACGGACTAGGTGTCAAGGAGCGGCTCACCTGTGGGCTTCCGAGCTTCCCGGCACAGGTCGTACAGCCAACGGTGACCGGTTCTGATCTGCAGGTCTCCGCGTCACCCAGCCAGACAGCCGGTTACGACCCCTATTACCAGTTCCGGACCTGGCTGATGAAGGATGCCTACCCGGATTCGGCCAACGCCATCGGCATCATCAACGGTGACTCACCGCTGACCAAGAGCATTGGTGCGCAGGCCATCGAATCCACCGAGGCCGCCGGCGGAACCTTCGTCTACAACGACCTGTACCCCGCGATGGGCGTCTCGGACTGGACACCGTACGCACAAGCCATCAAGAGCAAGGGTGTGAAGGGCCTCATCTTCGAAGGCGACTTCAAGCAACTCGCCAAGCTCGAGAGTGTGCTCACCAGCATCGATTACAAGCTCGACTGGATCGACACCAACAACAACGCCTATGGCGACCAGTTCATCGAGCTGGCATCCGATTCGGTCGGCTATCAGAACAACTACCTCGACATGGGTGGCGTTGCGCCGCTGAACAGCGATGAGCCGGCCGTCACCGAGCTCAAGGCTCTGTACAAGAAGTACGCCCCGGATGCCCAGATCACCCTACCGGCCATCCGTGCGATGTCCGCCTGGTTGCTCTTCGCCAAGGCAGCTGCAAGCTGTGGCGATGACCTGACCCGCACCTGTGTCTATAATGCGGCAAAGGCCGAAACTGCTTGGACCGGAGGCGGTTTGACTGCGCCGCAGAACCTGGCGCAGACGACACCGCCGTCGCCCTGCTTCAACGTTCAGCAGGCCAAACCTGAAGGGTGGGAGGCCGCGGACTTCGGGCCCGATAACGGTCTCTACCGCTGCGACATCCCCGCGTACAAGTACACGCAAGACTTTGGCGCGCCGATGACGCTGGCTGATGTCGGCATGACGATGGCCGACATCAAGTAGTCTGTCGACATTACGTAGTCCGGCGAACTCGGGCTGATCACGATGTGATCAGCCCGAGTTCGTCTGGTTCATAACTGGATTGGGTATGTAGTTGGCCCAGCCGTGGTCGGGTCAGTTGAACAATCCCGATGACGCGAGGGGCACCGGTCGGGGTTGCCTCGCTGCGATTCCCGGGCTCCGCATATCAGCAGCTCAAGCGCCGGAAGGTCTCATTCCTCATTAACCTCGACAGGATATAGGTTTTCAAACTGCACCGCAGCGGTAACTCTCGGGGCTAAGCTCCCCGCTAACGGGGGGACGATGGAGGAGGACCTGAGTTGAAAGTGCAACGCTTAGTGATAGCCGTATCGGCTGCCGCGCTGCTTGTTGTTGCCGGATGTAGTAGTGACCGCGGCAGCGGTGACGGCGGCGACGGGGGTGGGGGTAGCGGAACTGCGTCGTCGGACACCGCGTCGAGCAGTTTCGGTTCGCTGACCGATGTCTGTCAGGAGGGTTCGGCCACCGGAGCTCCCACGCAGGGTGTCACCGGCACCGACATCAAGGTCGGCGTGTTCACCGACGTGGGATTCACCAAGCAACCCGAGTTCGTGGACGCAGCAAAGGTATTCACATCGTGGTGTAACGAGCTCGGCGGCATCAACGGCCGCACCCTGGTGGCCAATACCCGTGATGCCAAGCTGATGGAAACCCGCCAGCAGATGATCGCCGCCTGCCGCGAGGACTTCGCGCTTGTCGCCGGCGGTAATGCGCTCGACGGACTGGGTGTCAAGGAGCGACTTTCCTGTGGGCTTCCGAGTTTTCCTGCACAGATCGTGCAGCCAACGGTGGTCGGTTCTGATCTGCAGGTCCCAGCTGCACCGACCCGGACGGCCGGGTACGATCCCTACTTCCAGTTCCGGACCTGGCTATTAAAGGATGCCTACCCGGATTCGGCCAATGCCCTCGGCATCATCAACGGGGACTCTCCGCTGACCAAAAGCATTGGCGCGCAGGCCGTCGAATCCACCGAGGCCGCCGGCGGAACCTTCGTCTACAACGACCTGTACCCCGCGGCTGGGGTCTCGGATTGGACTCCGTACGCACAGGCCATCAAGAGCAAGGGCGTAAAGGGCCTCGAGTGGGCAGGCGACTTCAAGCAGCTCGCCAAGCTCGAGAGTGTGCTCACCAGCATTGGTTACAAGCTCGACTGGATCGACACGAACAGCAGCGCCTATGGCCAGCAGTTCATAGACCTGGCAAAGGATTCCGTCGGCTTCCAGACCAACTTGCTCGACATGGGTGGCGTCGCGCCGGTGAACAGCGACGGGCCGGCCATCACACAGCTCAAGGAGCTTTACAAGAAGTACGCCCCGGATGCCGAGATCACCATGCCGGCCATCCGCGCGATGTCCTCCTGGCTACTTTTTGCCAAGGCAGCGGCAAGCTGTGGCGATGACCTGACCCGCACCTGTGTCTACAACGCCTCCAAGGCCGAAACTGCTTGGACCGGAGGCGGTTTGACTGCGCCGCAGAACCTGGCGCAGCCGGTACCGCCGTCGCCGTGCTTCAACGTTCAGCAGGCGACACCGAAAGGGTGGGAGGCCGCGAACTTCAAGCCCGACAACGGTCCCTACCGCTGCGACATCCCCGCGTACAAGTACACGGCTGACTACGGCACACCGATGACTCTTGCTGATGTCGGCAAGACAATGGCTGACATCAAGTAGTCCGGCGAACTCGGGCTGATCACGATGTGATCAGCCCGAGGTTCGTCTGGTTCACAATCGAATAGCCAAAACAACTCGGACCGAACACAGTGTGATCGGTCCGAGTTCTTGTGGTTCATAACGGAAGTGGGCGTTATCGGCCCACCTGCGTGATCAGTCGGCGTTCACGTGGTTCATCACCGAATGGGGTGCGTAGTTCGCCCAACCGTGGTCGGGCCAGTTGAACCATCCCGATGAGGCGAGAGTGCCGCCGTCGGGGTGCAATGTGGTTCCGGTGATGTATTCCGACAGGCCGGAGGCGAGAAAGACCACGGAGTTGGAGACATCGGTGACGTGACCGACCCGGCCCATCGGAATCGCGATCCGGGCGCCGGTCGGGGTCGCCATCGCCGGTGTTTCGCCACTGCGGGCGAGCTTTTCGAGGCTGGGTGTCGGCACGAAGTCGGGGGCGATGTTGTTGACCCGGATCCGATCCGGGGCGAGCTCCACCGACAGCGTGCGAGCGAACTGTTCCACGGCGGCCTTCGCGGCCGAATAAACCGCGAAGCCCGGTGCCGCGCGATGCGCCTCGATGGTGGTGATGTTGATGATGCTTCCCCCGCGTCCGCCCGCCTGCATCCGCGGAACTGCCAGGGAACACGCATGAAAGACATGGAGAAGGTTGGTGCGCAAGAGCGCATCCCAGCCCTTCGGTTTGCTCTCGACAAACGGCGTGCGGAAAGTTCCGCCGACGATGTTGACGAGGGTGTCCAATCGTCCCCACTGGTTGTCCACAGCTGTGAACAATGCGGCCAGGGTATCAGGGTCCCGTGCATCTCCGTGGTGCACGATCGCCTCGAAGCCGCCGTCGGACAGGCTCTTTCGCAGTGCCTCGACGGCGGTGGGATCGATGTCGATGACGGCGATCCGAACCCCGTTGGCAACGAGGTCGGCCGCGATACTCTCACCGAGACCGCCGGCACCGCCCGTGATCACAGCAACGGTGCCCTCGAGGCGGGCGCGTTCTTCGAACCAGGTCATGACAGGTAGGTCGAGCCGAAGGCGTCGAGGAACTCAGTGGTATCGCTGTACGACGACCCGCTCGGGTGGGACACCACAATCCAGGTGACACCGGCCTTTTCGAGCTCGGCAAAGTTCTCGCGATGACGGTCGGCATCGACCGCTGGCGTCGGCAGTCCGTCGGCCTGATACGAGTAGAGAACGTCGATCGGTTCGGTGCGTCCGGCGGCTGCGGCGGCGTCGCGCATCTCCGAGATCTTGACACCCAGTTCCGAACTGGTACCCAGCTCCGGAGTGCGTGCCGTGGAGCTGAGTTGCGCACCACCGGACATCGGCATCCAGCCCTGTGCGCGCTCGGCGACGCGGCGACGACTCAGCTTGGAGTTTCCGCCGACCCATATCGGGATCGGGTCCTGTACGGGGCGGGGCAGCGACCTCACGTCGCGGGCATCGAAATGCAAACCCTTGTAGCTGAACGCCTCACCACTCCAGTGCAGCGGGAGAACATCGAGAGCCTCGTCGAATAGTGCGTTGCGTTCGTTGATGTCGACGCCGAGCGCAAAAAATTCGCTCTTCTGGTAGCCGGTGCCCAGGCCCAGGATCAAGCGACCACCCGACAAGGTGTCGAGCGTTGACGCCGACTTGGCCAGCGACAACGGGTTACGGTACGGCGCGACCGCCAGATAGGTGAGGACCTTGATCCGGCTGGTGGCAGCGGCGACAAAACTCAGCGCCACAAAAGGATCCACCGTTTGATGTCCACCGGTATTCAGCCACTTGGCGCCGGGGATCGGATGCTCACTCAGCGACAAACCGTCGAATCCGGCCTTTTCCACCGCAACCGCGACATCGGTCAACGGTCCGGCCGCGAAGAGGTTGGCCTCGGGGCCGTTGGGCTCTGGATAATGGAAGATGAATCGCATCGTAACCTCGGTCTACTCGTTGGTGGACTAGCTCGGATTGCCGGTCAGAGGATGAGGCTGTCGCGCCCATCCCAGTACTGTTCGCGGAGCCGCCGCTTGTACAGTTTGCCGTTCGGGTCACGCGGCAGTTCGGCGACGAAGTCGACGCTGCGTGGACACTTGTAGGTCGCGAGCTCGCCTCGGCAAAAAGCGATGAGGTCGGCCGCCAGCTGATCCGAGCCGGCTTCCGGATCCACCAACTGCACAACGGCTTTGACGGATTCTCCCATCTCCTCATCGGGTACCCCGATGACGGCCACATCGGCGATCGCCGGATGAGAGGCGAGTGTGTTCTCGGTTTCCTGCGGATAGATGTTCACTCCGCCGGAGATGATCATGTGGGCTTTGCGATCGGTGAGGTACAGATATCCCTCGCTGTCGAGATACCCCATGTCGCCGATCGTTCGCCAGCCGTGGGCGTTCGCCACGGACGCGGTCTTCTCCGGATCGTTGTGATATTCGAATGGACGGCCGCCTTCGAAATACACGACACCGGATTCACCCGCCGGCAATTCGTTGCCGTTCTCGTCGACGATGTGGCAGGTCTGCAACGGTCGGCCGACCGAACCCGGATGAGCCAGCCATTCGGTGGCGGTGATCGCGGTGGCCCCGACATCTTCGGTGCCCGAGTAGTACTCGCTGATGATCGGACCCCACCAGTCGAGCATTTGCCGCTTCACGGCAACCGGACACGGTGCGGCCGAATGCATGACGCTGCGCAGGCTCGACAGGTTGTACCGCTCACGCTCGGCGGCCGGTAGCCGGAGCATTCGGACGAACATGGTGGGTACGAACTGCGCGTCTGTGACGCCGTACTGCTCGATCAGTTCGAGGCATCGACGAGGATCGAAGCTTTCCATCACCACGACGGTGGCTCCGGCCCGATGCCAGGACATCGAAAAGATCAGTGGTGAGCCGTGATAGAGCGGTGCCGGTGACAGATAGACGACATTGCCGCTGGAGCTGCGGTCAAGCATGCCCTTGGCGATGAGCACCGGAGCCGACGTGGGATCTCCGAAGGGCGTTCCCGGCAGCGGTTTCCGAACGCCTTTGGGGCGCCCGGTGGTGCCGGAGGAATACAGCATCTCGCGGCCCTCGCACTCATTCTCGAGTGGAGATCCCGCGGTGGTGGCCAAGACGTCGTCGTACGATTCGAAGCCGTCGATCTCGCCGGCACCGGCAAACTTCGCGCGTAGCCGGGACAGGTCGAGATCGGCGACAACATCGGCGACCGACTCACTCGCGACGAGTGCCAGCGCACCGCAGTCATCGAGGACGTACTGCACCTCGTCGGTACGCAGATGGCGGTTGATGGCCGTGTAGTAGAGTCCCGAACGCTGTGCTGCCCAGGTGATCTCGAGAAATGAGCTGGTGTTCTCCATCAGGATCGCGATGTGATCACCCGGCTGCAGCCCTCGCTCACGCAGGGCGCGCGCAAACCGGATCGACCGGTCCTCGAGTTGGGCGTAGGTGACAACCTCGCCACTGATGCCCATCACGATGGCCGGCGCCTGTGGCGTCAGTCTCGCGTGGTGACCTGGTGTCATCTCCATGGGGTTGTCCTTGCTCGTGTCGGATCAGGGTTTGACTGATCCGAGTTGGTCACCGATCACTTCGTCGATCACTCCGAGTTGCCCGCCGAGTTCGAGGGCGACCGCGCGGACAACGCTCACGTCTTTACTGACGAATTCGCCGACGGCGTCGCTGAACGCGGCAACCGATCCGCGTGCCGAAACCCCGGCCAGCGCACGGCTGTTGGAGCTGGCGTGGGGGAGAGCGCTGAGCAGCGTGGATTCGTCGACGCCGAGTTCGGCACCGAGGCGAACGCCTTCGCGCAGCAATCCGATCTGCGCCGCAAACAATGCGTTGTTGACCAGTTTGACCCGCTGACCGGTGCCGATGGCCCCGACGTGGAGGATCGGTTCGGCGTAACTCTGCAAGGCCGGGCGGATGCGGTCGACGGTCTCGGTGTCGCCGCCGACGAAGAGGGTGAGGTCGCCGGCCGCGATGTTGTGCGGACCGCCACTGACCGGTGCATCGGCCACCTGGACACCAAAAGCTCTGGCGCGCTCGGAAATCAGCTCTGCGGTGACCGGGCTACCGGTGGTGTGCAACACCAATGCCGAACCCGGACGCATCGACGCGATCAGCGGACCCTGGAGGCAGATGTCGCGTACCTGATCGTCGGTGAACACGCAGACGGTCACGATATCGGCGTCAAAGGCGATCTCACTGATGTCGGTGACCGCCTCGGCGCCGGCTTCGGTGACGTCGCCACGCGACTGGTCGTTGCGGACGAGGGCACGCACCTGATGGCCGCCGCCGACGAGGCGGCGAACCATGGGGAGTCCCATCCGGCCGGTGCCGACAAATCCGACGCGCATCATGAGTCCTGTCGTGGGTAGTTCATCTGGGCGAGGGTGGCGTCGGCTGCATCCAGAACAGAACCGACCGTGGCGCCGGCGGCGTCGGCAAGGCTTGCGCTCAATGTGACGTCCTTGCGGAGCAATTCGCCGGCATGCCCGGCGATCTGGTCCAGAGATCCCGCGGTGGCGGTGATCCGGCCCAGGGCAAAGCTGTTCCCCGATCCGCGGGCCAGAACCTCGGCCAACCGCACGGGGTCGACGCCGAGCTTTTCGCCGAGTGCCATGGTGCTGGACGCGGTGGACAGGTTGGCGGTGAACAGCAGATTGTTGAGCAGCTTGGTGACTTCACCGGCACCGATGCCACCAAGGTGCACAACGGGATTCCCGTACGTTTCGAAGACCGGCCGCACGCGGGCGACAACGTCGTCGTCGCCGCCGACCATGACCAGCAGCGTTCCGGCCGCAGCGCCCATCCCGCCGCCGCTGACCGGTGCGTCAACCAGTGAGATGCCCTGCGCGGCAGCCTTCTCGGCCAATTCGCGGCAGGTGTCCGGATGGACGGTCGAGTGCACTGCAATGACGCCACCAGCGCTCATGCCACGCAGGATGCCCTGCTCGCCATCGATGACTTCTCGGACGTCTGCGTCGTTGACGACGCATACACAGGCAAGGTCGCTGGCCGCACCGAGTTCGGTGGGAGAACCGGCAATCTTCGCCGCGGTGTCACTGTACGGTTCGAGCGACTCCGGGCGCCGGGCCCACAGGGTCGTCTCGTATCCGGCTTCGACGATCCGGCGGGCCATCGCGCCGCCTTGGCTGCCGAGGCCGATGAATCCGACTCGCATCGTTACTCCTTCTGCTTGAAAGTGCTCAGTATCGGGGACGTTTTGCGTCATCGACGCACTCTTCGACAAACGACAAGATATTCAAGTGGTAGGCCATCGCGGTGTAGCCGAGGCTCAGGTTATGGCCACCGTCGAACTGCTGTTCCACCTCGACCCGCGGCGACATGCTGAACAGCGCCCCGATGTCGTGGAGCGCGTCGGGGTCGTTGCGCCAGACGTTTTCGAACTCACCGGCGGTGAAGTGCACCGGAATCCGGATCTGCGCGGCGAGGTCGGGGAAATTCATTCGCGGCCAGTCCCGGACCACCTCGTACTCGTACTTCGGGCCGGACGCGGAAATCGGTCCTCCGCCAGACAGTTCCGGTGGGTAGAGCCGCGCGGGATTCCACAGCAGCTCGCGAACACCGGCGCCATCAGGCTTGATCCCGCCTTTGCCCCGGGGTACCAGGACCGATGCGGCCTTGGCCTGATGTTCGGTTCCGGTTCCCGAGAGCTCGATGCCCAGGAGGTCACGGCCCCGGACGTCGGCGGCCATCCGCACACCCAACTCGCATCCCACGGAGTGGGCCAAGATGAAGATGCCCGCACCCCGCGATCGTGAACCGAGGTGGGCTTCAACTGCGGCATAAGCCCAGTCGACGCGCTGCTCCGCGGTGGTGAACCGGTCGACGAAGTCAAACGACGCTTCGTATCCCGGACGGTCCAGGGCCAGAACGGTATAACCGTTCGCGGCCCCGGCTCGCAGAAGCGAGTGCCGTGGGAATCCGGGGCAGTCGTAGTAAGCCGCCTTGGATGCCCCACCGTGCAGTGCCACGATCACACCGCGAGGATTCGGTACTGCGAGAAGCAAACTCGACGACGGGGTCCCATCGACGTCGACTATCTGAGCGACCGGTACGTCAACCGTGTCCGTCTCTACGACCGTCACGGGGCCGACCTCAGCAACATCACGCCGCCGGGGGTGAGCCCGCCGCTGCTGACGACGGCGGTGGCGGCACCGGGCACCTGGCGTTCGCCGCCCTCACCACGCAACTGGGTGATCGCCTCGTGGACCAGTCCCATGCCGTGGGTTCGGCCGTGCGACAACTGACCACCGTGGGTGTTGAGTGCGACCTCGCCGCCGATGGAAATGTTCTTACCGCCGTCGAGGAAGTCCTTGGCCTCGCCGATCTCACAGAAGCCGAGCGCTTCGATCCACGACAGACAGTTGAAGGTGAAACCGTCATAGAGCTCGGCGACATCGATATCGCTCGGGTGCAACGAGGTTCGTGTCCACATATGGGCAGCGGGACCGAGAACCTGCGGTTCATGGGTCAACGTGCTCTGGTCCCACTCGATGCGTTCCATGATTTGCGTGCCGACGGCTTCGACGTAAATCGGAGGTTTGGCCAGGTCTTTGGCGGCGTCTTTGGCCGAGACGATGACGGCGACCGATCCGTCGCAGGGCACATCGCAGTCGAAGAGACCGAAAGGCGTGGTGATGGTGCGGGCCGACAGGTAGTCGTCCATCGTCATCGGATCGCGGTAGATGGCAGTGGGATTGAGCGCGGCATTCTTTCGCTGGTTCAGGGCGATCCAGCCGAGTGTCTCCCGGGTCGTCCCGTACCGGTGAAAATGTCGCTGCGCATTCTGCGCCAACGTGTGCGCCGCGGAGATGCCGCCGAACGGCATCATCCAGCTGTTGGTGCGACCGCCGCCACCGGGCGGAGAGACCTTGCCCTGCTTCATCAGTTCGTTGTGCGTGGATTCCCACAGGGTGCGGAAGCAGAGCACGTGGGTGGCCATGCCGCTGGCAACCGCCATCATCGCGGCGATCACGGAACCACCGGGACCGAAGGTCTCCATGCCGCCGTTGTACCAGCTGGGCCGAATGCCCAGGGCCGCTTCGACTCCCATGACGCCAGTACCTTCGCCGAAACCTCCGACGTTGCCGGGGCCCGGATAGCTGGAGATGCCGTCGATGTCGTCGATCGTCAGGCCGGCGTCGGCGATCGCACGCTCGCAGGCGGTGATTGTCAGCGACATCGGCGAAACCATCAGGCGCCGACCGATTTCGGACATGCCGATACCGGTCAAGGCGACTTTGTCCTCGAACTTCTCCGAGGTGGCCCTCGATCGCACATGCAGGCCGATATCTTGTGGCTCGATCTCGTCGTGTGGCGCTGCGGCGGGCTGCTCGCCCTGGTCGGCGGCGGGGCGGAACAGTGGGTACCAGACGTCTTCTTGGTTCTCGAAAACGACCTCCATCCGCATCCCGAGCTCGAGCTCGGCAGGGTCGCATTCAACAGCGTTGGTGGTCAACCGGATTCGCGAATCCTCTTCGAGTGCAACCTGGGCCACCACGTACGGGGCGGGCATACCGGGCAGACTGAATCGCTCGTTGAGTGTGAACCCGATAAGGGTGGCATAGCCGGAGACATCCCGGGGTGCAAGTTCACGACCGCGGCAGTAGCGGCAGACCGGCTGTGGTGGATGGATCAGCGATGAGCAGCTCTGACACTCCTGAATACGTAACACGCCATCGGAACCCGACGTCCAGAAGAACTCGGTCTCGCTGGTGAGTAACGGCAGAGGACGTTTCGTCTTGTCGGCCACGGTGCCTCCTTGTTGGTATTACGACAGCGACCGCCACGCCTGCATCAGCGTGGCGGTCACTGCCAGATCAGTTGTTCTGTGCCGACTATCCGGCTGCTTCAGCGCGCGCCTTCGCGACGACTGCAGGCTCTGCCAGACGTGTGTCGTCGACCAGCTTCTGCAGCCGGACGAGGGTGGCGTCGAAGCCGTCGCCGATCCGCTCACCCGGAGTGAAGTCTGCCGGCAGGTGACGCATGCCCTGGATGACACCGATGGTGTCGTAGTGGACGGTGGCCTCCGGGTCACACTTGTAATCCGGAAGGCGGTCGAGCACTGCGAGTAACATGCGCTTGAAGACGGTCCGGGCGACATTGGATCCGGCGCAGCGATGCAGCCCGAGTCCGAAGCTGTAGTGCCGGTTGGCATGCCGGTCGAGAATTACCTCGTTGGGATCGTCGAACACCTCGGGATCGCGGTTGGCCATCGCCCACGAGAGCCACAACCGGTCGCCTTCCTTGAACTCTTTGCCCTCGATCTCGATGTCCTCGGCGACCGTACGCCCGTCACCGGGTGCCGGGGTGTAATAGCGCAGGAACTCCTCGGTGGCGGAGTCGAGCAGCTCATCTCGATCGTCGCTGAGGGTCTTGCGCGCTTCCGGATTCTCCGAGAGCCATTCGAGTGCGTGTGCGGTCAGTGCCGTCGTGGTGTCAAAGCCACCGCCGATCAGAAGACCGAGGTTGCCGAAGATCTCCATGTCAGGCAATGGTTCGCCATCGAGCCGGGCCTCCGCCAGAGCGTTGATCAGGCCCGGACGTGGGTTCGCCTTGATCTCTGCGAGATTGGCGAACAGATCGGCACCCATGGTCCGGTGCATCTCGTTGACCCGTGCGATATCCGGGGAGTCTGGCGGGGTGTAGACGGCAGCATGAACCGGCTCGTTGTAGAGCGTCCACTTCTCCAGCGGGATGCCCATCATGCCCAGGGTCAGGACCGCGGGCACGATGTTGGCGAGCTCGTCGACGAAGTCGATACGTCCCGACTCGATCTTCTCGTCGAGGCATGCATGCACGACCTCGTCGATGAACGGGATCCACGCCTTCACCGCAGCCGGTGAGAGGTACGGGTTCAGGATGCCACGGTAGATCTTGTGTTCGGGATCGTCCATTTCCAGGATGCCGCCACGAAGACCGTTGGCGCGCTCCGGGGTTGGGATCGAGATGCCCTTGTATCCCGAGCCGTCACCGGTCACGTCGTGGTCGGTGGAGATCACCGGGCAACGGGCGAGTTCGAAGACCTCTTTGTTGCCCGCGGCAACCCAATGGCCGCCGTAGGTGTCACTCCAGGCAACGGGGCACTCTGACTGCATCTTCTGCGTGACTTCTTCGAACTCGTCCCGATAGTGCGCAGCGTGTCGTTCGAATTTGAATCTAGGTGACTTGCGAGCGTCGTGGGTGACGTCGTCAACGGTCATGGGCGCCGTCCTTTCTCAGGTATGCGGGGCTACCGAATAGCCGGGGGCTGCTATTCGGTGATGGAGATTGCTCGTTCCGGGCACGAGGCGAACGCTTCGCGAACGCTCTTCTCATGCTCGGCCGGCACATCTTCGGTGATGGCCTGCGAATGACCGTCAATGTCATCCAATTCGAACGATTCGGGCGCGATCATCGCACAAAGCGTGTGGCCCTGGCACTTGTCTGCGTCGACGTGCACCTTCACTGTGAATCTCCTCGGGTAGTTGAAAAGCGGGCTGGGATAGGGGGTCCGGCGATCAGAAGTGGACGCCGTACCACTTCAGGTAGCCGCCGCCGTCGACCCGCTGCTGCGTGCCGGTGACGTAGCGGGATTCGTCAGACGCGAGGAACAGCACCATGTTGCTGATATCGACGGGCTCGATGAACGGGATCTTCATCGCCTGCTGTACACCGAACACGGGCTCGGCGTCTTCGCGCGTCGGATGCTCCAGGTCGGGGCGGAATGAACGGTACATCGGTTCGCTCTGGAGCATGGGGGTATTGCAGTTCGTCGGGTGAATCACGTTGGCGCGGATGCCCTCCGGGGCGATGTGCAGCGCGAGATTGTGGATGAAGTCGGTCAGGGCGCGCTTGGAGTAGACGTACGCCGTGCCACCGGGATCCTTGCCGGGCTCATCAACCTTGCTGGTGTCCATCAGCGCCGCGGTGGAACCGGTGGCGATGATCGAAGCACCTTCTTTGAGGTAGGGCAGAGCCAGGGTCACCGCGTTGATGGTTCCCACGAGGTTCGTGTTGATGACGTCGGTGAAGGACTGCCACCGGGGCTCGCCCTTCATGCCGGCGATACCTGCCTGTGCCACAACGATGTCGAGCCGGCCGAGCTCGGCGACACCCGTCTCGATTGCAGCCTTGACCTGAGCCGCGTCGCGGACGTCGGCCTGCACGGTCACGATGCGACGATCGTGCTTCTCGACCAGTCTGGCTGTTTCTGCGAGGTCTTCCGGGGTTGCCATCGGGTAACCGATGGTCTCGAAATCGGTGCAGTAGTCGATGGCAATGATGTCTGCGCCCTCTTCGGCCAGACGCACAGCGTGGCTGCGGCCCTGCCCTCGTGCTGCTCCCGTGATGAACGCGACTTTGCCCTCTACACGACCCATGGTGAATGCCTTTCAAATTTCTTCAGCTGCTGGAAACGATCAACAACGGCGGGTGGCGCCGATGCGCTTGCTTAGGTGTTGCGGCCGCCGTTGACGCCCAAGATCTGTCCGGTGATGTAGCTGGCGTCCTCGGAGATCAGGAAGGCGCACGCGTTGGCGATGTCTTCGGGCCGTCCGACACGGCGCACCGGAGTGCGGAGGATGTGGTCTTCGACGGTGCCGCCAAGACGCTTCTGGCCCTCGGCGCTGCGCAGGAGCGGGGTGTCGACGAAGCCCGGCGGTACCGCATTCACGGTGATGCCGACCTGGCCGAGTTCGAGCGCGAGCGACTTGGTGAGCCCGTTGACCGCGGACTTGGCCGAGACATACGCGGCCATGTACGGCTGGCCCGAATGCGCGCTGGACGACGAGATGTTGACGATCCGGCCCCACTTGGCTTTCAGCATGTCCGGCAACGCGGCCTGGATGCAGTGGTAGGTGCCGTGGAGATTGACCTCGTGGATCTTCTTCCACTCGTCGAAGTCGAGGTCGACAAAGCGGCCGAAACTGTCGATGCCGGCAGCGTTGACCAAGATGGTGACGGGACCGAGGGTCTCGCGAACCTCCGCCAACGCAGCGTCGATCTGCTCACGGCTGGTGATGTCGACGGTGTAGGAGTTCTTCTCTTCGCTTGGTGTCCGGTCGAAGGAGGCGACGTTGTAGCCGTCGGCGACAAGTCGCTCGACCACAGCGCGACCGATGCCGGAGCTACCGCCGGTGACAACTGCTGTTTTCACGCCCATGCCTCGCTGCCGGCCATCGTCGTCCGGTGCATCTCGCGTTCCGAGCTGGGGTCATACGGCAGTGCGCGATGCAGCATTCCGGTGTTGTCCCAGATCACCACGTCGCCGACCTGCCATTCGTGGGTGTAGGAGAAGCGCTCCTGCGTGGTGTACGCGAGCAGTTCGTCGAGCAGCTCGCGGCTCTCTTCAGGACGCATTCCGACGATGTGATCGGCGGTGGCGCCGATGACCAGCGACCTGCGGCCGTCCTTGCGGTCCCAGACCAGCGAGGTCTCGTGGGTGGGCAGTTTGCGCCAGCCGGCGAGCATGTCGGCGGGCGGATCCGGATGGACCAGTCGCTGGGCGGCTTCGAAGCTGTGGACCACGCGGAGACCTTCGTAGCGCTTGCGCTCGTTGTCAGACAGGCTCTCGTACGCGGCGTAGGTGCTGGCGAACTCGGTGCCGCCGCCAACCATTGCCGCGTGCTTGCAGGTCAACATCGTTGCCTTGGCGGGAATGTCGTTGGTGGTGTCGTCGATGTGCCAGAAGAGCGTGCCCTTGAGGTACTCGGCAGAGCGGGACTTCTCGGGGTTCAGTGAGACCACAAAAACCTCTTTGCCGCCCGGGGCCAGAACCGTGCCGAGCTTGCGGCTGAACGCAACCTGCTGCTCGTCGCTGAGATTCAGGCCACGGATGAGGAGGACACCCCGCCATTTGAGTGCTTCGAGGCACTGTGCGGCCACCACATCGTCGAGCAGGTCTTCGACGCCATGGACCTGAACTCCCAGTGCGGGGCTGAGGGCTGTTGTCTCAATCACAAGAATCTCCCTTTCTATTTGCGAGAACGATACTCTCGAAATGTAGCAGTCTGCAAGAGTCTGATGCGTTTGCTCTGCGTCTTTTGCCCGTTTCGCTGCCCGGGGTCTGCCCGTAGCCGGGTAGGCGCGCGCCGGAAATGTTGCTACAGTCCGTTTAAGGCGAATGTGGCGTTGGTCATATTTGAGAATGAAGTTTTCACAGATTTTGAGGAGGCGCAATGCCAGCCCAGGAAGCAGTGGTAGCCGGTGGAGGAACCGACGTGAATGGTGGAGGTGTCCGTAAGCGTCTGCTGATCGGCGGCAAGTTGGTGGCACTCGACAAGGAGTTCGCATCGCTCAACCCGGCCACCGAAGAGGTCTACGGCTATGCCCCTGACGCCGGTGTGAACGAGGCCAAGGCGGCGATCACCGCTGCACGTCAGGCATTCGACCACACCGACTGGTCCACCAACACCGAGCTCCGACTCAAGTGCCTCGACCAGTTCCATCAGGCAATGCTCGACCACTCCGAAGAGCTGCGCGAACTGACCATGGCGGAGGTCGGGGCCCCGCGGATTCTCACGCACGGCAATCAACTCGACGTTCCGATCGGGATCATCAAGTTCTACGCGGATCTGCTGCGTGAGTACCCCTTGACCGAGGACCTCGGCGAGATCGAGATCAATGGCCAGAAGCATCGCCGCTGGGTGGAGAAGGAAGCCGCCGGTGTGGTCTCGGCCATTGCCGCATACAACTATCCGACGCAGCTCGCTCTCGCCAAGCTCGTTCCCGCCCTGGCCGCCGGGTGCACGGTGATCCTCAAGGGCGCTCCGGACACTCCACTGCTGACCCTCGCCCTCGGTGAACTGATCGCCGAGCACACCGACATCCCGGCCGGCGTCGTCAACGTCCTGTCCTCGACGGAGGTCGCGGTCGGAGAGGTGATGACCACACATCCAGATGTCGACGTTGTGACCTTCACCGGATCCACCCCGGTTGGCCGCCTGATCATGGCCGCCGCGGCCGACAGCCTCAAGCGCGTGTTCCTCGAACTCGGCGGCAAATCGGCACTCATCGTGCTCGACGACGCAGACCTGCAGACAGCCGCCCAGTTCGCGGCGTTCAGCATCTGCTCGCATGCCGGCCAGGGCTGCGCGCTGACCAGCCGACTGCTCGTCCCGCGTGAGAAGCACGACGAGATCGTCGCGATGGTCGCAGCGATGATGAAGCGGGTCACGTTCGGTGATCCAACGAACCCGAAGACCTACATGGGGCCTTTGATCAGCGCGAAGCAGCGCGACAAGGTCGATGGAATGGTGCAGCGGGCCGTGACCGCCGGCGCAACGCTGGCATTCGGCGGCGAGTCGGTGAGCCCCGGCTACTTCTACAAGCCGACTCTGCTGGCGAACGTGGATCCGTCCAGCGAGATCGCCCAGGATGAGGTCTTCGGGCCGGTCCTGGCAGTGATCCCGTTCGACGACGACGAGCACGCCGTCCAGATCGCGAACGATTCGCAGTTCGGTCTGTCCGGCGGTGTCCTCAGTGCCGATGAAGACCGCGCACTCGCGATCGGTCGTCGGATCCGTACCGGAACGTTCAGCATCAACGGCGGCAACTACTTCAGCGCCGACGTGCCATTCGGTGGGTACAAGCAGTCGGGCCTCGGCCGTGAGATGGGTGCACCCGGACTCGAAGAATTCCTCGAGATCAAGTCCTTCGCAGCTCCGGTGGCCGCATCGTGAAACCACTCGAAGGGATCCGCGTCCTCGAGGTCGCGATGTACGGCTTCGTCCCGTCGGCCGGTGCCGTGCTCTCCGATTGGGGTGCCGAGGTCATCAAGATCGAACATGCCGTGACCGGTGATCCGCAGCGCGGATTGCGTCAGACCGGCACGATGGTTGTCGTGGGCGACCCCAACCCGAATGTCGAGCACGCCAACCGCGGCAAGCGGAGCCTCGGCCTGGACATGTCCGTCCCGGAAGGCAAGGAAGTCCTGATCGAACTGATCAAGAAGGCCGATGTCTTCCTGACCAGCTTCCTGCCCGATCACCGCGTCAAATTCGGGATCGACGTCGACGACGTCCGGGCGATCAACCCGAACATCATCTACGCCCGCGGCAGTGCCCTGGGGCCCCGCGGCGAAGAGTCGAATCGCGGCGGGTACGACATGACCGCATTCTGGTGCCGCGCCGGTACGGCCGCAACGGTCACGCCGCCCGGAACCAAGGGCATGATCGCGCCTCCGGGACCGGCGTACGGTGACACGATCTCGGGTACCAACCTGGCCGGTGGCATCGCCGCAGCGCTGCTCAAGCGGGAACGTTCCGGCGAGCCCTCGGTGGTCGACGTTTCTCTGCTCGGTAGCGGAATGTGGTCGATGGGCCATGGCATCGCGTTGTCCGCGCATCTGAAAGAGCCGATGGTTGCACCGGTTCCGGGTGTGCATGGTTCGCCGGTGAACCCGCTGACCGGTGTCTACGAGACGGCCGACGGCCGGTACATCTCGTTCATCATGATGCAGCCGTCGAAGTTCTGGGCGGATGTCTGCCGGCATATCGAGCGTCCGGAACTCATCGACGATCCGCGATTCGCCACGGGCAAAGACATCTCTGCCAATACCGAAGCCGCGGTGGCGATCCTGCGAGAGGCGATCAAGGGCCGCACGCTCGAAGAGTGGACCCCACGCCTCAGCACACTCGCGGGCCCCTGGGCGCCGGTGCAGGACTCGTACCAGGTCAGTGCGGACCCCCAGGTCCGGGCCAACGACTACTACGTCCAGGCCGGCGAGATCGAATTGGTGTCCACCCCGGTCCAATTCGATGTGACTGCGACGACGACCTCTGCTGCTCCGGAGTTCGCCGCCAACACAGACGAGATCCTCTTGGAAATCGGGCTGGACTGGGAGCGCATCATCGAACTGAAAACCGCCGGCGCGGTCACCTAGGTAATACGGGAGATTCAATGCCTTACATCGCCTCTATCGGAACGTACCTGCCACCGTGGGGTACTCCGGATCATCGCATCGCCGGTGACGACGAGGATGCCATCACGATGGCGGTGGAGGCAGGGCGGGCAGCGCTCAGCAAGGGGGGCACGGTCGACTCGGTTGTACTCGTCACCCGTGACCTTCCATTGCTCGAAAGCAGCAATGCTGCAGTGCTTCTCGCCGGGCTTGATCTCGACCCCGAGCTAGAGGTGACCGAGCGTCTCGGTGGCGCGCCGGCAACGCTTGATGCGTTGAGTTCGGCGCGCCAGCGGACGCTGGTCATAGGTGTGGACCTCGATCCGGCCGGAGCGGCTGCCGCTCTGACCTCCGATTGTGGTCTGCACGTGCGCACGTCGGCCCGGGTGGCGCGCAGCCTTCCGGTCCGCACGCGCAATTCATCCACAGGAGTTGTGCACGATTACGGCGACCCGCGGTTGTTGCACGACCGTGGTCTGGTGGCCTCGCTGGCCGCGGCCTGGCTGGATCATCCGACAGCTGTTGCCGGCGTGGATCAGAAACACGCAAATGAACTGAGCCAGGGGTTCTCCGCACCGCTGCCTACTGTGGGCGCCAGTTCAGGTCTGTTCGCCCTTGCGGCGATGGCCGAATCGGAGACCACCGGTCCGCTGGCCGCCGTCGAACAGGCGAGCCTGTCCGGGATCACGGTTGCCGCCGGGTCGGTCGCGCTGCACCGCCGCGAGCCCGCGGCCCGGCCCAAGCTGGAGACGACGTACATCCCGGGCAACGAGATCCCGATCTCGCTCGCGGCATACGAGCGGGCGTTCGAGGCGAAGGTGCGTTGGGAGGCAGGCAAATACGCCGATTCCGAGAACCTCGACTTCCCGCCGCGCTACCAGGTCTCCGATGACTCTGCGCTGCAGACCGAATACGAGCTCGTACCGCTACCGCGGACCGGGACCGTGTACACCGGTGTCACCGTGCATGTTCCGGTGCCGGGTTTGAAAACCCCCTATTCTTTGGTGATCGTCGAACTCGAAGATGTGAACGTTCGAGCGCTGGTCAAGGTGACCGGTGCAGATCCCGGGTCGGTGGGTATCGGCGATCGTGGGCGTCTGGCGCTCCGCCGGGTGGCCATGCGTTCGGGAGTTCCCGACTACGGCTACGCATTTGAGCCCGAACCTGTTGCGGAAGGAGCAGTGGTATGAGGAAGGTTGCAGTTGTCGGTGCGGGTATGACTCCGTTCGCCGAACACTTCGCTCACGGAATCAAGGACCTGCTCCCGATGGCCTACGCGGAAGCGGCGGCCAGCGTGGACAAGGGCATCAACAAGAACGATCTGCAGGCCGCCTGGTTCGGTGCCATGGGTACGACCGACGGGTTCCCGTCCGGCATCCTCGCCGACTCCCTTGGCCTGCCGGACATTCCGGTCACGCGCATCGAGAACTCGTGTGCCACCGGCAACGATGCCGTCCGTAATGCCTTGTACGGCATCGCCTCCGGCGCGTTTGACGTCGCGCTCGTGATGGGCGCCGACAAGCTCCGCGAGACTGCGTCGAAAGACATGCTGTGGGAGTGGGAAGCGACCTCTCGGGATATGGCGTGGGACTACCCGCTGGGACTGGTTGCGCCCGCCGGATTCGCGCTGCACGTGAGCCGCTATCTCCACGAGTCGCCGGCCACCCGCGAACACATGGCGATGGTCGCGGTGAAGAACCATCGCCAGGGGGTCAACAACCCCAAGGCGCGTTTGCGGTTCGAGATCACGATGGAGCAGGCCCTCGAGGCCCCGACGGTGGTCACACCGTTTGGTCTCTATGACTGTGCCCCGCAGAGTGATGGCGCGGCCGCTTTGATCCTCGCCGCCGAAGACGTCGTCGACCGCTATACCGACCGGCCCGTGTGGGTCCGGGGTGTGGGCCTGGGCCTGGATTCGGTGATGCACCAGCACAAGACAGACATGACCACATTCCCGGCCACCGTTCGTGCGGCCAAGCAGGCGTTCACGATGGCCGGATTGACTCCCGCCGACGTCGACGTCGCCGAGGTGCACGACTTCTTCACCGGTGTCGAGATCATCAGTTACGAAGACCTGGGCTTTGCCGACCGCTTCGAGGGCTACAAGCTTCTCGAAGCCGGTGACACCTCCGTGGGTGGTTCGTTGCCGGTGAATCCCAGCGGCGGTCTGAAGTCGAAGGGTCACCCGCCGGGCGCCACCGGTGTCGCACAGTGTGTCGAGTTGTTCGACCAGCTGCGCGGCAATGCCATCAACCAGGTCGACGGCGCCAAGGTCGGTTTGGCACACAATCTCGGTGGACCCACCGCCGTGGCAGCCGTGACGATCCTCGAAGGCCCCGACTCGGCCCGCTAACCCCCCGCCGACCGTGCCCAAATCACCGTCGACCGTGCCGAACCGTTCGTTGACCGTGCCGAAACCGCAAGGGCAGTAGCAGTTTTGGCACGCTCGGCGGTATCTAAGGCACGCTGGGCGGTATTTACGGCACGCTCGACGGTGGACCATCCGCCGACCGTGCCCAAATCACCGTCGACCGTGCCGAACCGTTCGTTGACCGTGCTGAAATTGTAAGGGCGGTAGCGGTTTTGGCACGCTCGACGGCAACGAAGGCACGCTGGACGGTATTTAGGGCACGCTCGACGGTGGACCATCCGCCGACCGTGCCCAGATCACCGTCGACCGTGCCGAACCGTTCGTTGACCGTGCCGAAACCGTAAGGGCAGTAGCAGTTTTGGCACGCTGGGCGGTAACTAAGGCACGCTGGGCGGTTTTGTTGGCACGCTCGGCGGTGGGTGGTGGTGGACGGGCTACTCGGCGGCGCGTCGGATTTGTTTGAGCATGCGTTTCACGATCAGTCCATGTGCGCCGGAGCTGATGACCAGCCGCCGATAGCCCCACCCGAGTACTCCGGGAAATACTGCATACGAGCGGGCGCTGACGATCGTTCCGCCGGCTTCGGTGCTTGTCGAAAACACGAGCTGGTATCTCGAGAACCGGTGGCGGCCGGCAAGTGTGATGTGACCCTCGGGCACGGATTCGGTGACTTCGAACCCGGGAATTGTGGCGCCCAACTCGGGGATTGTGCCCGAACCGCGCCGAGGCTCTGTTCCGAGCAGATCCGTGAAGTGCGTGTTGGCGCCGAGCTGTGTGCGCGCGATCCAGGCACTCAGCGCTTCCCACGTCGTGGCCAGTGAGGCAGCCACACTCAACCGGTGTTCATCGATCAGTGGAAGATCAGTGTCCATCCGGGTGTCCCTTCACGGATCCGTCTCAGCGGAGCAGGTCCTTCACAACCTTTCCGGTTGCGTTGGTGGGCAATTCGGTGAGGAACTCGATGGACCGGGGCACCTTGAAGCCGGCCATGCGCTGGCGGCTCCAGGTGATCAGATCGGCCTCGGACACAGCTTCGTTCGTCACCACGAAGGCTTTGCAGACCTCGCCGAGGCGTTCGTCGGGGACCCCGATCACCGCAACCTGTGCAATCGCGGGGTGCTCGAGCAGGAATCCTTCGATCTCGGCGGGGTAGGCGTTGAAGCCGCCGACGATGAACATGTCCTTTTTGCGGCCGATGATCCGCAGGCGTCCGCCCTCATCGAGGTTTCCGAGGTCGCCGGTGTGCAGCCAGCCGTCGGAGTCGATGGCTTCGGCCGTGGCCACGGGATCGTCGAGGTAGCCCTGCATGACGTTGTACCCGCGGATCAGCACCTCGTTGTCATCGGCGATGCGCAGTTCGATTCCATCGCACGGTGTTCCGACGGTGGTGGCGATCTGTTCGAAGGTGTCGCCGGCCCGTGATGCGGTGGCCGTACCGCCTTCGCTCAACCCGTAACCGGTCATGATGGTCTCGAAGGGGAGATCTTTTTTGATCCGGCGGATGAGTTCGACGGGGATGTCGGCCGAGCCGGTCACCGCCGCGCGCAGCGACGAGAGGTCGCGGCTGCCGTCGTTCGCCGCGAGCAGCGATTGATACAGCGTCGGGGGTCCGGGGAGCATCGTGATCTTCTCGCGCTCAACCAGATCGAGCACCTCATCGACATCGAGCACAGGCACCGGAAGAATGGTGGCGCCGCGGATCATCGATGCGATCATGCCGGCCTTGTAGCCGAACATGTGGAAGAACGGGTTGACGATCAGATAGCGGTCGCCTTCGCGGAGATCGGCGAGATCGCACCATTCGGAGAACAGCCGCAATGTCTGCCGGTGGTTCATCATGACGCCCTTGGGGCGTCCGGTGGTGCCCGAGGTGTACATGATGTCGGCGATGTCGTCGCCGCTGACCTCACACTCGAAAGGCTCACCACTGGACAGGAAGTCGGACTTGAGGTCGATGACGGGAACTCCGTCGGGGCCGCTGTACTCGGTGCCGAGGAAGCCCTGCTGCACGAGCAGCAGTTTGGCGCCGCTGCGGCGGACGATGTCGTCGGCCTCGTCAGCCTTGTACCGGGTGTTGACCGGGACCAGCACTGCGCCGGCGGTCAGCAGCCCGAAGACCGCGATGACCCATTCGGCCGAGTTGGGTGCCCAGATGGCGACCCGGTCGCCTTTGTTGATGCCCGCTGATGCAAAAGCTCCGGCTGCCTTCCGAACCCGTTGTGTGAGTTGACGGAAAGTCAGCCGGAGCGGTCCGTCGACGATCGCTTCGTTGTCACCGAAGCGATCGCCGACGGAGAGGACCATCTGCGGGATGGTCTCCCAGGTCATACCTTGAGCAACCTCGCCATGTTTCCGCCCATGACCAGCTTCTGATCCTCGAGAGGCAGGTGCTGGATGTGGTTGATGTACGTGGTCGGCTCGGCCAGGCCCTCGGGATGCGGGTAGTCCGACCCGAACAGCACGCGCTCGGCGCCGATGAGGGCGGTGAGCTTGCTGAAGTCTTCTTCCCAGAAGGGGCTGACGTGGATGCTCTTCTTGATGGCAGCCACCGGATCCTGCATGCCGAAGCCCTCAGGAGCCTTCTTGTACACGTCGGCCAGTGTCTGCAGCACGTGCGGCAACCAGCTGGCACCGTTCTCGATGACGGCGATGCGCAGCTCCGGGAAACGGAACAGGGCGCCGTGGCAAACCCACGAAGCAACCGTGTCCTGGATCGGACGCCATTCGCTGACCATGCGGAACGCGTTGGTCACGAACGGGAGCATCTCGTCGCTGGTGCCTTCCCAGTCCTGGTTGTACCGCGCGTAACCGCTGTCGGACGAATGCTGGGTGACCAGCACGTCGAGCTCGACAACGCGCTTCCAGAACGGGTCGAACTCGGGCAGGGCAAACGACCGCGGGCCCTTGTATCCGGGGACCGGAGCGGGGCGGACCAGGATGGCCTTGGCGCCACGCTCGACACACCACTCGAGTTCCTTGATGGCCTCTTCGACGATCGGCAAGCTGATCACCGGGACGGTGAAGATGCGATCCTCGTAGTTGAAGCCCCAGGTCTCGTACAGCCACTGGTTGAGCGAGTGGACCACGGCGTGGATTAGTTCCGGGTTGTCACTCATGCGCTCCTCGATGAGGCTCGCGAGCGTGGGGAACATCAGGGTGCGGTCGATCTGCAGCTCATCCATGAGCTTGAGACGCGCAGCAGGCTCGCGGAAGGCGGCAGGTGCCTTGATCGGCTTGCCGAAGATCTCGCGCTTGCTCTTGCCTTCGGGGTTGCCGTTCTTGAAGTAATCCTCCATGGCACCCGGGCGAGCGACGACGTCAAACGTCGGGTTCGGGATGTATTCGCTGATCTGACCCCGGATGGCGATCTTCGTGCGGCCATTGACCTGGACGTACTGGATCGCATTCTTGTACTTCTCCGGAAGGAACTTGGTCAGCGCCTCCTGGGTCTCGTACAGGTGGTTGTCCGCGTCGAACAACGGATACGGCAATGCTTCGGGCATGAGATCCTCCATTTCCTTTAGTGAGAACCATATTCTCTTTACACGGATGTCGCAATATCCTTGCGAACCTGAAACTTCTGTACTTTCCCGCTCGCAGTCCGCGGGAACTCGTCGACCTGATGCAATTCCTCGGGCCACTTCTGCTTGGCCAGGCCGATCCGATCGCAGTGTGCCCTGACTTCGTCCATCGTGGGCATGGAATGGCCGGAATGGAGACGAAGGACCCCGGCGGCATGCTCGCCGAGGCGGGCATCGGGGGCGGCGACCACCACCGCTTCGGCGACTGCGGGCATGCCCATCAGGACCTCCTCGACCTCGAGTGCGCTGATGTTCTCGCCACCGCGAATGATGAAGTCCGCCTTGCGATCTGTGATGGTGAGATAGCCGTCGTCATCGATCACGCCGACGTCGCCCGTGCGATACCAGCCCTCGGAATCGAAGCTGCGTTCGGTCAGTTCCGGGTCGGTGTAGCCGATGCAGAGGTCGGGTCCGCGACTGAAGATCTCGCCGTCCTCACCGAGCCGGACCTCGACGCCCGGCAAGACATTTCCGTCGGTGAACAGACGCTTGTCGATGGGGGCGTTGTACATCGAGCCGACGATCGAGGGATGCTCGGTGCTCCCATACGAGCGGAACACCGTGATGCCGAGATCTTCGAGTCGCGTGGTGACCGCCGCGGGAACTGACGACCCACCCAAGCCGGCGTACTTCATGAAGGGCAGGTACTCGTCGGTGAAGTCGGGGTGGTCGATCAGGCTCGTGACGAAGTAGGTGGCACCGCCGCCGACGGTCAGGCCCTCCGTCTTCATCAGATGCATGGACTGCGCCGGGTCCCACACGTCGGTGAGGTTGATGGGACTGCCGTCGAGGACCGGGATGAGGAAGGCGTTGACCATCCCGATGAAGTGCCCGACCGGGGCGGCGGTGAGCTGGCTCCCGCGGTCGGGCGGGTACCACGCGCCGAGCTGCCGGGTCTCGAAACCGAGGGTGCGATGACTGTGGATCACACCCTTGGGCGAGCTGGTGGTTCCCGAGGTGAACGCGATCAGTGCCGGTAGCGCGGCATCGGTCTCGATGATCCCGGACATCGGTTCGTCGGCGAGGAGATCGTCGAAGTTGCGGCCGACCACACCCACGATCGGCACGTCGGCGCTGAGTTCGGGGGAGTACTCGAGACGACCGAACTTTTCCGTGGCGATGAACACCTTCGGCTTGATCGCGCCGAGGATGTAGCCGACTTCTTTGCGTCCATAGAAGTGGACGATCGGTACGACCGTGGCGCCGAGGAATGACGACGCCCAGAACGTTGCGGCGGCCTCCATCCAGTTGGGCAGCTGAAAAGCGACGATGTCCCCGGGGCCCACGCCGCGGTCCCGTAGGCCTGCAGCAAGCCGCCGGGCCACGAGTTCGACGTCGGAGAAGGTGCCTGACCAGGGGCGGATCGATGAATGGATGCGGAATTCGACATCGGGTGCGGCGGTCAGTCCCGCTGCCAGCAGTTCGCCGATGGTCTCGTCGGTCCACCAGCCCTGTTGCTCATATCTGGCCACCAGGTCAGCGGGGATGGTTCGCATGTCGACAACTCCAATACAGCTCTGGCTCTGAACCCGGGGTCCGCGGCGACGACCGGGATGACGCCCGATCGAGGGTGTCCCCGGTCAACTATGGTGATGATATTCTCACAACTGAAGAATGCCAATCTCATTGATGGAGAATCTCCCATGGTTGAACTTGAACTCGACGAAGGCCTGGCGGTCATCACGATCAATCGCCCCGAGGCCCGGAACGCAATTGCGCCCGAAACCATGGATCAGCTCGAGACCGCGCTGGACGAGGCCAAAGGCGCTCAGGCGCTGGTCATCAAGGGTGCCGGCGACAAGGCGTTTGTCTCCGGCGGAGATCTGAAACAACTCAGCGCGTTGCGGACCATCGAAGAGGCCGAGGCGATGGCCCGTCGGATGCGCGGGATCTGTGACCAGATCGCCGCATTCCCGGCGCCGGTCGTCGCGGCGATGAACGGGCACGCACTCGGCGGCGGAGCCGAGGTGGCCGTTGCTGCTGACATCCGCGTCGCTGCCGACGACATCAAAATCGGCTTCAACCAGGTCACACTGGCAATCATGCCGGCGTGGGGTGGAGCCGAGCGGCTCGCTGCGCTGGTCGGTAAGAGCCGGGCGCTGCTGCTCGCCGGCGGTGGCGCGCTTGTCGGTGCTGCCGAGGCCGAGCGGCTCGGACTTGTCGACAAGGTGCTGCCCCGGGCCTCTTTCGAAGAGGGCTGGAAGGCCGTGGCCAGGTCGCTGGCCAACAATTCGTCCGGCGACATCAAGCGCGTGATCGGCGGCGCGACCCCCGATGAGGCGGTCGCCGCATTCGCACGTCTGTGGGTTGCCGACGAGCATTGGGCGGCAGCTGATCGGGTGATGAACCGAAAGCGCTGATCCATCATCTGAAGATGGTTCGAAACGGCCGCCCGGGAGATCCTGGGGGGCCGTTTCGGCGTTCCGGATGACCCGCTGCTAGGCATTTGCACAGCATCCGCCATCATTGTGGATATCGGCGCGCTAACATGTCGTGAGCCAGAGCGGCTGTCATCCATCGATGCGGAGGTCGAACTCGATGTCTACGCCCCGCAGACTCGGCGCACCGGACGCCAAGAATCGTGCGGTGCTGCTCGCTGCCGCCGAGCGTGTGATGTTGGAGAACGGCTATGCCGCGGTGAGTTCGCGGCGGGTGGCCGACGAAGCCGGTCTCAAACCTCAGCTCGTCCACTACTACTTCCGCACCATGGACGAATTGTTCCTGGAGTTGTTCCGGCGCCGGGCCGAGCAGGGCCTCGAGGTGCAGGCCTTGGCGCTCAAATCAGAGCAGCCGTTGTGGGCACTATGGGCTTTCAGCACAGATCCGGCGGGTGCGATTTTCACGATGGAGTTCATCGCGCTGTCGAACCATCGCAAAGAACTTCGCGCCGAGATCGTGCGGATCTCCGAACAGTTCCGCGTCGAGGCGAGCACCGGTATCGAAGACGTCCTCCGGCGCTACGGAGTCGATCTCGATCAGATGCCGGCCGTGGCGGCAATTGTGTTGATGACCAGCATCTCGCGCGTTGTGGTCATGGAAGACACTCTCGGCGTCCGGGAAGGGCATGCCGAGATGATCAAGGTGGTCGAGGACTACCTACGCCAACTCGAGGGTGAACCCGGTCCCGAGCTGCTGGAGGCCCTGCAGCACCGTCGGTGACGGTGCAGCGGTTCAGGCGACTGTCTTGAGGCTGTCGTCGTTGACGAACACCAGGCTGCCGTCGTTCAGCAGAACGGCAAAGCGCTTCGGGCTGACCTGGAGGCCGTCACCGAGGTCGACGGTGGCCTCGGGAAGTACGCCGAAGTCCTCGACGATGGTGCCCTCACGAGTGTTGTCGTCTGCGGTGACGCTGACCGCAGTTCCGACGCTGAATGCGTCAGATGCTGCAGGAGCATCCTTCTCGGCAGCCGATTGTTTATTTCGCATGCTCACATTAGATCAGTAGATTGCCGCTTTTGGTACGCCGGAGTTGCTGAAGTGAATGTCCGGTGTTGACGAGTATTCGAATACACAACGTGTATTTGCTCTGCCGATCGTGTCGAGGTCGCACGCGCAAAGATCTCGTATAGATCGCGCGAACCAGCGTATGAAGGTCATCAACGACGGGTCCGATGTGCTTGCTTGCGCCGCGTGCATATGCGCGTTGGTGTTGCGCGTCGTCGCAGCGAGATCTCGCAAATGACCGCCGACGGAGTGATCAATGCGGTGCTGCTGATCCTCGCCACCGTTGTGGCGATATCTCTGTGCAGCCCTGGTGTTTCCTGAAAGGTTCGTAGAGGCGGGAGTTCCTCGTTGGCCGCAGCCCTTCAGATCGGGTGAGACTCATTGCGCTGCTTGCCTGTTCGATCACCTCGGCGGTCATCTCATCATGAACTCGATGTCGGCATGGATTCGGCAAGGTGTGGTAACTCCAGGTGCCCGGGGCAGCCCGGCTCTTGGGACAGCTGACCGTCAATGCGCTGGGTGTCAACATCGGCCTGGGGCTGACGGCTCCGGGCTGCGACTAAGATCGCTGCAGTGACCGCCGGTGCAGAGGGCAGGGGACGACTCGAGGTGTTCCTCGGTTGCGCACCTGGCGTGGGCAAGACCTACGAGATGTTGGCCCAGGCGCACACGATGCTGGCCGATGGGGTCGACGTTGTGGTCGGTGTGGTCGAATCCCACGGCCGATCGATCACGGCCGCCATGATCGACGGTCTCGAGGTCATCGACCGGGCCTGGGTCGACTACCGCGGAACCCTGTTGGACGAGATGGATCTCGAGGCCGTCCTGAAGCGCCGGCCGCAGGTGGTCCTGGTGGACGAACTGGCCCACACCAATGCGGCGGGGTCACGAAATCCGAAGCGGTGGCAGGACATCGATGAACTCCGCGACGCGGGTATCGATGTGATGTCCACGATCAACATCCAGCATCTGGAAAGCCTCAACGACGTTGTTCAGGAAATCACCGGAATCGTTCAGCGTGAAACGGTGCCGGACGATGTGGTGCGCTCTGCCGACGAGATCGAACTGGTGGACATCGCGCCGCAGGCTCTGCGCCAACGACTTTCGGCGGGCAAGGTCTATCCGGGAGACCGCGTGGGAGGTGCCCTCGCCAACTACTTCCGACAGGGGAACCTCACCGCGCTCCGTGAACTGGCTTTGCTGTGGCTGGCCGATCAGGTCGACGACAACCTCGCCGACTACCGCGCCGCCCACGAGATCACGGACACCTGGGAGGCGCGTGAACGAGTGGTGGTCGCGATCACCGGCGGCCCCGAATCGGCGACCCTGCTGCGACGGGCGAGCCGCATCGCATCACGATCGAGTGCCGAACTCGTTGTGGTCCATATTGTTCGCGATGACGGGCTGACCGATCCGGCGATGGTGGACCTGGCAAAGCTCACCGAACTGGCCAAGGGGTTCGGAGCCCAGATGCACTCCATCGTCGGCGACGACGTCCCTGCCACACTGCTCGAGTTCGCTCGTGGGGTCAACGCCACGCAGCTGGTCCTGGGCACCTCGAGGCGGTCCCGATGGCAGCGGATTCTGGACGAAGGTGTCGGCTCCGCCGTCGTGCAGCGGTCCGGCAAGATCGATGTCCACATGGTCACCCACGAGGAGACCAAGGCGCGGAACGTCCTCGACATCAGGAACACTCGGTTTCATCGCCCCCTGAGCTGGGTGTGTGCCGTGGTCGTCCCGGTGGTGGCGGCGGGAATTCTGATGGCGCTCGATCCGTGGCTGGGCATCGCCAGTCAGTCCGCACTGCTCTTTGTGGTTGTCCTCGCGGTGTCGATGCTCGGCGGGATCGGGCCGGCGGCGTTGTCGGCGATCGTTTCTGGGCTGCTCCTGAACTTTCTCTTCACGTCGCCGCGGTACACCTTCACCATCAATGAGACCGACAATGCGATCACCATCATCGTGATGCTGGTGATCGCGATAGCCGTTGCAGTGCTGGTGGATTCGGCGACGGTTCGCCGCGTGCAGGCACAGCGGGCCGCCCGGGACGCGGAGCTGCTGGCGATCTTCGCAGGGGCAGTTCTCAGCGGTGAAGATATCGAAGGGTTGTTGCGGATCGTGCAGACGACATATGACCAGAGCGCGGTCTCGGTGGTTCGGATCGCGCACCGCGAGCCGAACGTCGTCGAGGGTTCGGTCGGGGACGATCCGCCTGCGGATGCCGAACATGCGGACACGGTCTGCGAGGTGCCCGGAGGTGACTTCGCGATGCTGTTGCGCGGACCCAAACTCGGTGGCCGCGATCGCCGGGTGCTGGTCGCCGTGGCAAACCAGGCCGCGGGTGTTGTCCAACGACGAAAGCTGGCCACGCAGGCTGCCGAAGCGCGGGCACTGGCGGAAACCGATCAGTTGAGGCGGGCGCTGCTGTCTGCGGTCAGTCACGACCTGCGGACGCCGCTGGCCGCGGTGAAGGCATCGGTGTCGAGCCTGCGGGGAACCGATGTCGTGTTCTCGCCGCAGGACACCGCGGAGTTGCTGGCGACCATCGAAGAATCCACCGACCATCTGACCGCGCTGGTGGGTAACCTTCTCGATTCGTCACGGCTGGCCGCCGGGGTGGTGCGCCCGGACCTGCAGATGGTCTACCTGAATGAGGTCGTCAGTCGCGCGGCGGTGGGCATCGCGCGATTTGATCCGGTCGCCGCGGAACGCGTCGAGCTCGACATCGATCCGGTCCTTCTCTATGCCGATGCGGGGCTCCTCGAGCGGGTGCTTGCCAATCTCATCGACAACGCGCTTCGGCACAGCGGCGACTCGACGCCTGTGCAGGTGCGGGCGAGGCTGACCTCCGACGATCCTCCGCGGTGTTCCATCGCGGTTGTCGATCATGGTCCCGGTGTACCGGTAGAGGTGCGGCCGAAGATGTTCACCGCGTTCCAGCGCCTGGGTGACGAAAACACCGTGGACGGCGTCGGTCTGGGGCTGTCGGTGGCGCAAGGATTTGTGCGGGCGATGAACGGGGTCATCACTCCGTCGGAGTCTCCCGGTGGTGGCCTGACGATGGCATTCGATCTGCCGCTCGGCCCGCAGACGGGGGAATCCGATGCCTGAAAAAATTCGGGTCCTCGTAGTCGATGACGAGCCCCAGATCTTGCGCGCGTTGCGGATCAACCTGAACGCGCGGGGCTTCGATGTGACGACGGCGTCGAGCGGGGCCGGCGCGCTGACGGCGGCGGGCCAGACAAACCCGCACGTCATCGTTCTCGACCTCGGGCTACCTGACATCGACGGATTCACTGTGCTGGCCGGACTGCGTGGGTGGACCAATGTTCCGGTGATCGTGCTCTCGGCCCGAGTCGATTCGTCGGACAAAGTGCAGGCACTCGACGCCGGTGCCGACGATTACGTGACGAAACCATTCGGGATGGAAGAGTTCTTGGCCAGGCTGCGAGCTGCGGTGCGACGCGGGAGCGCGAGCACCGACGAGGCACTTCCGGTGGTTCAGACCGATGCCTTCACCGTGGACCTCGGGGCCAAGCAGGTGATCCGCGACGGTGAACCGGTGCATCTGACTCCCACCGAGTGGGGCGTTCTCGAGATGCTCGTGCGGCACGAAGGAAAACTCGTCAGCCAGCGCGACATCCTCAACCACGTGTGGGGACCGACGTACGGCGCTCAGTCGAACTATCTGCGCGTGTATCTGGCGAGCCTGAGGCGCAAGCTCGAACCTGACCCAACCCGTCCACGCCATCTCCTGACCGAGGCCGGTATGGGATATCGCTTCGTCGGATAGGTTTCATTACCGACCGAGTTATTTGTTGGTTGCAATTCCTGGTTGTTAATTCCTTTACCTGCCCAAAAGGGCAGGTGGGCATTTGTCGACAATTGTTCGTTGTTTCCATTGGGAAACACGGATGAAACTTTGCGAGTGCTCGCTTTTAATTTAAGGACTCGGTGTCCGTTGCTGGTTCTGCAAAGCAACGCGCTTCACCTGTTCGTATTACACCGCAGGTCAGCGGAGTGTCCGTCGAACCTTGCGCGCCCGGTACAGCCGGTTTGCTGAAATTAATTCCCTCCTGGGAGTTTTACTCCGAACAGCCGATTTCATATATGTTTATGAAGATTCGTACCCGGGTATGAGTTGTTGTGCGGCGATCGTCTTCACTTTGTGACTAGGATCAAAACTGCTCTAGTGGAAGGTGGGCGAGGATGGCGGCCAGTCGGCATGATGAACCTCAACTTGTTATTGAACGTGGGGGCAAATTGTCACAGAGAGTGGATGGGCGCAGTGCAGCAATCAGGAGCTGAAACGACGACGTTGCTCGCCACTCTTCGGCGCTGGCAGGACGCCCAATGTACGGACGGCGTCTACTGGTGCGCGGCATGGCTGTACTCCTGTGGAGATCCCATCGCCAATGACCTCCTCGATGACTTGGCGCGGGACGAGAGTCTGGAAGTCGACCACATCGAAACGGTCCTACCCCGATTGGCGCGCTGCCGATTCCAGGATCTTGTCGAGTGGTGCCTGCACACCGCCACCCGCCTGGACGGATCGCTGACGACGGATCCGGGCCGGTGGTTGCCCGACCTGAACCGCAGTCTCGACGACGGTGTCCTGACGTTGGCCGTGGCGCTACACCGCGTGGTACTCGCCGACATGTGGTTGATGACGTGTTCGGACACAACTCTGAGCGACAACGCCGCGGTGATCCGGGCGTACCAGGTCAGGCGGCAATCGGTGCTGGCAGCTGCCGCCCAGCGGAACTGATCTGACCCCGGACCGACCCCGGCATCAAACAAACTGGTTTGTTCGCTATCTGCTAGCGTGGTCGCCATGCCCGAATCAGCAGACGAATCTACCGTCGACCAGAACGTTCAGAGTGCCGAGGTGCGCCCACAGAAACGCGGTCTTCGCATCGCTATGACACCTGCGGAGCGCGACGAGTTCTTGGCCGCACAACGTACCTGCCGAGTTGCCACCACCGGTGTGGACGGTGCGCCGCATCTGTCGGCGCTCTGGTTCGTCTGGGACGGAGATGTGTTGTGGCTCAACTCGATTGTGAAGAGTCAGCGCGGGACCGATGTGTCCCGCGATGCCCGGGTATCGGTACTGATCGACGCCGGCGAGGGTTTCACGGATCTGGCCGGCGTCGAGATCAGAGGGCGTGCCGAGTGGGTTGGCGAGGTGCCGCGGACAGGTGAGCCCAATGAGGAACTGGTGGCTCCGGAAACGGCGTTCGGCAACAAGTACGCGGGCGGTCGGTTTGGTTACGACGGCCGGCACGCGTGGCTCAAGGTTGTCCCGGAGAAGATCGTCAGTTGGGATTTCAGCAAGAACAAGCGCTGAGCTCCGGGGTACGCGAGTGATTCAGGCCGCGGGACCGATGATGCGGCGGACTGCTTCCTCGACATCGGCCCTGCGGTCACCGGCGGTCCTACCTCGCACGGGCAGTGTTGCCGCCCAGAAGGTCGCCACTGAATGGATCAGCTGAAGTAACTCACGCGGATTCCATCGCGTATCTACAGTGCCGGCGTCCTGCGCGCGTCGGACGGCCTCACCCTTTTCCTGTTCGAGCAGGACCACGGCGTCGACATGTGCTGTTGCGCACTGTTCTTCGAGCTGCATCCAGGCCAGCATGCGGACCTGATCGGGGTGTTCGAGAAAGTGCTCGTACAGCCGGCCCGCGTAGGCGACGAGGTCATCGTTGTCGATCGGGATCGACGACGTGCCTTCCCGGACACCTTCCCGAATGGCCTCATCGAACAGGACTTCTTTGCTGCCGAAGTACGCGTAAAGGCGTTCCTTGCTCGCTCCTGCACTTTTCGCGATGCGGTCGATACGGGCGCCATTGATTCCGTACTGCGCAAACTCTGCCCGCGCTGCTTCCAGGACACGAGCCCTCGCATCTTCCGCTGATCGCCGCATTCAGGAAGTGTACCGCTCGCAAACGAACTGGTTTGTTCGCGTGGCTCAACCTGCATCAGGTGAATCGAAGCCGGTCGGTGGCTGCAGTAGCAGCCACCGACCGGTGCGATCTGGCGCCGGTGGTGAACCGGCGAGTATTCGGGCGGCGATCAGGCCTGCCCGGTCACCAGATGTTTCTGCGCGTAGAGCTTGGCCCACTCGGCGCGCGGACGAATTGAGACATCGACGTCGGTTGCGGTGGCCCGCAATGCGCCGACGGTCGCGTCCTCTCGCTTGGTCTTCGCGAACGGATCCCACCCGAAGTGGCGGCACGAGTTCTCGAAGGTGATCTTGTTGATGTCGCTGTCGCTGGCGCCCACAGCGGTCAGCTCGCCGTACACGCTCTCGGCGGCATCGGGGAAGAAGCAGTCCGAATGCGGGAAGTCGCATTCCCACGCGATGATGTCGATGCCGATCTCGTGCCGCAACTTCAGGGCGGTCGGATCGGTGACGTAACACGCGAGGGAATGCTCCTTGAATACTTCACTCGGCAGCTTGCCGCCAAAATCGCGCTGCAGCCAACGCTGATTGGTGTAGTGCCGGTCGCAGCGGTCGAGGTAGAACGGAATCCAGCCGATACCGCCCTCGGAGAACGCGAACTTGAGGTCGGGGAACGAACGCATCGCCGGACCCCAGAGCAGGTCTTGGGCGGCGATGGCGGAGATCTGGGTGGCCAGGACGATCAAGTTGTCGACCGGAGCGTCGGGTGCCATCGAGATCGCCCCGAATCCCGATCCGATGTGGAGGCACATGACCACGTTCTCGTCCGAGAGTGTCTGGAATACCGGACCCCAGTAGTCGATGTCGTGATAGCTGGGGAGACCTTCGAGGTGCGGGATCTCGGGCATGGTGACGGCATGGCAGCCTTTCGCGGCCACTCGCTTGATTTCGGCGACCATCGCCTCCGGACTCCAGGTGGGCAAAAGGGCCAGCGGGAGGAACCGGTCGGGGTACGCGGCGCACCACTCGTCGATGTGCCAGTCGTTGTATGCCCGCACCATCACGATCGTCACCTCGGCCTGATGCTGGTTGAGGTGGCGCGCGGAAAAGCCTGTGAAGGTGGGGAAGCACATCGAAGCCAGGATGCCGTTGCGGCTCATGTCGCGGACGCGTTCGTGGACGTCGTACACCCCTGGGCGCATCTCGGCGAACCGGGCGGGATCGCGACCCCACTCCTCGGCCGGCCACGAAACGACGGCGTTGAGCCCGCTGACGCCGGTGGGTTTACCCTGATAGACCCACTGATCGACGCCCTGGTCGGTCACGATCACCCGGGGCGCCTCGTCGACGTATTTGGCCGGGACATGATTCAGGAACATGTCGGGTGGCTCGACAACATGGTCGTCGATGCTGACCAGGATCAGGTCTTCGACATTCATTAAAAACTCCTCGAAGTGCGGTAGGTCACGTGGGCTCTCACTATGTGTACCCTTCATAACCATGACCGACTCCACACATTCGGCCATGCCTCGTGCAGAAGCGGCCAATGTCAAGCGGCTACGCCGTAGCGCCGTGGTGAGCGCCGGTAGCCACCTTTACGAGGGGGAACGGCTGGTGACCGGATGGCACCATCACGACGAGCATCAGATGGAGTACGCGGTCGGTGGAGTGGTGGAGGTCGAGACCGCATCAGCCCACTATCTTCTTCCTCCCCAGCGGGCCGTGTGGATTCCGGCCGGGCTGGAACACCAGGCCACGATGAACTCGAATGTGCAGTCGATCGCGGTGATGTTCGATCCGGAACTCGTGCCGTATGAGGGGCGGAGTGCGGCGATTCTCAGCGTCTCCCCACTGATCCGGGAGATGATCGTCTACGCGCAACGCTGGCCGATCAACCGGCTGAGGAGCGACACCGAAGCCGATAGCTTCTTCGCCACTCTCGGAAACCTGTTGCTCGAGGCGATCGCAAGCGGTGGTGCGACGCTCAGTCTGCCCACCTCGGACAACTCTGTGGTCGCAGACGCCATGGCGTTCACCAAGGAAAACCTGCAGTCGGTCGGCATCGCGGACGTCGCCCGGGCGGTGTCGGTGTCGGAGCGCACCCTGCGCCGCATGTTCCACGAGGAGGTCGGATCGTCGTGGCGCACCTATCTCCTGCGGGCGCGCATGTTGAAAGCGATGGCGCTGCTGGCTTCTCCGGATCAATCCGTCCAGGAAACGGCTCGCGTAGTGGGTTTCCAAAACGCCAGTTCGTTCGCCAGGGCATTCACCGACTACTGGGGGCAGACACCTTCGTCATGCCGTCAAAGCAGCCCAGGTCTGTGACCGGAGCGCGCGGAGACCTACGAAACAAGGAAACCCCGGTCCGCATTTCTGCGAACCGGGATCTCACTGCTTGTGTCTCAACTGCTCACAGCGTCGCGAAGACCCCGCCGTCGACCGCGAGGTCGGTGCCCGTGATGAACCCCGACTCCGGCCCGACCAGGAACGCCACGGCTGCGGCAATGTCTTCGGGCGTGCCGAACCGTCCGGTGCCGCTGAGCTCCATGCGCTCACGCATGCTGTCGCCCCCTTTGCTCTTTAGCTCGAGAAGTGCCATCGGGGTGATGATGACACCGGGGCTGATGGAGTTGACCCGCGCGCCGCGCCGACCCCAGGTAATGGATGCGTCCCGGACGCGCAGTTGGTTGCCTCGCTTCGAGACGCCGTAGGCGACAACCGGCGCGGGTATGTCCGCGAGTGCCGGGATGGCGAGAAGGTCCTCGGTCGGTGTCGATCGCAGCAGCGTCTCCAGCTCCGGCGCCACCGGGATACGGTGGCCGGCCATCGAAGCGATGAACACACCGGCACCGCCCGGCGCGATGACCTCGCCGAAGGCATCGCTGACCAGCGCCGCGCCGAGCAGGTTGACTTTCAGGATTGTCTCGATGCCGGCCTGCGACGGCGAGAGTCCGGCGGTGTGAACGACGGCGGTCACCTGCCCGAGATCTGCGGCGGTCTTCGCCAGCGTGCGTACCGATTCTGCATCCGATATATCGACGGCGTGCGGTACGACGACATGACCGACTTGGCGCAGCGACTCGGCCACCGGGTCGAGACGATTCGAATCGTGATCGGCGATGACGATCGTGGAGCCAGGGCCCAGGCGACGGGCAATGGCGAGTCCCATCCCCCCGGTGCCGGTGATGACGGTGACACGGGGATCTGAACGCATAGAGGGATATTCGCGCCCGTCCGCTCGTCTGTCAATTCCCAAGAGCCACCTCGTCGGCCGCTTATCGAGGCAACCCCAGAAACGAGGAAACCCCGGCTTTGGTTTCCCAAGACCGGGGTCTCACTGCTTGTGTCTCAACCAACACATCCTGCAAGACCGATCGAAATCGGTCTTTCTGTCGGGGTGGCGGGATTCGAACCCACGACCTCTTCGTCCCGAACGAAGCACGCTACCAAGCTGCGCCACACCCCGTGATCAATCAGCCTGCGATAGCTTACCGCAGTCCGCCCGAGGCATTAAATCGCCTGGTCAGAGGCATCAATTGGCCTCGGCGTTGATCGGTGGAAGCGACCCTTCGTGGTCGAAATCGGAGTCGTCGTCGGAGACCGGGGTCAGGGTCAGCAGCGACGCCTCGGGGCGGCAGCAGAAGCGGGCGGGAGCGTACGGGGAGGTACCCAATCCGGCGCTCACATGCAGGCGCATCGAGGCACCCCAGGCGGACGGTCCCTTGACCCTCGACCGGTCGAGATGACAGTTGGTCACCAGCGCACCGTAGAACGGCAGGCAGAGCTGGCCGCCGTGGGTGTGGCCGGCCATCACGAGGTCGTAGCCGTCGTCGGCGAACCGGTCGAGGACACGGGGTTCGGGGGAGTGGGTCAGCCCGAGTCGCAGGTGCGCGAGTGGGTTGGGACGTCCCTCGATGGTCTCGTAGCGGTCGCGTCCGATATGTGGATCGTCGACGCCGGCGGCGGCCACGCGGACCCCGGCGACCTCGAGTTCGCGGACCGAGTGGGTGGCGTCGAGCCAGCCGCGCTCGGTGAACGCAGCTCGCAGATCCTGCCAGGGCAGGGGCTCACCATGGGACCGCTTGTGGTTCTTCTTGAAGTACTTGAGCGGGTTCTTGGCCGTCGGCCCGAAGTAGTCGTTGGAGCCGAAAACGAACAATCCCGGCACCGACAGCAGTCCCCCGAGAGCCTGGACCACCGCGGGCACCGCCTGCGGGTGAGCCAAGTTGTCGCCGGTGTTGATCACCAGGTCGGGTGCCAGGCCGGCGAGCTCCTGAACCCAGGCCTGCTTGAGGCGCTGGCCGGGCATCATGTGCAGGTCGCTGATGTGCAGAACCCGCAGCGGTGTGGCGCCGGGCTCGAGAACGGGCAGCGTCTGATGGCGTAGCGCAAAAGCATTGCGCTCCACCAGAGTTGCGTAGGCGAGGCCGGCAGCGCCGGCGGCAACAGTGCCGAGAGCGAGCTGCTGCAGCGTCGGTCGTGAAACCTGATTCGCGCGCCGAGCAGCGCCATGTAGTCCCTGAATCATTGCCCCAGGATACGCGTCGGGCTCGGTGCTGCGGGTTTCTTGCCCTCTGCGCGCGGAGAAAGGGTTGGGAACCGGACACCCCGTCGGCGTAGCTTTGACGTCATGTCGACCATCAAGGAGCAGATCCGCGCCGATCTGACCACTGCCATGAAAGCCAAGGAAACGCTTGTCACCGGAACGCTGCGGATGGTCCTCGCCGCGATCGGTGCCGAAGAGGTCTCCGGCAAGGCGGCGCGTGAGTTGACCGACGAAGACGTCCTCAAAATTCTCGCCCGCGAAAGCAAGAAGCGGGCCGAGTCAGCGTCGATCTTCGCCGAGAACGACCGCGAGGAATTGGCCGCCAAAGAGCGCGCCGAGGGCGAGATCATTGCTCGCTACCTGCCGAGCCAGCTCGATGACGCCGAACTCGCCGCAGTGGTCGACCAGGCCTATGCGGCAGTCGCCGAACAGACCGGTACCGAGCCGACGATGAAGCAGATGGGCCAGATCATGGGGCAGGCCACCGCACTTGCCGCCGGCCGGGCCGATGGCAAGCGCCTGTCGGCCGCGGTCCGCACGCGACTTCAGTAGTCGAGGGGTTGGTCCCCTATCACCCGGCCGGTATCTCGATCGGGCCGATCCCCGGGACGGTGATCGTTGTGGGCGGAGCGGGTGCGCGGGACGTCGGCTGTTGCTGCACCTGTCCGGTACTGACGTAGATGGTGATGGTGCTGCCCGCGATCGCGCTGCCCTCCGGGCTCGCCGAGACGACAGTGCCCACGGCCTGAGCGCTTTCGGTCTCGGCCTGGGCGACCCGGAATCCGGCGGCCTCGAGCCGGCTGGTCGCCGCACTCGCGGTCATCCCGGCCACACTCGGCACAGCGGTGCCGCCGACCCCGGCGACGTAGGCCGGATCATTGGGCGGCAGCGCGGTCGGCCCGAAGTTGTTGGCGATCGGAAGCATCGCGTTGAACCAGGTCCGCGCCGGCTCGCTACCGCCGTACAGGGTTCCGGAGCTGCACTGGCGAAGTGGGCCCGAGCAGAGTTCGGACGGCGTTGGCGAGTCGTTGTAGGTGTAGGCCGCCGCGGCAAAATTGTTGGTGAACCCGATGAAGCCCGACGAGCGGTGAGCTTCGGTGGTACCCGTCTTGCTGGCCAGCGGTAGGCCCCAGCCGACGGAACCGGCTGCGCCCGCGGCGGTGCCCGCGCCACGATCGTCGGCGCTCATCGCGTTGGCGAGGGTATCCGCAAGTCCCGGCTCCACGACCTTTTCGCACTGCGGCCGATCGAAGGCGACTTCCTGGACGGCCGGGGCGCCATTGGCGTCTATGACCTCGTTGCCGTAACGGTCCCGCTTGGGCTGGGTGATCGAGGCAATCGGGTTCGGCGGGCACCAGACGCCGTGCGACGCGAGCGTGGCGCCGACGTTCGACAACTCCAGTGCGTTGACCGCGGTCGGCCCAAGAGTGAACGACCCGAGGTTGCTCTGTTTGAAGTAGTCCGCGAGGCTCTGCTCACCGTCACCGGAGCTGCCGGGGCTGGCGTACGACCGCATTCCCAACCGCACCGCCATATCGACTGCCGGTGCCACACCGACATCCTTGAGCAGTTTCACGAACGCGGTGTTGGGTGACTGTGCGAGCGCGTCGGTCACCGACATCCGCGCCGGGTACTTGCCGTCGTTCTTGACGCAGTAGGTCGCTGGTGGGCAACCGTTGGCGCCATCGCTGCTACCCATGCCCTGCGCCTGGAAGGTCGGCGGGACCGCCAGCGACGATCCGGCGCCGAGTCCGTTTTCCATGGCTGCGGCGACTGTGAAGATCTTGAAGATCGATCCGGCACCGTCTCCGACCATCGAGAACGGTTGCGGCTGGACGGTCTGGTTCAGGTTCTGATCGAGCCCGTAGACGCGGCTCGACGCCATCGCCATGATGTCGTGCGACTCGTTGCCGGGTTTGATCACACTCATCACCGTTGCCACGCCGTCGAGATTCGGGTCGGTGAACTTTTCGACACCCGCCTTCGTCGAGGCCTGGACCGCCGGATCGAGCGTTGTCCGGATTGTGTAGCCGCCACGGGCGATCGCGTCTTTGGTCATTCCGTTCTCGGCCAGGAACTGCAGCGCGTAGTCGCAGAAGAATCCGGCGTCGGCCGCGGAGATGCAACCGTTCGGCAGTGTGTTGGGGGTGGGGACAACACCCAATGGTGTGTCCATTGCGGCCCGGTACTCGTCGGCGCGGTTCGGGAAGTTGGAGACCATCGTCTCGAGCACCGTGTTGCGACGTTCGAGCACGCCGTCGGGGTTGGTGTACGGGTCCAGGGCGGAGCTCGACTGGACCATGCCCGCGAGCATGGCCGATTCCGGGACCGTCAGATCCTTGGCCGGCTTGTTGAAGTACGTCCAGGCGGCGGCTTCGATGCCGTACGCCCCGTTACCGAACGGCACCACGTTCAGGTAGCGGGTGACGATCTCTTTCTTCGCCTCTTGCTTGGCCTCTTCGTCGCTGAGGTTGCGGTCCTTCTTGATCTGGTTGGTGAGCGTGTTCTCGAGGGTCAGCGCCATGCGGACCTCTTTGAGCTTGCGCGCCGGAGTGGTCTCGGTGGCCGCGCGGCGCTCGGCGTCGTTCTGTGCCAGCACCAGCAGTTGGTAGTTCTTCACATACTGCTGGTCGATGGTCGACGCACCCTGTTGGACCTCACCCGACGACTGGTTCTTGAGGAACGCGCGGATCGTGCCCTTCCAGTCGACGCCGTCGTGATCGAGGAATCGACGGTCCTCGACGGAGATGATCGCCCGGATCATCTCCGGGGAGATGTCGTTGTAACCGACCTGCGTGCGTCGTTGGTCGTAGAGATACGCGATCGGCTTGCCGTTGACGTCGGTCATCGTGGTGACCTCGGGCACCTGACCTTCGATCAATTCCGACGACACGTTCTGCATGGTGTCCGCTGCCCGGTTCGATACCAGGCCCAGTCCGCCCGCGACGGGAAAGAGCAGGCCAGCGACCAGAACGCCGGCCAATAGGCAGCATCCCACGAGCAGAGTTATGGACTTCGACTTCGACACGCCCGCAAGGATACGTGCCACTGGCCGCAGAGACGGTATCCGAAGGTCTCGGGGGCGGGCGCGGCAGCGTCTGTTTGGACGTAAGTGCCACTTTTTTCATTCCAGCACTTGACTGACGACGAGTGTGATCCATAGATTGGTTCTACTTGAATGTGACTCACATAACATTCAGTCGTAAATGTAAGCCCAGGCGTACTTGTTGTGATTCAGAGGGGATGCACATGGCGAAAGCGGCAGCTGCGACCATAGAGAACGAAGCACGACTGGCCTGGGTGGCCAGGGCACGTTGCCGCGAGGTCGATCCCGACCAACTGTTTGTCCGCGGCGCTGCACAGCGCAAGGCAGCAACCATCTGCCGGCACTGCCCGGTGCAGCTCGAATGCGGTGCAGATGCACTCGACAACCACGTCGAGTTCGGTGTGTGGGGCGGGATGACCGAGCGTCAGCGTCGAGCACTCTTGCGGCAGCATCCCGAGGTCACCTCGTGGAGCACCTTCTTCGAAACTCAGCGCAGGCGTCAGGTTGTGGGCGTCGGCTAGATCCGACCAACCGAACATGAAGAGGCGGCCAGGTGGCCGCCTTCTTCATGTGTTCAGCCCTTGCTGGTGATCTGCTCGGCCACAGCGCGCAACGCCGTCATATCCGCGACCTCGAAGGGCAACGACGGAACGCCCACGATCGGGACCGTCGGATGCGACGTCGTAAAGCTGTGCAGCAGATGCAGTTCCCGTTTGCCGGTAGTGGCCCGCTCGGCGTGAATCGTCAGAATCGCCTTCGTCAGCGGATCGTCGATCTGCCCGGCGGTGGCCTCGGCGGTCGATCCGCTGATGCCGGTGAGATTCGGATGGGTCCGGTTGAGGATCAGTCCGGCCAGCGGCATCTTCTCTCCGGACAACCGGTCGACGAAAAACGCCGCTTCGCGCAATGCGTCCGGTTCGGGCGAGGCGACCACCGCGAACTGGGTGCCCGGCTGCTTGAGCAACGTGTACGTCTTGTTGGCACGTTCCCGGAAGCTACCGAACATCGTGTCGAGTGACTGTACGAACACCGACACGTCGCGCAGTGTTTCGCCGCCGACGATCGTCGAGACGCCCTTCATCGCCAGGCTGACGGCGCCGGTGACCACGCGGCCCACACCACGTCCACCGCCGACGAGCACCTTCATCAGGCGGCCTTCGAGGAACGAGCCGAGTCGCTGGGGTGCGTCGAGGAAGTCCAGGGCGTTGCGAGAGGGCGGGGTGTCGACCACCACGAGATCCCAATCATCCTGCGACAGAAGCTGCCCCAACTTCTCCATCGCCATGTACTCCTGTGTTCCGGAGAACGAGCTCGCGACGGTCTGGTAGAAGGAGTTGTTCATGATCGCCTCGGCCTTGTCGGGCGGTGAGTACTGCGTGACCATCTCGTCGAAGGTCCGCCGCATGTCGAGCATCATCGCGTCGAGCGTTCCGTCGCCGTCGATCTTCACCGGCTGCGGGCTGTTGGTCAGCTCGTTCATCCCGAGCGACTGCGCCAGGCGCTTGGCCGGGTCGATGGTCAGGACGACCACTTTGCGGCCCCGTTCGGCAGCCCAGACAGCCATCGCGGCTGCGGTGGTGGTCTTACCGACTCCGCCCGCACCGCAGCAGATGACCACTTTGGTGGCCGGATCCGACAGGATCGAACCCATCTTCAGGTCGATAGGCATCAGGCACCAGCTTTCTGCAGGATCTCAGACAGGTCGTAGAGACCGCCGAGGTCGATGCCGTCATCGAATGTCGGCAGCTGCAACTTGTCCTTGTGTAACGACTCCAGCTCGGTGCCGGCCTCGAGTTGGGCCTGCACGCGGCTGGCGTGCTCGATGGTCTCGGTCAGCAGGCCCTCGAAGTCGGCTTCGGTGATGGCCAGACCCGCGGCGTCGAGCTGGGCCCGTAGCGCCGCGGCATCGATGACACCGTCGGCGATGTCCGCGATCGTGTCGGCCGGCAGATGCTCCGGCGACACCTTGTTGATGATCAGTGAGCCGATCGTCAGGTCTTTGCCCTCGAGTTCGTTGACCGCCTCGATGGTCTCCTGAATCGGCATCGCCTCGAGCAGGGTCACCAGATGCACCACGGTGTCACTCGAGTGCAGCAGCTTCACCACCCCGTCACTCTGATTGCGCAACGGACCGGTTTTGGTCAGATCCGCCATCGCCTTGGTGACATCGAGGAAGTTACCGATACGGCCGGTCGGCGGTGAATCGACGACCACCGCGTCGTAGACCCGGTTCCCCTTCTTGTCCGTCCGGACGACACATTCCTTGATCTTTCCCGTCACCAAAACGTCGCGAAGCCCCGGCGCGACGGTGGTGACAAAATCGATCGCCCCGATCCGGCGCATGGCGCGGCCGGCGAATCCGAGGTTGTAGAACATGTCGAGATATTCGAGTAGTGCATGTTCGATGTCGATGGCGAGCGCCGACACCTGGCCGCCGCCCTCCGCTGTGGCCACTTTGGTTTCGGTCGGTGCAAGCGGTGGAACATCGAATATCTGCGCGATGCCCTGCCGCCCCTCGCATTCCACGAGAAGCACTTTCTTACCCTCGGCCGCAAGAGCCAACGCGAGCGCAGCCGCGACGGTCGTCTTACCGGTCCCACCCTTACCTGACACGAAATGAAGCCGTGCCTTCCTGGCCGCTTCCGGCCAGTGATAACCCTGCGGTTGTTCTGACGTCACCGGCTCACCTTATCCACCAGGGGTACTGATCGACATGTCCCAGCGGACTTCCTGTCCGCTATTCGCGGCTTTTCCGACGTCCACGCGGACGACTGATCGCGGTCGCCCCTGGCATGCGGATATGCAGCCGATAGGCTGGGCACATGAGTGAGCCAACTGCCTGGGAATACGCAACCGTTCCGCTTCTGACCCACGCCACCAAACAAATCCTCGACCAGTGGGGTGCCGACGGCTGGGAGCTGGTCAGCGTCCTCCCCGGTCCCACCGGCGAACAGCACGTCGCCTACCTCAAGCGCGCGAAAGGCTGATCTGCACATGACCTGGTCGGAGCGACTGACTGAACTGAACATCGTGCTCCCCAAGGTGGTAGCACCACTGGCCGCATACGTACCGGCCGTGCAGACCGGCAATCTGGTCTACACATCAGGCCAGCTGCCGATACACGGTGGCGAGCTGACCGAGCACGGCAAGGTGTCCGAGGGTGCCGAAGGTGTGGTCCGGCCTGACGCTGCTGCTGCCGCCGCGCGGATCTGCGCACTGAACGCGCTGGCCGCGATCGACGCGCTGGTGGGCATCGACTCGATCAAGCGGATCGTCAAGGTGGTCGGGTTCGTGGCATCGGCACCCGGGTTCACCGGGCAGCCGGCCGTCATCAACGGTGCCTCGAATCTGCTCGGTGAGATCTTCGGTGAAGCCGGAGCTCACGCCCGGTCAGCGGTGGGTGTTGCCGAACTGCCGCTCGGTGCGCCGGTTGAGGTCGAACTCATCGTCGAGGTCTGACCACCGCGGTATCGATCCAGCTGTACCACTGCTCCAAACCTTCACCGGTCCGCGCGCTCACGGGAATCACGTGGGCGCGCGGATTCGTTTCGGCGATCGTGTCCAGAAACTGCTGCAGCTCGACGTCCAGATGCGGCAACAGGTCGATCTTGTTGAGCAGCACCACATGTACCCGGCTGAACATCAGCGGGTACTTCAGTGGCTTGTCTTCGCCCTCGGTCACCGAATAGACCATCACGCGGGCGTGCTCGCCGACATCGAACTCGGCCGGGCACACCAGGTTTCCGACATTCTCGATGAACACCAGGTCGAGTGTGCCCAGATCGAGACCCTGGAGTGCGCGATTGACCATCGGCGCGTCCAGGTGACATTCGCCGCCGAATCCGTTGGCGGTGTTGATGAGTGAGACCTGCGCGCCCTTGTCCTCGAGGCGCGCGGCGTCCAGGTCCGTCGCGATGTCGCCTTCGATGACGCCGATCCGAAGGGTCGGTCTCAGTGCGTCGAGTGTCGCCGACAGGATTGAGGTCTTCCCAGATCCCGGCGAACTCATCAGATTGACTGCAGGCACCCCGGCGGCGTCGAATGCGCCGCGGTTGAGATCGGCCCGGACGTCGTTCTCGGTGAAGATGGCCTCGAGGATCTCGACCCGCTGCGACCCGGTGTCGTAGCCGCTGTGGTCACCATGGCTGTGCGTGGTGCCGTCGGCATGGGTGTGTGTTGTGTCGTCGTGACGATGGAATCGACCCATACCGCCCATGGTAGGTCGTGTGAGCTGGGTAATAGGCTTGCAGACAGGTCCACCCAAGAAGCAGCCCATCACACAAGGAGTATCGGTGATCGATCCGGCGGAGCGATGGGCCCGCAGCGGGATGGCCCATCTGACCGGTGATCCCGACGGTCCACCCGACTTCAGCCGGGCGGGCATCCTGGCGATGGCCGACGAGGTCGCCGAGCCCTTCGATGTCCGGGTCGACGACCTCCTGGCGGGCAGGTCGACGCTGATGGGGACCAGTCGCCAGGGTCGGATATCGGCGGGCGGGGCGACCCGGCTGATCCGGTGCAGCGACACCTGGGCGGCATTTTCCCTCGCGCGCACCATGGACATCGACTCACTGGGTGCGTTGCTGAGTACCGACGACATCATCGATGACCCCTGGTCGACGCTGGAAGTCGCGGCCCGGACCTGGGTGGCCGACGAACTCGTCGAACGTGCGCAGATGCTCGAGATCCCGGCCGCGGTCCTGGGGTCGGTGACCGCGCCACCGGTGGAGATCACGCCGTGCTGGGAGAGGTCGCGGCCGCGCGCCGTCGACAACAATCTGCTGGTGGTCGACTTGTCCGCGATGTGGGCCGGTCCGTTGTGCGGGCAGCTTCTCGGAACCCTCGGGGCGACGGTGATCAAGGTGGAGAGTCCGGGCCGTCCCGACGGCGCCCGTGCGGGGAACCAGGACTTCTTCCGCTGGATGAACGGCGCAAAACTGCTGTTCCCGGCCGAGATCACCAGTCACAACACCGAACTGGCGGATCTGCTCGATGTCGCGGAGGTGGTGATCGAGGCATCCCGGCCGCGTGCGCTGGAGTCAGCCGGGCTCGATGCGACGACGAGGGCACCCCGGCGGGGGCGGGTCTGGGTTCGGATCACCGGCTACGGCACCGCCCCTGACATGCGCAACCGCGTGGCGTTCGGCGACGACGCGGCAGTCGCCGGTGGTCTTGTCGGCCAGGGCAGTGGTGGTCCGGTGTTCTGCGGCGACGCCATCGCCGATCCCCTGTCCGGTCTCGAGGCCGCTCGCGCGGTGGTCGATTCACTGGGTCGGGGTGGCGGGGAACTCATCGACGTGGTGATGTCGGGGGTGGCCGCGAAATATGCTGCAGTGCAAACCGTTCCATCCAGAAGTGACCACGTGGCGGTCGCCGCCCGGATGCCTCCGATCGCAGAGCCCTCCGGCTACCCGGTCGATGCGCAGTGGGTGGCCGAGCTAATCGAGAGTCGGCGGAGCGCATGCTGATCATCAACGCGCGGCGGCTCCCCGGGCAACCTGTTGCATTGCGAACCGTGGGTGAGCGGATCGCGGACGTGGGAACGGATCTGGTTGCGGTACAGGGAGAAACGGTCATCGATGCCCGGGGCGGAACCCTGATCCCGGGCCTGTGGGATCACCACATCCATCTGCGGGCCACGGTCGCGGCCGCCGCGTCGATCAGAGTCGGACCCCCGCAAGTCCACACGCCGGAGAAATTCCGGGCCGCACTGGCTGCAGCGACGCCACAGCCGGATGGCTGGATCCGCGCGGTCGGCTACCACAACAGTGTCGCCGGTGAGCTCGACCGGTATGCCCTCGATGCGGTGGTTGCTCACGTGCCCTTACGAATTCAGCATCGCAGCGGTGCGATGTGGTTTGTGAACTCGGCCGGTCTGGCGGTCCTCGGGCAGTCCGACCATCCCACCGGGCAACTCTTTCGGCAGGATGCTCAGGTGGCAGCGGCAACCACCGGACATGCTACCGACTTCGGTCCACTCAGTGCTCGTCTGAGTAGATACGGCGTCACCGGTGTCACCGAGGCCACCCCGAATCTGACTGCTGCTGATCTGGATTCGCTGGATGACGCCGTCGGTGGTGGGCAGATCCGCCAGCGGGTCCTGGTGATGTCCGCTGATTCGGGCCGCGACCATCCGCATCTGGTGTTCGGGCCCGTTAAACGCATTCTCGACGACGACACCCTCGATCTCGACGCGTTGACGGAATGGATTGCCGCAGTGCATCACCGCGGTACCGCCGTGGCCCTGCACTGCGTCACGGTCGTGCAGTTGGTGGTCGCGACCACCGCCCTGCGCACCGCCGGCGTGCACACCGGCGACCGCATCGAACACGCGGCAGTGGTCCCGCAGTCGATGATTCCCGACCTCGTCGAACTCGGCATCACCGTGGTGACACAACCGAACTTCGTGGCCGAACGCGGCGACGAATACCTGCAGGACGTTCCGGCCGCCGAACACGAAGAACTCTGGCGGCTCCGGAGTTTGCAGTGCGCCGGTGTGCCCGTTGCCGGTAGCACCGACGCCCCCTTCGGTGATCTCGACCCCTGGGCGGCGATGCGTGCCGCGCGCGATCGCCGGACAGCGAGCGGATCGGAGATCTCCATCGCGGAACAGATTTCCGATGCCGCTGCGGTAACACTGTTCCTGGGTGAGCCAGGGGCTCCGGGAAGATCGCGGGAGCTGACCATCGGATCAGCAGCCGACCTGTGTCTGCTCTCTGAACCACCCGAGGTGGTTCTGCGGGAGCTGGACGGAGAACTTGTGGCCGCCACCGTGATCGGCGGACGGTTGATGGACCGATGAGGAGTATTCGATGACAGATCTGCCGCAGTTCGGAATCTTCGTCCCCCAGTTGGGAATGGAAGCAGGCGCCGTGATCGCCGCCGCGCAGGGCGCCGAGCGGGCCGGGTTCGATTCCTTCTGGCTGATGGATCACCTGTTCGCACCCGGCGTACCGACCATGGATGCACTGGAGAGCTGGACTCTCCTGTCGGCGATCGCCGCGACCACGTCCGACATCCGGCTCGGACATCTGGTGGTCTGCAACCCACTTCGCCATCCGGCGGTACTGGCCAAGATGGCGGCCACCGTCGATCGGATCTCGGGAGGCCGGCTTGATCTGGGTCTGGGCTGGGGATCCATCGAGGCCGAGCTCGAGATGTTCGGCATCGAACACGGGTCGCGGAAGGAACGTGCGCAGCAACTGGGCGAGACCGTCGAGATCCTTCGGCTGATGTTCTCCGGCGAACCGTTCGATTACCAGGGCAAGCACTTTCAGCTGTCGGGTGCCTACGGCAGGCCGACGCCCGTGCAAGCCGCCATTCCGATCCACATCGGTGGTGCCGGCAAACAGCTGACGATGCCATTGGTTGCCGAGTACGCAGACTGGTGGAATTGCGTGGGTGGCGCGCGTGATCAGCTCGACGAACTGCGCCCACTGAGCGGCAGTGCGCGCCTGTCGGTGCAGTACGCGGTGGGCGTTGTCACCGATGAGTCGCTGCGCGCCAAGGTGATCGAGCGGACTGCACGCCGACTGCCCGAATCCGGCTGGGGCAAGGCGCTGGTCGGCACACCCGACGAGTTGGTCGAGATGTTCAAAGCCGAGATCGATCATGGCGTGGAGTTGTGCATCGTCCGCCTCCACGACCTCGCCGACCCGGCGACCATCAAGACCTTCGGGCGCGACGTGATCGCCCCGATTCTGGAGCGTTGATTGCTTGTGCGATAGGCATTTTCGGCGCACTCGGCGGCGATTTTGGCACGTTCGACGGTCGGTTCGGCACGCTCGGCGGTGCTCCCCGTCGAGCGTGCCGAACCGTCCGTCGAGCGTGCCCATCCGGCCGTCGAGCGGGCCGAACGGTCCGTCGAGTGTGCCTTTGTTGCTCGTGTCTGGCCGGCGCTACGTCGTCAGTGCGGTGAATTTCCAGTCGAGGACCGGGGTTGTGGTTCCGTCCACCGCAACAACATCGGCGAGCGACCGCAGCTTCAGCAGGGTTCCACCGGCAGTGAGGGATTCGGCAGATTCCACCTCCAGGCGACTGGTGATCGTGTCGCCCTCATGCACCGGACCGACATGGTCGCAGGACTGCCAACCCAGAACCGTCACCAGATTCGGCAATGCCCGGTTGGCCTGCGACAGCGCGATGCCGATGGTGTGACCGCCGTAGACCAGGCGCTCGCCACCGATCCGCGCATCATGGTGGGTCGCAGCGATATTGAGGGTGAGCCGGGCCAACTCCGGGGCGCTCGACACCACATCGGCACTGGATTCGAAGATGGTGCCGGCGGCCGGAATGTGCTGCGACGTGGGTAGTGCGGCCAGGTTCCAGCCGGCCGGGACCTCGAATGCCGGTTCGTCGGCAGGTCCGATCGCGGAGAGATCGTCGGCCGCCGGCGGGCGGTTCTGCGCAGGCGACTCGGACAGCGGGATCATCGCGCACCGGTAGAAGTCGAGGATCTTGTTTCCCTCGGAGTCGGTGGTCTCCATGCGCAGAGCTGCAAGGCCGGTGGGCCGGCGTCCCGGTTTGACCGAATTCGCCCGCAATCCAACAACTTCGGTGCGGGTGTACAGGGTGTCGCCGATATGGGGGAAGCGATGAAATCGAAGTCCGCGGTAGAAGAGGTTGGCCTTCACGTGGTGGGTGGCCAGCGTCGACTGGCCGATCGCGACGTCGCAGACCAGGCCGGGGTGGGCCAGGGCGGTCGGACGACCGGTCACGGCCTGGGACAGGTGTGCGTCCAGGGACAGGCGCATCCGGTCCCCGAGGATCGACTGATGTACCGCGGCGGCACCTTCGGTCAGGGTCATCGACGGGGCGGTGTCGAAGACCTGCCCCACCTCGAGTTCGTCGAAGTACGGTCCGCCGACGGATACCGGGTCAGACATCTGCTTTCTCCTCTACTTTGGCCAGCGTGCGCCGTGCGGACACGGCAACTGCCTCGTCGAGCATCTGCCCGTCGAGTTGAGCGGCTCCGGCGCCTTCTGAAGCGGCTTCGTCGAGTGCGGCCAAGATGCGCCGGGCGCGATCGACAGCCTCGGCCGACGGCGTGAATTCGGCTGTCACAACATCGATTTGACGTGGATGAATCACCCATTTGCCATCGAATCCGAGCTCACGCACCCATCGCGTCGCGAACCGGAACTCGTCGTCGTCGGCGGTTCCGAGATGGGGTCCGTCGATCGCGGCGATACCTGCGGTCCGGGCGGCGATCAGCACCCGGTCCTGAATCGCCGCCCACCGCTGCGGTGGTAGACCGGGCTCGCGGCCGAGTTCGGCCCCGAGGTCGGCGTATCCGATGATCAGGCCGTCCAATTCGTCGACGGCAGAGCAGATGTCGTCGAGAGTGGTGAGGCCACTGGGGGTTTCGATCAGCGCCTGGAGTGTCGCGCCGTGCCCGGCGAGCCCGGCTGCGGCGATCTCGAGGTCTGCGGGGCCGTTGACCTTGGGTACCACCACACTCGACAGACCTGATCCGGTTTGCGCCAGCGCTGCCAGATCGGCAGCGGCCCACGGTGAATCGACGCTGTTGATGCGAACCGCGATGGTGGTTCCGGGGGCAGGTGCGATCGAGTTGATGGCCTCGACCACCAGAGCCCTGGCATCATCCTTGTTGGCGGGTGTGACGGCGTCCTCGAGGTCGAGGACAACTTCGTCGGCTCCCGCCTGCAAAGCCTTGGTCAACTTGCGCCGGTCGGATCCCGGCGCCACGAGTACAGATCGTCGGCGACTCATCGCATCCCTTCGAGTTCGGTTCGAGCTCGTATGTACGGCCAAATCATGGTCGGCGATGTTTGCTGATGTCAAGGTGTCGTTCGGTGCGGTGTCATTGCCTCGAGGTTGACAGCGAGCCCACCGGGCGACGAATATGGCCGTACAAAGTTTTGCTGCCGCGGAGGATGTCATGAGCTACAACTTGAACGACGAAGAATCGATGCTGGTGAAGACGGTGCGTGACTTCGTCGACCGCGAGGTGAAGCCCTCGGTCCGGGAGGTCGAGAAGGCCAACGAATACCCCGACAAGTGGATCGATCAGATGAAGCAGATCGGGATCTACGGCCTGGCGATCGATGACGAGTTCGGCGGTTCGCCGGTCTCGATGCCCTGCTACGTCGCGGTCACCGAGGAACTGTCCCGCGGTTGGATGAGCCTGGCCGGTGCGATGGGTGGCCACACCGTGGTCGCCAAACTCCTCACGATGTTCGGGACCGACGAGCAGAAGCAGAAGTACCTCCCCGTGATGGCAACCGGCGAGTTGCGCGCGACCATGGCGCTGACCGAACCGGGCGGCGGCTCTGATCTGCAGGCGCTGACCACCACGGCGAAAACCGAGGGTGATGACCTGGTCATCAACGGTGCCAAGACCTGGATCAGCAATGCTCGGCGATCCGGTCTGATCGCACTGCTCTGCAAGACCGACCCGGCAGCCACCCCGCGCCACGCCGGTATCTCGATCGTGCTGGTCGAGCATGGTCCGGGCCTGACGATCTCGCGAGATCTGCCCAAGCTGGGCTACAAGGGTGTGGAATCCTGCGAGCTCTCCTTCGACAACTACCGCATCTCGCAGTCGGCGATCCTGGGTGGCACACCGGGTAAGGGCTTTCCGCAGATGATGAAAGGCCTGGAGACCGGACGTATTCAGGTCGCCTCCCGTGCGCTCGGCGTAGCGACGGCTGCACTCGAAGACGCCCTGGCCTATGCGCAGCAGCGGGAGAGTTTCGGTAAGCCGATCTGGAAGCACCAGTCGATCGGAAACTACCTGGCCGACATGGCTACCAAGCTGACCGCTGCCCGGCAGCTCACCCGCTACGCCGCGGAGAAGTTCGACTCGGGCGAGCGCTGCGACATGGAAGCCGGGATGGCCAAGCTGTTCGCCTCCGAGGTCGCGATGGAGATCGCCCTCAACGCCGTCCGGATCCACGGTGGCTACGGTTACTCCACCGAATACGATGTCGAACGCTACTTCCGGGATGCGCCGCTGATGATCGTCGGTGAGGGCACCAACGAGATCCAGCGCAATGTCATTGCCGGACAACTGGTGTCCCGCGGCGGCCTGTAGAAGGATTTGGGGACCATGGCGGGGAAGAGGAACGAGTCCGAACCGGCCTATGCGCTGCTGGCCAGGCAACTGCGCCAGGACATCGCTGCCGGACGCTACGACAACGGCGCCCGCCTGCCCACCGAGTCCGAGTTGTCGGAGCGCTACGAGGTCAGCCGCCAGACCGTCCGCCGCGCGTTCGTGGATCTGGTGGCGGCCGGCACGGTGTATCGGGTGCCGGGCCGGGGGACGTTCGTCAACGAATCCGGTGGTCGCTACTTACGCCAGCAGGGGTCGATCGAGGACCTCATGAATCTGTCGCACGACACCACGATGGAGGTGGTGCAGCAGTTGCGACGTCGCGTCGACGTCGAGGCCGCCGGTCGTCTGCGCCTCGACAGCGACGTCGTGTACACCGTGGTCTTCCGGCGGATCCACGACGGAATTCCTTTTGTGCTGACCACCGTGCATCTGCCCGAAGAGGTCGCGCGGCTGATCATCGATGCGCCGGAGATGGCGCAGGGCGCGGTCAGCACGTACACGGTGATCGGGCTCCTCGAACGGCATCTGTCGACGCCGATCGCCGAGGCGGCGCAATCGATCACCGTCGACCAGGCCGATGACCTCGACGTCCTCCACCTGAACTGCGAACCGGGCCGGCCGGTGCTCCGGATCGACCGGTTGTACACCGACAGCAACGGGGTGATCAGCGAATTGTCGGTCAGCCACTTCCTGCCCGAGCACTACACCTACCGCGTCACGCTGTATCGCGATCGCGGGTGAGCTGCGTCATGCCGCGGACGTTAGCCTGGGTCGCATGAGTGAATTGCAGCATCCTGCATATCGTGAGGTTCGCCCGGTGACCGACTTCGCGTCGGTGCTGTTATGTGCCAATCCCGGGATGATGACCCTGGACGGCACCAACACCTGGATCTTGCGCGCCCCCGGACATCCGGATTGTGTGGTCGTCGACCCCGGGCCCAAAGGCAAGAAAAAGCATGTGAAAGCCGTTGCTGCGCAGGGCAACGTGGTGTTGGGTCTGATCACCCACCGGCACTACGACCACACCGGTGCCATCAAGGATTTCCGGAAGCAGACCGGTGCACCGGTCCGTGCCCGCAGCGCCGAGTACACCCGCGGTGCCTCGATCCTCGCGGACCGGGAGGTCATCGAGGCCGCCGGCCTGAAGATCACCGTGCTGTACACCCCTGGGCATACGGGGGACTCGGTCAGTTTTCTCGTCGAGTTCGACGGTCGGCGCGCGATGCTGACCGGTGACACCATCCTGGGTGGTGGTACGACGGTTCTCGATCCGAAGGACGGATCGTTGCGCGACTACATGAACTCACTCAACCGGCTCATCGTCGAGGGCGACGAGTGTGCGATGTTGCCCGGTCACGGTCCCGACCATGCCGAGCTGATTCCGGTCGCCCGCTACTACAAAGCACATCGCGAACAGCGCATCGATCAGGTACGGGCGGCCCTCGCCGACCTCGGGGTGAGTGCGCAAGACGCCAAACCCGGCAAGATCGTCAAAAAAGTGTATGCCGACGTCGACAAGAAGCTGTGGCCGGCGGCGAAGATGTCCGTCAAAACCCAGCTGGCCTACCTGGCCGACAAGTAGCCGCGCAGACACATCAAAAAAGCCGCTCCACCCGCAGAACGCGGATGGAGCGGCTTTGTGTCGTTGTGTGCGTCAGCGAGCGCGGCGGGCCAGGCGCTCGGAGTCGGCGATCAGGACGCTCTTGCCCTCGAGACGGAGCCAGCCACGCTGCGCGAAGTCGGCCAGTGCCTTGTTCACGGTTTCGCGGGAGGCGCCCACCAGCTGGGCGATCTCTTCCTGGGTGAGGTCGTGGGTGACGCGCAGCGCGCCGGCCTCCTGGGTACCGAACCGCTGGGCCAGCTGCAGCAGCTGCTTGGCCACGCGTCCGGGAACGTCGGTGAAGATCAGGTCGGCGAGGTTGTTGTTCGTGCGGCGCAGGCGACGGGCCAGCACACGCAGGAGCTGCTCGGCGATCTCGGGGCGGTCGGCGATCCATGAGCGCAGGGCTTCACGGTCCATCGACACTGCGCGGACTTCGGTGACGGTCGTTGCCGACGACGTCCGGGGTCCCGGGTCGAAGATCGAGAGCTCACCGAACATGTCCGACGGTCCCATGATCGTGAGCAGGTTTTCGCGGCCATCCACCGACTTACGGCCGAGCTTCACCTTGCCGGACAAGACGATGTAGAGCCGATCTCCGGGCTCGCCCTCGTTGAAGATGATGTGACCGCGTGGGAAATCAACCGGCTGAAGCTGATTGGTCAGTGCCGCGACGGCGGTCGGTTCGACCCCTTGAAAAATGCCCGCCCGCGCGAGTACTTCCTCCACTTAAGCCCCTTCCTGAGGGTCCAGCCAGACCACGTTGAAACCTGAGAGTGCGCACACGGTTGGTGTTGTTGTGTTCGTCACCCGTCAAGCAGTCTACGGGTATGGACGCGAAATGCTGGTTGTTACCCCAACTAACGCCGACGGCCTGTCGCGACTCGAGCCGGTTTACTGGGTGACACGGATCGAATCGCCGGTTTCTGAGTTCGCGGGCGACCGCCGATCGCGGAATTCGTCGAGTGCGGCGGGAAAACCGTGCGTGGCCAGGGTGTCCAGTTGTTCGGGCTGCGCCGACTCCAGGAACTCCTCGACGTGTTCACCGCGAACGTTGAGACGTTCGAGCCGGCTCTCGAGTCGCTCCATCGCCAGAGCGAAGAGCATGAGAGCAGCCGGGAACAGAAGTACAGCGAGTCCGTGCATGGGGTGTAGTTAACACACCGAAGGTCTCAGAACAGACACAATCACCGCGCGACCGGCTGCGGAGAGCTGGTCGGAGGCGGAAATCGACCTGTCGACGGTGACGGAGCCCGACCGTGAAACCAGGGCATGTCGGGGCGCACCGTACTCTGAATTGGTGAGTTCGAAGGCAGGGGTCAAACGCGCCAAGACCGCGGCGCAGCGCGGCACCGAGACCCGCACAGGTCTGGTGCGACGCGCGCGTCGGATGGATCGCACCCTGCAGACCGCATTTCCGCACGTCTACTGCGAACTCGACTTCACCACGCCGCTGGAGTTGTCGGTGGCCACCATCCTGTCGGCGCAGTGCACCGATGTACGTGTGAACCTGACAACGCCGGCCCTGTTCAGTCGTTACCGCACTGCCGAGGACTACGCCGGTGCCGATCGCACCGAACTCGAAGAGATGATCCGGTCGACGGGTTTCTACCGGAACAAGGCCAACTCGATCATCGGACTCGGTCAGGCATTGGTCGAGCGCTTCGACGGGGAGGTTCCGTCGAATCTGCGTGACCTCGTGTCACTGCCCGGTTTCGGCCGCAAAACCGCCAACGTCGTCCTCGGCAACGCCTTCGGTGTGCCCGGGATCACGGTCGACACCCACTTCGGCCGGCTTGCGGCGCGCTGGAAGTGGACCGACGAGACCGATCCGGTAAAGATCGAGCACGCCGTCGGTGAGCTCATCGAACGCAAGAACTGGACCGACCTGTCGCATCGCGTGATCTTCCACGGCCGCCGTGTCTGCCACTCACGCAAACCCGCCTGCGGAGTGTGCGTGCTTGCGTCCGACTGTCCCTCGTATGGTCTGGGACCCACGGACAAGGCCGAGGCCGCAGTTTTGGTGAAGGGACCCGAGACCGACCACCTACTTGCACTGGCAGGTCTGTAGTCGATGTCTGATTCACCCGATCCGGGCGAGGCCCGGACAACTGAGCGGTCGCGTTTTGCTTTGTCGACATCTGCGCGATGGACGCTGGCTGCCCTGATCGTCGTGATGGCACTGATCGTTGCCATCTGGCCGCGGTCGTCACCGGATCCCGCGCCTGCGCCCACCGGGGCGTCGACGAACAGTACGAGCAAGCTCCCGGGTCTGCAGGCAAGTGTGTCCGACGACGACATGATCAAGGCCCGGGAGAAGGCCGGGTTGCAACCCTGCCCGGCCGAGCCCGGTCCGGCACCGGAGAACTCGGCACTCAAAGGTGTGTTGGTGCCGTGCCTGGCAGACGGATCGACCGTCGACCTCGGAGCCGCGACCGCGGGTACACCGATGCTGGTGAACGTGTGGGCGCACTGGTGTGGACCCTGCCGGGCCGAACTCCCGGTGATCGCCGACTACGCCGAGCAGGCCGGAGACCGGATCCGGGTACTGACCGTCCAGGGCAAAGAAGGGTCGGAGAACGTCTTCCTCTCCCTCAACCTGCTCGCCGAAATCGGTGTCAACCTACCGACCGTGGTCGATCCGGATGCGAAAATCGCTGCTGCCCTGGGGATTCCGCGGGTCTATCCGGCCACGGTTCTGGTGCGGGCGGACGGGACGGTCGCCGCGGTGCTGCCCACCGTCTTCGATTCCGTCGACGAGGTCTCCGCGGCCGTCGACAAATACCTGGGCGCAGCCACGTGACCCGGGTTCTGGTGCCGACCGGATCGGTCCCACCGTGGATGCGTGCGCTGACCGCAAACCTTGCCGGCGTCACGCAGTCGGTCGAAGATCGCGGCGGCATGACCGCACGACTGCTGCGTTCGGTGATGCCCGCCACCCGTCCCGCCGCGGTGCTGGTCTTGATCAGCGGCGACTGGAACGGTGACCCCACCCACCACGGCGGTGTCCCCGCCGATGCCACGGTGCTCCTGACCCAGCGCGCCAGCAGCCTGCGTAATCACGGCGGGCAGATCGCCTTTCCCGGTGGTACCCGCGATCCCGGCGACGACTTCCCGTTGGGCACCGCGATGCGCGAGGCCGAAGAAGAGACCGGACTCGATCCTTCAGGCGTCAGCCAACTGGCCTTACTCGACAAGTTCCCGGTTCCACCGTCGGGCTTCGAGGTGTCGCCGGTGATCGCCTACTGGACCGAACTCTCCGAGGTTGGTGTGGTCGATACCGGCGAGACCTCCAGGGTGGTTCGGGTGCCGCTGCGCGATTTGATCGATCCGCACAACAGGATTCAGGTCGAACGGATGATCGCCGGGACCCGCGCCTATCAGGCTCCGGCGTTCTGCGTCGACGGCATGCTCGTCTGGGGTTTCACCGGTGGCCTGCTGGCCGCGATCATCGAGGCGGCCGGCTGGGAGATCCCGTGGGACAAATCAGACGTCCGTGACCTAGACGAGGAGCTCGCCAAGGTGGGTCAGTGATGAGCGGATCCGCCTGGGTCGATGTGATCGTCATCGGCGTTGCCTTGCTCGCCGCCGCCTCGGGATACCGCCAGGGTGCGATGTCGTCTGCGATGGCGTTCATCGGTGTCCTGCTGGGCGCGGCGGCCGGGGTGCTGCTGGCGCCGCACCTGATCCGCAACATCGAAGACCAGCGCTGGCGCCTGATAGCGGGTGTCCTGCTGCTGGTCGCACTGGTGATCGTCGGCGAGATCTCGGGGATGGTCCTGGGACGGGCCGCCCGCAGCGGTATTCGGACGCTGTCGCTTCGGCGAATCGATTCGGTCGTCGGGTCGCTGCTGCAGGCGGTTGCGGTCCTGTTGGCCGCCTGGATTCTGGCCACCCCGATCAGCACGTCGGCGCAACCGGAGATCGCGGCTGCGGTCGGGGACTCCAAGGTCATCGAGGAGATCAACGAGATCGCGCCGACGTGGTTGCAGCGGGCGCCGCGCGAGTTCTGGGACATGTTCGACAGTTCAGGGCTCAAAGAGGCCATCGGACGGTACGGCCGGACACCGATCACCAGTGTCGATCCGCCCGATCCGGCGTTGCTCGACCAGCCCATCGTCGAACAGGTCCGCGGCAGTGTCGTCAAGGTCGAGGGCATCGCGGAGATCTGCGGGCAGGCGCTCGAAGGCAGTGGTTTCGTGGTCTCGCCCGAGCGGGTGATGACCAACGCACACGTGGTTGCGGGTACCAACACGCTTCAGGTGACGGCGTCCGACGACACTTTCGACGCGACGGTTGTCTACTTCGATCCACTCACCGACATCGCGGTTCTCGATGTCCCCGGACTGAAGGCGCCGGCGATGCGGTTCGCGGACGAGTTGGCCGAGACGGGAACCGATGCCATCGCGCTCGGATATCCCGAAGGTGGACCGTTCAATGCCAGCGCAGAGCGGGTCCGTGAGGTCATCCAGTTGCGCGGTCCGGGTATCTATCCGACCACGTCGGTCACCCGCGAGGTGTACACCGTGCGTGGTTCGATCCGGCAGGGCAATTCGGGCGGACCGTTGATCAATGCGGACGGCGAGGTGCTCGGTGTGGTGTTCGGAGCCGCCGAGGACCCGACCACCGAGACCGGCTTCGTGCTGACCGCGGATCAGGTCAAACCCGGCTTGGCGGAATCGGAACGCCTCAGCGCCGCGGTCGATACCCAGTCCTGCGTCCACGCGTCCTGAAAGGTCGTACGCAGCACGGGTCAGTTCGCGGCGAACTCGATCAGCCGGTGATTGACGTCGTCGGGTTGTTCCTGATGTGAATAGTGCCCCGCGTCGGGGATCTCGGTCAGTTCCAGCTTCGACGACCATTGGGCGCTCGCCTCGAGGGTCGATCGCTGGATGTAGTTGTCGACTTCACCCCGGATCGCGAGCGCCGGGATGTGCAGGCGCTTGTCCATGAGTTCGAGGAATTTGCTGCCGTCGGGACGGAACTGGGACCGGAAAGCCCACCGCTGATATTCGAGGCTGCAATGGGCGACGCCCGGAATCTGAATCGCAGAGCGGTTCCGGCGGGCGGTGTCGGAGAAGTCATCGGTGTCCAGCCATGCCGGACCGGAGTGCGCGCGAAGGAGCATTTCGGCCATCACGCCGTCGTCTTCGGTGAGGGCCCGCTCGGCGGTCCGGGGGATCTGGGCCTTGAGGAAGCCTTTGAGGAACGTCTTGCGCTGGTTCGATTCGCGCAGCGCGGCCGTCTTGAGAGCCTGGGGATGCGGGGAGGAGATCACCGCCATGGACCGGACCGACCGGGGATGCAGGGTGGCCGTCGCCCAGCAGACCAGGCCGCCGTCGGCATGGCCCACCAGGGTGGCTTCGGTGTGGCCCAGCGCTCGGATCAGGCCGTCGGTGTCACCGGCGAGGGTCCAGCCGTCGTAGCCGCGGGGAGGTTTGTCGCTGTCGCCGTAGCCGCGCAGATCCACGGCCACCGCCCGGTAGCCCGCCTCGGTGAACGCCTTCAGTTGGTGGCGCCAACTCCACCAGAACTCACCGAAGCCGTGCATGAAGAGAACCAGTGGCCGGTCGGTGCGCGGTGGCTCGACCTCGACCGCGTGTAACCGGACGCCGTTGGCCCGGACATCGACGTGGTGCCAGCCCGTGAACCGAACGGACGACGGATCAGGGGCGGGCAAACGTCAGCCTTTGTAGGGCTGGCTCGACTTGCGCAGGTCGGCGCCGGGCCGGACCTGTACGTCGTCGTGTCCGCCGGGCAGCACATCAGAGAGGTGATGGACGGAATCGATGGTCTTCGTGGGTCCGGTCATCCGTTTGAACACCTTGTAGCCGATGAGCCCGGTGATGATCGCGGCGACGAGCAGGATCAGGAAGACGATGCCGAACGCGGCCCACCGCGGCAGCCACTCGGAGAGCAGTTCGCCGAGGAACCAGAAAAAGAACAGGCTGGCGTAGAGCGCGACTGTGAGCGCCACGAGGATCAGGCCCGCGCCGACGGCTGCCTTCTTGGCCTCAGTTGTCAGTTCGGCCTTCGCCAGCGCGACTTCGGCGCGGAACAGCGTCGACAGGTGAGCCGTGGCATCTCTCACCAGCGTGCCGATACTCGGATCACCGCCGGGGCGCGCCTTGGGGTCGGACAACGGGATCGACGAGACGTTCGGCGGTACATCTCCCGAGGTGCGGTCGTCCAGCGTCACTGCTACTCCTCCATCTTCGGACAAGCGCCCGAGCCCACCCGGACGCTTGATCTTTCTTCTCGCCGGGGTTTGTAGAACCCTTATGTTGCCATGCCAGGATTGATCTCAGGCTCATCGGACCGTTCTCGCGCGAGTGGTCGAATCATGTGACCGACTCACCACTCGCCGGGAATGAATGCCATACGAAAGGCGAACATGCCCGCGTACCCGCTCGAACCGTTTGCTCTCGACTTCTTCGACATCGCGCCCGTCACCCATCGTTTCTCGGTCAACCTGCCGGTCAGCCCCGCAACGGCGTGGTCCGAGCTGACCCGGCAGAACACCCTCGACTGGTGCCGGATCATCAAATCGATCACCTTCACGTCCCCGGCACCCTATGGGGTCGGCACCACGCGGTCGGCCGAATTGGCGCCCGGATATGTGAAATTGTCGGAAAAATTCTTCTGCTGGGATGAGGATCCCGACGCCGGTAGATACCGCAATGCCTTTTATGTCGAGCAAGCCAACGTGCCGGGTCTCAAGGCGTTCGGTGAACTCACCGAGGTCGAACCCGCACCGATCGGCTGCCGATTCACCTGGTCGTTCGCCATCGAACTCGCGGGGGTGATGGCCAAGACCTCGAAATTTGCGAATCCGGTCTCCGCAAAGACGTTCGCCACCATCGAGACCGACACGGTCAAGCACTTCTCGAAGTTCTGAAGCCGAGTATTGATCAGCGGGCGCGTGGGCTGACCACGCCGTGGTCGAACGCGTAGACCACGGCTGCGGCGCGGTCGCGGACACCGAGTTTGTGGAAGATGTTGCCGACGTGGCTTTTGACGGTGACCACGGAGATCACCAGTTCGGCGGCGATCTCGTCATTCGACATTCCGCGGCCGATGAGGCCGAGGACCGCCGCTTCGCGTGATGTCAGGCGGTCCAGTGAGGGGTTGCCGGTGGCCGGTCCCGGTGCGGCCCGGTAGGTGTCGAGCACCCGTGCGGTGATCGCCGGGTCGAGTACGGCTTCGCCCTCGGCGACGATGCGTACCGCCCGGATCAACTCCTCGGCGGGCGAATCCTTCAACACGAATCCGGCCGCACCGGCGCGCAGTGCATCCGACAACAACTCCTCGTCCCGAAACGTGGTGAGGACCAGCACCGGTGGCGGACCGACGGTTGCGGCCAGTCGCCGGGTCGCGGTCATACCGCTGACCCGCTTCATCCGCAGGTCCATCACGACCACATCGGGCCGGAGGTCGGCCACTGCCTCGACGACCTCGTCGCCGTCGGAGCACTCGCCGATCACCTCGAATCCGTCCTTGCGGCGCAGGATCCGTCGCAGGCCGGATCGGATGAGGTCCTGATCGTCCACCAGGAGGACGCGTATCCGCGCCGCGTCACCGGTCACCGGGCACCGTCGCGTGCCAGGTCGGTGCCGGTCGAGAACGGCAGCACAGCGTTGACCTCCCAGGTGTCCTGGTTGGGTGCAGCGTGAAATCGCCCGCCCAGATGCTCTGTGCGCGAACGCATTCCGCTCAGACCGGAGCCGCCGGGCCGGCGGCGGGTATCGGGAGCGACCTTGTTGCGCACGCTGATCTGCAGGCTTCCCGCCGAATCGGGACCCACCTCGACGTCGACCGCCGCACCCGGGGCGTGCTTCGACGCGTTGGTCAGCGATTCCTGAACGATGCGGAACGTCGCGAGTTCGGTGGCGCTCGTCGGTGATCCACCGGGGTTGTCGTAGCGGAACCGGACGTCCTGTCCGGCGCGCTGGAATGACGAGACGAGTTCGTGGAGATCGTTCAATCCCGGTGTCGGACTGGCTGGTTCGGCGTCGGCGCGCAGCAACTCGATGGTCTGGCGGATGTCGGCCATGGCCGCGCGGCCCTGCTGCTCTGCGTCGAGTAATGCCGCGACGGCATCCGCGGTGTCGTTGTCCTCCTGTAACGCTCGCCGGGCACCGGTCACGTTCAGGAGCACGATGCTGAGCGAGTGTGCGATCACGTCGTGCACCTCGGTGGCGAGGGTGACACGGTCGAGTTGGAGCCGGGCCACCCGGGCCTGACGCTCCCGCACCAGCAATGCCAACTGCATTTGCAACAGATGTCCGACCGCCACACCGAAACACAGCATCGCAGCGATCAGCCATCCCTGTTCCACCGCTCCGATCGCGATTCCGTAGACGAGCACGCCGACGGTCATGACCATGTTGAAGGTGGTTTGCTTCCAGGTGCTGACCGCAGCATCGGTGGTGATGCCGAGAACAAGCAATAGGGTCGCGGCGTCGGCGTATGTCGGGAGCTGCCAAAAGAGGATCACCGAGATCACGGTGGCAATGACGAGCGCCGGGGTGAAAAGGGCTCGCTTCGTGACGAAGAGGCACGCGATGTGTGGAGCCGCGGCGAAACCGAACGCCATGGCCAGGATGATCCACTCCCAACCCGATGGGTGCTCGAGCACTCGTTGCACTGTCGCAAGGGCCGCGGTGAGCAGGATGGCGCCGTCGGCGATGACCATGTAGTACCAGGGGTACTGGTACCCCATCAACGCGAAGGCGCGTGCGTAGCGTGCAATCAACCATCGCATTGGCTGATTTTATCGGTTCGCGCCGGGGAAAACCTCCGTCCTGGGGAGGATCCTGTGCCCCTGCGGTGGTAGCCGCCGCAGAGCCGAACATCGCCCGGCACGGGTAATTCGCCCTGACGAATCGGGTAGTCCGCTACTCATGTCGAACGGTGGTCAGGGGTCGTAGCTTCAAAATGCGAACCGATGACAACCGATTTTGGTTTCCGGGGGAGGATGCTCCGCACCTGCGGCGGTAGGGGATGAAGATCCTCCCGGAGGTGGGTGACCTGCGGCTTTGTCGTCAATAGCGTTGTTGTTACCCCATCGGCGTTCCAGCAGGCGCCGATAGAACCCCCGAGGAGAGCGGCGATGTTCTGGATCCTGGTGTGCGTGGGTGTTGTGGTGATCTCGACGTGGCTGCCCAAAGGCGGCGACGGGCTGGACTTCCGGGGGCGCGAAGTTCGCGCTGCGCTCGCGAGGCGTGAGGCGCAGGAGGTGGCACAGATGCACAGAATCCGGCGGGCCCGGCGCCGTCGCGACCTGGCTGATTCGCTGCGGCGGGCCCGGACGACAACACACGCCGTCGCCCGGGCCTGAGCAGCTGAGGAACTCTCAGACCTTGTTGCCTCGGCGGATGTTGTCGAAGACCGTCGGGTCGACCAGAGTCGAGGTGTCGCCGAGTTCACGTCCCTCGGCCACATCCTTGAGCAGCCGGCGCATGATCTTGCCGGACCGCGTCTTCGGAAGTTCCGGAACCACGTGGATCTCCCGCGGCTTGGCGATGGGTGAGATGTCCTTCGAGACTTGGGCTTTGAGCTCGGTGATGAGCTGATCCCCGGTGTCTTCCTGGCCCTGGCGCAGGATGACAAAGGCGACGATGCCCTGGCCGGTGGTCGGATCGGCGGCACCGATGACGGCGGCCTCGGCGATGCTGTGATGGCCGACAAGTGCGGATTCGACTTCCGCAGTGGAGATTCTGTGCCCCGAGATGTTCATGACGTCGTCGATGCGGCCGAGAACCCAGAGCGCGTGATCGTCGTCGTAGCGGGCGCCGTCTCCGGCGAAATACCAGCCCTGGTCGGCGAACCGCGACCAGTAGGTCTCCCGGAAACGTTCGTCGTCGCGCCAGATTCCGCGGAGCATCGATGGCCACGGTTTGTCGAGGACCAGGAAGCCCTGTTCGCCGGCCCCTACCGACTTGCCTTGCTCATCAACGATATTCGCGCTGATACCGGGTAGCGGCGCCATCGCCGAGCCCGGCTTGGTCTCGGTGATACCGGGCAGTGGCGAGATCATGATGGCGCCGGTCTCGGTCTGCCACCAGGTGTCGACGATCGGGCAGCGCTCACCGCCGATGACCTCGTGGTACCAGCGCCACGCCTCGGGGTTGATCGGTTCACCGACGCTACCCAGCAGGCGCAGCGAGCTCAGGTCGTGGGCGTCGGGGATCTCGCGGCCCCACTTCATGAAGGTCCGGATCAGGGTCGGGGCGATGTAGTAGGTGCTGACCTTGTATTGCTCGATGATCTCGAAGTGGCGATGTTCGTTGGGGGAGTTGGGAGTTCCCTCGTAGATGACTTCCGTCGCACCGTTCGACAATGGGCCGTAGACCAGGTAGCTGTGTCCGGTGACCCAGCCGATGTCGGCGCCACACCAGAACACGTCCTCCCCGGGCTTGTGGTCGAAGACGTTGTGGAAGGTGTAGCTGACCTGGGTCAGGTACCCGCCGGTGGTGTGCACGATGCCCTTGGGCTTGCCGGTGGTTCCGGAGGTGTACAGCAGGAACAACGGATGCTCGGCGTCGTGTGCCTGCGGGGTGTGCGCGGTGTCGGACTTGGCGACGGTTTCGTGCCACCAGAGGTCGCGGCCGTCGGTCCAGTTGATGTCGGAGTCCGTGCGGTTCACGACCAGCACGTGCTCGACGGACTTCGCGGCGTCATCACCGCTGCCGAGGGCTTCATCGACGGCGGCCTTCAGTGGTGCGGGCTTGCCGCGCCGGTACTGGCCGTCGGTGGTGACAACCAATTTCGCTTCGGCATCGTCGACGCGTGAACGCAGGGCACCGGCGGAGAATCCGGCAAAGACCACCGAGTGCGTCAGTCCGAGGCGGGCGCAGGCCAGCATCGTGATGATCGCTTCGGGAACCATCGGCATGTAGATGGCCACCCGGTCGCCCGACACCAGGCCGATCTCGGTGAAGTAGTTGGCGGCCTGGGAGACCTCGGCCAGCAGCTGGTCGTAGGTGACGTCGCGGGAGTCGCCCGGTTCGCCGACCCAATGGATCGCGACGCGGCTGCCGTTGCCGGCTTCCACATGACGGTCCACGCAGTTGTAGGCGACGTTGAGTTTCCCGCCGACAAACCATTTCGCAAACGGGGCGTCGGACCAGTCGAGGACATCGGTGAAGTCGGTGTCCCAGTGCAGACGGCGTGCCTGCTCGGCCCAGAATGCGAGGCGGTCGGCCTCGGCGGCCTGCTCGAGTTCGGGTCCCGCATTTGCTTGCGAGACGAACTCGGCCGATGGGGGATATACCGCTTGTGCAGTGCCTTCGCTCATTATTTCCCTTTCGCTCTGGGTGGTCCGCGCGCCGATCTCACCGGTGATGCGGGCGTGATCGGCTACCACTGTGTTGTGCACCACATCATGTCTCCGGCATCATCAACTGACATAGCCCCGAAAGTGGATAGTGCATGAGCGTTGACAACACGGTCCTCCGCCCCAGCGATCACGAGCTGGTGCGGGCTACGAGTGCGCGCTTTCGCAAGGTGACCGGTACGCCGGTGGTCTTTGCGGGGCTGCGTGATCAGGACGCGATCGCGGTGACGGCGTCGGTCGGGCACATGACCCCGGCCCTGCGCACCATCCGCGTGACCCCTCAGCGAGGTCTCGGCGGACTCATCTGGCTGAACAAACGCGCGATCCTGGTGCGCGACTACGGCTCGGCTGACGAGATCACACACGATTTCGACGACCAGATCCTCGGCGAGGGGATCACCGACCTGGCGGCCGCACCGATTGTGGTGGACGGGTCGGTGCGCGGTCTGCTGTACGCCGGATGGCGTGGTCAGGGCCCGCTGGGCGACGACGTGGTGCAGGCGTTGACCGTCGAAGCCGGCCGGGTGGCGACTGAGCTGCGGACGCGCGACGAGGTGGACCGCCGGGTTGCCGCCATGACCGCCCGCACCCAGGCCGAACAGGCGGAGGCGTCGGCGCTCGATTGGATGAATGAGCTGCGTGACATCGCCACGGTGTCGTCCGACGAAGATTCTCGTCGCCGGATCCTGGAGCTCGTGGACCAGATTGCCGGGGGCAAGCAGCGTGGGGCCGAGCCGTCGATCCCGCTGACCCCTCGTCAGCTGGAGGTGTTATCGCTGGTGGCGATGGGTTTCGGTAATCGGGTGGTGGCCGACCGGCTGGGGCTGACGGTGGACACGGTGAAGACGTATCTGCGTGCCGCGATGGTCCGCCTCGGTGCCCACAACCGGCACGAGGCAGTGGTGAAGGCGCGTAGCGCGGGCCATGCCCTCGAGCTGCCCTGACTCCGCTGCTCTGACTGAGCTGTTCTGACTCCGCTGCTCTGACGACCGGGGGAGATGCTCTGATTCCGGCTCGGATGTCGGGCCGCGTACGCTGACCTGTCGTGACCGATCCGCTGGCTCCCCTGTTCGAGATGCCGGGTGTCGCCGCGGCCGCCGACCGTGCGCGCGATGCGCTGGCCGCCGCACACCGGCACCCCGCCAACCTGCGTGGATGGGATAAGACAGCCACCGAGGCGTCGTGGCGGGCCGGACGGTCATCAGCCGCAATCGATGGCGGCAGCGTTGAACTCGTCCGCGATGGCGACTTCGACGATCCGATACTGGCGGGTGCGATGCGGGTGGCACAGGCGCTCGACGGCGATTCGTTGCCGCAGATGGTCGGTGTCTGGACACGTGCGCCGTTGCAGACGCTGGCGCGCCTTCACGTGCTGGCGGCCGCGGACATCACCGATGATCAGCAGCTCCTGGGCCGTCCGCGCGCCGACGCCGAACTCGGGCAGCGACTGGACATTCTCGCCCAACTGATCACCGGAGCCACGAAGGCGCCGGCGCCGGTCCTGGCGGCCGTCGTGCATGCCGAGTTGCTGTCGCTCGAACCTTTCCGACACGCCAACGGAGTGGTGGCCCGGGCGGCGTCGCGGCTGATCTGTGCGAGCACCGGACTCGATCCGCACAACCTCGGAGTCCCCGAGGTGACATGGTTCAAGCGGGTTTCCGAATACCGCGACTTGTCGAACGGGTTCGGTGCCGGTGATCCCGAGGCGATCCGCCGGTGGCTGATGCTCAGCTGTGAAGCGCTGGAAGCTGGTGCCGCAGAAGCGATGTCGATCGCAGAAGCCGCGCGCCCGCGCAAGTAGGGGGTCCAGACAACGCACTGCGGGCGGCTCTCTGGCCCGACGTTCCTTGAGAACGTGGGGCCAGATCGCCGCCCGCTAGCACGGATCCGAGTTACCAAGCGTGCTTTGGTGGTTGTGTGGGATGACCTAGGCGAAGTTGTTCGGCGCTGTGTCCACATGCGCTCCCACCCAAAGGAACTCACCTGAACTCGGCGCGAATCTCGCAGGTCCACTACCTGTTGCCTCCCGCGGCGTGCTGCGCGTGGGTGCTCGACATCCGTGCTGGGAGTGCGCGGTCAGGAGTCCGTTCCTTCTCTTCCGGTCCGAACTTGGCGTTCCGCGCTTTCCGTAACTACTTTCTACACCGTGACAACGGTCACATCAAGGGTTCTCCGGCCTCGAATTCAGAATAGTTTCGTCCGTTGCGGCTGAACATATTTCGTGTAGTGTGCCGCCAACTTTCGCGTCCGTGCACCGGGGTGTTCCGCGCTCAGTGGCGCTTGCGATGCAGGATCGTATAGGTGAGTGCGCCGGCCACCACGGCACTCAAACCGACTGCGGCAGAGGCGGTTACCGTTGGCGACGGGGTCGACGGGAGGCGATCGCGGAGCGAGACGGGCTTGGTGAACGACAACATCGGCCAACCGCGCTCGCCGGCCTCGCGCCGCAGGTTGCGATCGGGATTGATGACGGTCGGATGACCGACGGCACTGAGCATCGGCAGGTCGGTTATCGAATCGGAATATGCGAAGCATTGGGATAGGTCGTAGCCGACCGATCCGGCGATGTCATTCATCGCCACCACCTTCTCCTCGCCGTAACAGTAGAAGTCCATCACCCCGGCATATTTACCGTCGACGACCTTCATCCGGCTGGCCATCGAATAGTCGGCGCCCAGCATCTCGCCGATGGGTTCGACGATCTCGGCGCCCGACGCCGACACGATCACCACGTCATGACCACGTGCCTTGTGCCCCGCGATGAGGTCGGCGGCCTCCGCGAAAACCAGGGGGTGGACGATGTCGTGCAGCGTCTCGCGGACGATCGAGGAGACCTGTTCGACGTCCCATCCGGTGCACATCTCGGTCACGTGCTTGCGCATTCGCTCGACCTGGTCGTGGTCGGCGGCCGAGAGCAGGAACATGAACTGTGCGTACGACGATTTGAGGACCGAACGCCGGTTGATCAGGCCCTGGTCGAAGAACGGGCGCGAAAAAGCGAGTGAACTGGACTTGGCGATGATCGTCTTGTCGAGGTCGAAGAAAGCTGCGATCGGTGCGCCGGTCGAGGGTTGTGATCCATCGTCGGCCGGCCGGAATGCTGTCACCCGTCGAGGGTACGTCCAGGGCAGGGGCGAGGGAAGATTCAGTTGTTTGGAGTACGCCGATCGACGTCTGGGTTCGCTTGGAGACACCAGGTAAGGCCAATGGTTGAAGTTGCAATCAATCGTGGAATTTTGTGTATAGTCGTCATTACCCGGACTAGATCCGGGGCTTTCAGCCCGACCCCCCGGGGCTGAACGCGACGACCCTGGCCTCCTCCCCCCCTGGCCGGGGTCGTCCCCATTTCTGGGTGTTTGGTCATCTGAGCCACACTCTCGCCACATTTGTCTACCAGCGGTTTCGTGCACTGCAGGCGCAGTTGTCCACAGTTCCGGTGCCGACTAACAACCACTGCTGAACCCGGTGATTTCGGGCGATACCCGGGTACACCGGCCGCCACAGTGAGGCATGACCGAAACTCCCCGGGTGCTCGCGATGGTGTCACCGGACCTATCCGATGATGTCGAGCGGGTCGCGGCAGCATCCGGCTATCAGATGATGCGTGCACGTCCCGATCACTGCCGCCGGGAATGGGCAGAGGCGACTGCCGTACTCGTCGACGCCTCCACCGTCGATGAGACGCTCGCGGCCGGTTTGCCCCGCCGCAACGGGCTGATGGTTGTCGGTGTCACCGGGGATGGACCGAACATGTGGCGAAGCGCGCTGGCGCTCGGCGCCGGTCACGGATTTGTACTGCCGGACGACGAACATGCGGTGGTCCAGGCCTTGTCGAGGATCCGCCGACCCACTGGCCCCGAAGGGATCGCCATCGCGGTGATCGCCGGACACGGCGGCGCCGGCGCGTCCACACTCGCCGCGGGCATCGGGTTGGTCGCCTGCGAGCGCGGCCACGGCGGTCTGTTACTCGACCTCGACGAGCTCGGTGGCGGCCAGGACCTGCTGCTCGGTGTCGAGGATCATCCCGGATTGCGTTGGCAGGAACTGACTTTGGAGGGTGGGCAAGTTGTTGCCGAATCCCTTCACACCGCCTTGCCGCATGCGCGGGGAGGCCTGGCCGTCCTGGCCGGTCGCCGCGGTGCACCCGCTCCGGTCCGGCCCGAAGCGGCACTCGCCGCGATCGATGCCGCGCGGGGCAACGGCGACGTGGTGATCGTCGATGTGCCCCGTCGCGGTGATGACGTGGTCTCGGCTGTGGTCGAGGCGGCCGACCTCGTCGTGCTGGTCTGCGGTGCCACTGTCCGGGCATGCGCCGCCGGACGCGAGATGGCGTCGCGTCTGAGTGCTCGTGCCGGTCGGGTGGAAGTGGTGGTCCGCGGACCGTCGCCGGGTGGGCTTCGCGCCGGCCAGGTGGCGCAGGTTCTCGGATTGCCACTACTCACGGCCGCACGGCCCGATTCCCGGCTCGCCCGCGACCTCGAGTCGGGCGGACTGTTGTTGGCGCGGCGGTCACCGCTCCGTCGTTGCGCGGTCGCGGTTCTGGATCGCGCGGAGGTACTCCGGGGGTCGGGGCGATGAATGATCCGACTGCGTCGACGGCGTCCAACCGCAACCAACTGCTGACGCGGGTACGCGAGCGACTGGCGGCAACCGCACAGGATCCGACACCCGAGGTGATGGCCGCCGTCGTGCGTGCCGAAGCCGGTGGGGTACTCGGCGATACCGATCTACTCGACGCGCTCCGATTTCTGCAGACCGAACTCGTCGGCGCCGGCCGCCTCGAGGATCTGCTGGCCGGGCCGGGCGTCAACGACATCCTGGTGGTCGGTCCGCGGGCGGTCTGGGTCGACCAGGGACGCGGACTTCGGTTGTCGGACATCGAGTTCGAGGATGATGACGCGGTCCGGCGACTGGCCATGCGGTTGGCACTGGCCGCCGGCAAGCGACTCGATGATGCCCAGCCCTGGGTTGATGGCCAGCTGTCCGGGCTCGGTCGGCGGGGGTACAGCGTTCGACTGCACGCGGTCATCCCGCCGATCGCCGTCGACGGGACGTGTCTGTCGCTGCGGGTACTGCGGCCGGCAACGCAGAATCTCGGCGCACTGGTGTCGTCCGGTGCCATCGTCCCTGAGGCGGCGACACTTCTGGAAACGATCATCGATGCCCGGCTCGCCTTTCTGGTCGTCGGTGGGACCGGCGCCGGAAAGACCACTCTTTTGTCAGCGCTGCTCGGGCGGGTCGATCCGTCCGAACGCATCCTCTGCGTCGAAGATGCCGTGGAGCTCGCACCGCAGCATCCCCATGTCGTGCGACTGGTGGCCCGCACCCCCAATGTAGAAGGGGCAGGCGAGGTCCCGGTCCGGGCGCTGGTGCGCCAAGCGCTCCGAATGAGACCGGACCGGATCGTGGTCGGTGAGGTACGGGGTGCCGAGGTCGTGGATCTGCTGACCGCGATGAACACCGGTCACGACGGTGGTGCCGGCACATTGCACGCAAACTCGACCGCCGAGGTACCGGCCCGGATGGAAGCCCTCGCCGCACTCGGCGGCATGGACCGTCCCGCACTGCACAGCCAGCTCGCGGCCGCAATCTCGGTGGTGATCGGGGTCTTCCGCGATTCGAACGGCGATCGGGGTGTCGGCGAGATCGGGATGCTGCGGCGCGGTGCCGACGGTCTGGTGAACGTGGATGCGGTCTGGCGTCGCCGCGGCGGGTTCACCCCTGCCGCCGCGGACCTGGCCGCACTCCTTGCCGGCAGGCTCGTCCGGTGAGCGCGATCCTCGCGGCGGTCGCGTTGATGGTTCTGCTCTGGCCCCGGACCCGCGCACAGACCAGGAGCCTTGCCTTGAACGTTCCGGTCGGAGATCGACCGCCGCGGTCGGCCGAGGACTTTGTTGCAGTTGCGGTGGTCGGGCTTCCGGTTGCAGTGCTGGTGATCGTCGGGATGTCCGCCGGGATCGCCGCATCCATGGCCTCGGGGATGGCCTATCTGCTGTATCGCGGAAGACGTCGGGAACGGGATGTGGCAGACGAACTAGCCGCGCTCCTGGCGGCGCTCGAGGTGATGATCGCCGAATTGCGCGTGGGTGCTCATCCCGCACACGCGTGCCGGCAAGCGGCCGAGGATGCCGGAGGACCGCGGCGATCGGCGGTGGCCGAGACGCTGTCGATGATGGCCGGGCGGTCCACACTGGGGGGAGATGTCGCAGGCGGAATCGAGAAGGCGGACGTTCGTGATCCACAGGCCTGGTCCCGGATGGCCGTGGCCTGGCGGACCGCCGAACAATACGGGTTGCCCATCGCTGAACTGCTGACATCGGTTCGGTCAGACCTGCTCGCGCGCAGCCGATTCCGTGAGCGGACGCGGGCGGCACTGGCCGGCGCCAAAGCGACAGCGATGGTGCTGGCTCTGCTCCCGGTTTTGGGAATCGGGCTCGGGCAGGCGATCGGAGCGTCGCCGCTGACTGTCCTGCTCGGGGGAGGACTCGGAGGCATTCTCCTGGTTGTCGGTGTTGCGCTGGTGTGTGCGGGCTTGTTGTGGTCGAGGCGAATCGTCGGGAAGGTTGTCGGGTCATGACGGGCTGGATGGTGGCAGCCCTGACGTGCGCGGCGGCCATTCTTCTGTGGCCCAAACCCGAGTGGATCACGTATCGGGTTCTTGGCCCACCGGTCCGGCGTGAACGCAATCGTGATCCGCGCTGGCTCGGCGTGAAGCCCCAGGCCGACGATCCGTTCGCCGCGGCAGCCGGCTACGACCTGTTTGCGGTCTGCCTGCGCGCGGGCCTGCCAGTCGGCATGGCCGCACGGGTGGTCTCGGAATCCGCACCACCGGCACTCGCCCGCACCCTCGCGCAGGCTGCCGACCTGCTGTCGCTGGGTGCAGACCCGGCTCAAGCCTGGGCAGTTCCCGATTCCGCAGATCCCTCCGCGCAGGCGCTGGCTTCGATGGCCCGGCGGTCAGCGAGGGCCGGGTCGTCGCCGGTACGTGGGCTCGCCGAATTGGCGGATAGCCGAAGAGGTGAGGCGCAGGACCGGGCCGCCGCCGCAGCCGAGCGCGCTGGGGTGGCGATCAGCGGACCACTGGGTTTGTGCTTCCTCCCTGCGTTTGTGTGTTTGGGGATAGTGCCGGTGGTCATCGGGCTGGCCGGGCCGGTCTTCGGTGGCGGGCTGATGTGAGACCTGCCGCGGAGAATCCGCGGCACGGATAGGGGAGGAAACGAAATGATCAACAGGATGATTCGCGAGGTCAAGGTACGGACTGCACTGCTGATGACCGATGACAGCGGCATGAGTACGGCCGAATATGCAATCGGAACGATCGCGGCGGCAGCTTTTGGGGCGATCCTCTACACAGTGGTGACCGGCGACAACATCGTGACTGCGCTGACGGGGATCATCAACAAGGCGCTCCAAACCACGGTCGGCTGAGCCATGCGACGGCGGGGATTGCCGGCCGATGACCGGGGGATGGTGACGATCGAGGCGGCGTTTGCGATTGCCTCGATCGTCGCGGTGGTGGTGATCTCCGTGGTCGGGGTGGCCTCGGTGGCCGCCCATATCCGCTGCATCGATGCCGCGCGCGAGGTTGCACGCATTGCAGCGCAGGGAGATTCGGTCAGGGCCCGGGATGTGGGCAGGCAAGTGGCTCCGCGAGGTGCCACGGTGACCCTGCGCGCCGAAGGGACGGTGGTGGAGGCCCGGGTGCGGGTGTCGGTGCCGTTGTTGACGATGCTCGACGTCAGTGCCACGGCAGTGGCGGCACTAGAGCCCGTCGGTGCGGATCAATGAACCTACTCCGCGACGACCGTGGATCGGCGACCGTTGTCGGGGCCATGGTCATCTCCGGCCTGATTGCTGTGGTTCTACTGATTATCTATGTGGGAGCGGCTATTTCGGCTCGTCACCAGACCCAGTCGGCGGCTGACCTCGCTGCACTGGCCGCAGCGCAGCGCCTGGTGATGGGTGAATCCGATCCATGTGGGGCAGCCCGCGACATCGCAACCCGGATGTCCGCATCGGTGAAAGAGTGCCGGGTCCTGGGCGGTGACGTTGTGGTCACCGCCCAGGTCGCAGTGGAAATCGGCACCTTCGGACTCCGGACATCACGCGCCACCGCCCGTGCCGGACCTTCGGAACCGGGATGAAGGTGGAGCAGTGCATTCCAGGCTGACTACTTCTTCGTCCGGTCCAGTGGCCACGGTCACAGGAAGGAGGCGCCGTGGCTATGGAGGCACCAGATACCGCTGGCCTGCAGTGATGTAAATGAAAACCCGCGCAGACCAGGCGATTTGACGGTGGGTGTGGTGGTCCCGTAACTTTTGTCGAGTCAGCGAGTGAGGCACTGGAGAGCAAGTCGCCGGGGCCGGTAACACCGACAGGGATTCTTTCCTTGAAGGAACAACGTTGACCGCCCAAGTTATGAATCAGATCCGCTTTCGAGTGGGGTGTTTCAGCGCGGGTGGTGACGGACCGCGAAATGCGGCGAGTTGCGGGCCGGATGTGAGTCGGGTAAGCTTGAAAAGTTGCCTCGGAAACGAGACAGCTTGCGGTAAGACAACAAATGTATCCCTTCCAGGATGGCATCTCAGTGTGGGTGTCGAAGTTGGTTGTGGGTGTGTTCTTTGAGAACTCGATAGTGTGTCGATGGATTGTTAGTGCCAATTTAGGTGCT